>CADCWN010000211.1 GCA_902806415.1 uncultured Thermomicrobiales bacterium | reverse complement strand
TGGAGATGGTGATGCCGGGGGACAACATCCAGATGGACGTGGAGCTGATCGTGCCGGTGGCGGTGGAGGCGGGGCTGCGCTTCGCCATCCGCGAGGGCGGGCGCACCGTCGGCGCCGGCGTCGTCACCGAGATCATCGCCTAGGCGCGAAGAGGATAGGGAGAAATCATGGCCACGACAAAGAAGCCGAGCCAGAAGATCCGCATCCGCCTCAAGGCGTATGATCACAAGATTCTCGATCAGGCTGCGGTGAAGATCGTCGAGACGGCCGAGAGTACCGGCGCGAAGGTGGCTGGCCCGGTGCCCCTGCCGACGCGAATCGAGCGCTACACCGTGATGCGCTCGCCGTTCGTCGACAAGGATTCGCAGGAGCATTTCGAGATGCGGACGCACAAGCGCCTCATCGATGTGCTGGAGCCGAGCCAGAAGACGATCAGCGCGCTGATGCGCCTCAATCTCCCGGCTGGCGTCGATATCGAGGTCAAGCTCTAATTTCGGGATCAAGGCCGGCTACCGGGGCGAGCCTGCGGTAGTCGGCCTGGCCATAACAGGGCCGACAGGTGGTCGGCGCTCTCACGCTCGGGATCGGTCGCGCACGAGGCGCGTCACCGAGCCAATGGGGAAGGGGATCAGAGGCGAATGATCGAGGGATTACTCGGGCGCAAGCTGGGGATGACCCAAATCTTCAATGAGCAGGGCGAGACGGTGCCGGTGACGGTGCTGGAAGTTGGCCCATGCGTCGTGACGCAGATCAAGACCGTCGAGAAGGATGGGGTCCGCTCGGTGCAGCTCGGCTTCGGCCACAAGAAGCGCCTCAATGAGCCCGAGCGCGGCCACCTCAAGGCGAGCGGCGCGCAGTCGCGCCACTTGCGCGACATGAAGAACGATGGCGACGACGAGTACACGGTCGGCCAGACGATCGATGCGTCATTCTTCAGCGTCAATGATGAGGTAGACATTTCCGGGACCTCGAAGGGGAAGGGCTTCCAGGGCGTCATGAAGCGTCACGGCTTCAAGGGCGGCCCGAAGACGCACGGTCAGTCCGACCGCGCGCGCGCGCCCGGCTCGATCGGCGCGACCACGACCCCCGGTCGGGTCTTCAAGGGCCAGCGGATGGCCGGTCACATGGGTCACGAGCGGGTGACGGTGCAGAATCTGCGCGTCGTGCGCGTGGATGCCGAGCGCAATGTCCTGCTGGTGAAAGGTTCGGTCCCCGGGCCGAATGAGGGGCTGTTGTTGGTGCGCCGTGCGATCAAGCGTCGCGAGGCTGCGGCGGTGAAGTGAGGAGTTGGAAGGGTCGAGCGGGCCGCGCGATGGGGATGACCTGTCCGCCCGTTCGCTGACTTCTCACTTCCTTTGGAGAACGACGATGCAAATCGATGTCCTGAACTTGAACGGTGAGGTCACCGGCCAGATCGAAGTCAGCGAGTTCGTCTTCGGCATCGAGCCGAACACGGCGGTGATGCACCAGGCGCTGGTGCGGCAGCACGCGAACAAGCGCCTCGGCACGCACAGCACCAAGACCCGTGGCGAGGTCAGCGGCGGTGGCCGCAAGCCCTGGAAGCAGAAGGGGACCGGTCGCGCCCGCC
The DNA here is from genome assembly GCA_902806415.1 of uncultured Thermomicrobiales bacterium. Classification (GTDB taxonomy): domain Bacteria; phylum Chloroflexota; class Chloroflexia; order Thermomicrobiales; family CADCWN01; genus CADCWN01. The sequence goes on along the minus strand of CADCWN010000211.1, from coordinate 34,438 downwards.
AGGGTTCGACCCGCGCGCCGCACTGGCGACATGGCGGTGTCACGTTCGGCCCCAAGCCGCGCGACTACACGCAGGCGCTGCCGAAGCGGATGCGTCGGCTGGCCCTCCGCTCGGCCCTGTCCGAGAAGGCGCGCGGTGGGCAGATCGTGGTGATCGATTCGTTCACCGAGCTCGAGGGGCGCACGAAGTCGATGATCGCGTTGCTGGGCCTGCTCGGCGACGCGCGCGGCACGATGGTGGCGACGGGCGCGAAGCAGGAGAACCTGATTCGCGCCGCGTCGAACTTGCCCGAGGTCAAGACGCTGCTGGTCAACTACCTCAACCTGCACGACCTGCTGAAGAATGCCCGCCTCATCCTCGATAGTGAGGCGATCAGCTACATCGAGCAGACCTGGGGCGAGGAGAGCGAGGAGCGTCTGCGGATGGTCAGGAGGGCGGCGTAATGGCGAGCATTTCGAGTTTCCACGATGTCCTGATCCGTCCGCTGATCACCGAGAAGGGGACCCGGCTAATCGAGTTGGGGCAGTATACCTTCGAGGTCCATCGCGAGGCGAACAAGATCCAGATTCGCGAGGCGATCGAGAAGACGTTCAACGTGAAGGTCAAGGCGGTCAACACGATGAACATGCCGCGCAAGGAGCGGCGGCGGGGTCGAACCATCGGTTCGGTCCCCGGTTGGAAGAAGGCGATCGTCACCCTGCAAACGGGGCAGACGATCGACATCTTCGAGACGTAGTCGCCAGTTGCCAGTCGCCAGTCGCCAGGGGTACGATCTCTGACGACTGACGACTGAGAACTGACGACTCGACGGATAGTCGGCCCGCTGCAAATGGGCCAAGGTCCGGGAGGGGCGATGAGGCGTGAGAACGCCTGATCACCTCGCTATTCCGGGAGGGAGCAAACGACGTGCCGATCAAGAAGTACAAGCCCACGTCGCCCGGTCGACGCGGGATGTCAGTCTCGACATTCGAGGAGATCACGCGCAGCAAGCCCGAGAAGAGCCTGATCGAGCCGCTGAAGAAGCACGCCGGTCGGAACAACCAGGGGCGGATCACGACCCGGCACCGTGGCGGTGGCCACAAGCGGATGTACCGACTCATCGACTTCAAGCGGAACAAGGTCGGTGTGCCGGCCAAGGTCTTCTCCATCGAGTACGACCCGAACCGCTCGGCCCGGATCGCGCTGTTGCAGTACGCCGATGGCGAGAAGCGGTACATCCTCGCGCCGGTCGGGATCCGTGTCGGCGATACGTTGATGTCCGGCCCCACCGCCGAGATTCGCGCCGGGAACGCCCTGCCGCTGCGGAATATCCCGCTCGGTACGCAGGTCCACAATGTCGAGTTGAATCCCGGCCAGGGTGGCAAGATGGTCCGTAGCGCCGGTGCCTCGGCGCAGGTGCTCGCCAAGGTCGGCGAGGAGGTCCAACTGCGCATGCCGTCCGGCGAGGTCCGCATCGTGCGGATGGACTGTATGGCGACGCTGGGGCAGGTCGGTAACGTCGATCATCAGAACATCACGATCGGCAAGGCCGGGCGCAATCGCTACCTCGGCAAGCGCCCGACCGTCCGCGGCTCGGTGATGAACCCGCGTGATCACCCGCACGGTGGTGGTGAGGGTAAGGCACCGATTGGTGGCCAGCCGAAGACACCGTGGGGCAAGCCGGCGATGGGCTATCGCACGCGCCGCAACAAGTCGACCAATAAGTATATCGTGCGTCGTCGCGGCACGGGCCGCTAGGGAAGTACGAACGACGAAGTACGAAGTACGAATTGAATCCACTCGGTGCCGTTGCCTACTTCGTACTTCGTACTTCACCAGGGGGAAATACATGGGCCGGTCTTCCAAGAAGGGACCTTTCATCGATCCGAAGCTTCTGGACAAGGTTCAGAAGATGAACACGAACAACGAGCGCCGCGTCGTGCGCACCTGGTCGCGCGACTCGACGATTTTCCCGGAGATGGTGGGCCACACGATTGCCGTCCACGATGGTCGGCGCCATGTCCCCGTCTTCGTCAACGAGCCGATGGTCGGGCATAAGCTGGGCGAGTTCGCCCCGACCCGCACGTATCGCGGTCACGGGAAGGATGCTGCCCGTTCGTCGGGCCGACGCTAGCGTTGTGGAGGTGTGAGGAGCCGGGTTGGTTGGGAACGTCGGTAGCGAGCCTGGCGAACGGGTCGCCGCTCCGTCCGACGGTTGAGCAACGGCCCACTCTCTCACGCAGAAGGGGGGGACATGGAAGTACGCGCGATCACCAGGAACATTCGCGTTTCGCCGCGCAAGGCACGCCTTGTCTGCGACGCGGTGCGAGGCAAGGACGTCGGCGCGGCGATGGCGATTCTGCGGTTCCTGCCGCAGAAGACCGCACCGATCATCGCCAAGACGCTGAAGTCGGCGTCGGCGAACGCCGAGAACAATTACGACCTCGATCCGAGTGCGCTCTACGTGAAATATATCTTCGCCGACGATGCCCCGCAGTTGAAGCGCGGCGAGTTCCGTGCTCGTGGCCGGTTCAACCGGATCATCAAGCGCAGCTGCCACATCACGGTGATCGTGGAGGAGCGCGAGGAAACGGCCCAGCGCCGCAACGCGACACGCGCCGCCCGGCGTCCGGTCGCCGCAGCCGCGCCCGCCGCGACCCCGGCTGCCTCGCCGACGGCGAATACGGATGAGAAAGTGACGGAGACGGATGGGACGGAAAGTTAACCCGATTGGGTTCCGGCTGGGCTACGTGCATGGTTGGCAGTCCAACTGGTACGGGGGGCGCAACTACACCGAACTGCTGCACGAGGATCTGCGTATCCGCCGGTTCGTGATGCACGAGTTGCAGCGCGCGGGGATCTCGAAGGTGGAGATCGAGCGGCAGGCCAATAAGGTCGATGTGTCGGTCTTCACCTCCAAGCCGGGGATCGTCATCGGCAAGCAGGGGGCCAACGTCGATCGGATTCGCAAGCTCCTCGAAGCCCAGCTGCCAGGTCGCAAGGTCCACCTGAAGATCGAGGAGATCAAGACGCCGGAGTTGGATGCGCGCCTCGTGGCCGAGAGCATCGGCGAGCAGATCACCCGACGTGTCTCCTACCGCCGCGCGATGAAGCACGCCGTTACGCAGGCGATGCGGCGCGGGGCCAAGGGGGTCAAGCTGAAGGTGAGCGGTCGCCTCGGCGGGGCCGAGATGTCGCGCTCGGTGATGGAGATGAACGGTCGCGTTCCGCTGCAAACGCTACGCGCCAACATCGATTTCGGCGTCGTCCACGCCCACACGACCTATGGCCGCATCGGCGTGAAGGTCTGGATTTACAAGGGCGACATGCAGCCGGAAGCCAAGCAGGCTCCGCCGCAGACACGTCGCGCGCAACCCGCCCCCGCTCCGGCGGCTGGGGATAAGTAGGTCGTGAGTCGTCAGTCGTCAGTCGTCAGGAAGAGGCGCATGAACACCTCCTGGTGGTTGACGAGCGATGACTGGCGGCTCCGAGAGGAGGAGTAACCGTATGTTGATGCCGAAGCGGGTGAAGCACCGCAAGCAGCATCGCCGTCTGCCCGACGGGAGGGCACAGCGCGGCAACTACGTCGCGTTCGGCGAGTTCGGGATCCAGTCGCTCGAAGGGGGCTGGATCACCAGCCGCCAGATCGAGGCGGCCCGTCGTGCGATCACCAACTATGTGCGCCGTGGTGGTAAGGTCTGGATCCGGATCTTCCCCGATACCCCGGTCACGCAGAAGCCGGCCGAGACCCGCATGGGGAGCGGCAAGGGCGCGCCGGAGTATTGGGTCGCGGTGGTGAAGCCGGGCCGGATCCTGTTCGAGCTTTCCGGCGTGCGCGAGGATGTGGCGAAAGAGGCGCTGCTGCGCGCGGCGTTCAAGCTGCCGGTGAAGAGTCGCTTCGTGCTGCGGGAGCAAATTGGCGTGGCTGCCGCTGATGCGGCGATTGCGGCAGCGGAAGCCGAGGCAGAGGCCGAGACGCAGGTGATCGAGGCTGTCGAGGTTGGTGCCGACGACTGATCGCGCGGTGCTGAGGATTACCGCCGGTTCAGCGCGTGGGAGAGCGCACGGCGCAGATTGCCGCCCGCCCCACGCTATCAACCGGTGTGTGACGAGACCAGGGAGTAAGAGAAAACGATGGAACTCGAAGAGATGCGCGGGATGTCCGACGCGGACATCGCCCAGGAGATCGTGAATCAGCGCGAGGAGTGGCGCAATCTGCGCTTCCAGAACGCGCTCGGGCGGCTGACGGCGTTCCATGAGGTGCGGCGCGTACGCAAGGCGATCGCCCAACTGATGACGATCCAGCGCGAACGCGAGATCGCCGTGGACCCGGAAGCCTACTTCGCCGCCAACGATCGCATTCGCCAGCGTCGGCGGGCCGAGAGGGCTGCGGAGAAGCTGGCCAAGCGGAAGTACGAGCGTACCCAGGGCGCGCGGACGACGCGGCGGCGGCGCTGATAGGTTCACACGTGAGCCCGCGCAGGCTGATAATGAGCATGGAAAGGACAGGTTTGAGGTATGCAGGACGACGAGACGCGTAACACGCCTGCCGTGAGCGAGGCCGAGGCGACGTTGCCCCCGCCGCTGGAGTCGAGCACGACCGAGGTGCAGGTCCTGGGGACCATCGCTGGACGCGCCTTGCGCGATCAGGAGTTGCGCCCCGGCCAGGAAAGCCGCCGCCAGATGAAGGTCGGGCGCGTGGTCAGCGATAAGATGGACAAGACGGTGATCGTCGCCGTCGAGTACACCCGCCAGCACCCGATCTACAAGAAGGCGATGAAGCGCACCAGCAAGTTCGCCGCGCACGACGAGCGCAACCTTTGCAAGGCCGGCGACGTGGTGCGGATCGAGGAAACCCGACCCCTCTCGAAGACCAAGCGCTGGGTGGTGCGCGAGATTATCCAGCGGCAGGTGGTCGTCTAAGGTAGCAGCATATATACTTGCAGGCTGTGCCGCGCTGCGGGATTTCCCCAGCGCGGCGCACGAGCGGACGGGAGGGGCATAGGTGATTCAGACGCAGACTCGGCTCGTCGTGGCCGATAATTCCGGGGCCAGATCGATCATGTGTATCCGCGTCCTCGGCGGCGGCGGCGGCAATCGCAAGTATGCCGGCGTGGGCGACGTCATCATCGCTTCGGTGAAGCAGGCGCAGCCCGGCGGGGCGGTCAAGAAGGGCGATGTCGTACGCGCGGTGATCGTGCGCCAGGCCAAGGAATATGGCCGCACGGATGGCTCGCATATCCGCTTCGATGACAACGCTGCGGTCATCATCAATCCGCAGAGTAACCCGCGCGGCACGCGGATCTTCGGCCCTGTCGCGCGCGAACTGCGCGAGCGCGGCTTCATGCGGATCGTGTCGCTCGCGCCGGAAGTGCTGTGACGAGCGACGAGCGACGAATGACGAATCGGTCCATTTTGTACCTGTCGTCACGCGCCATCTCGATTCGCCATTCGCCATTCGTCATTAGGAGTAGGTCATGGCTGAGAAGATTGTCAGCGGGGACGAGGTTCTCGTTGTCTCCGGTAAGAATAAGGGGCAGCGTGGTCGCGTGCGGACCAATATGCCCAAGAAAGACCGCGTCGTCATCGAGGGCGTGAACATCGTCCGTCGGCATCTCAAGCAGGGGCGCGCACGCCAGGCCGGCATCGTGGAGATCGAAGCGCCGCTCCATGTGTCCAATGTGATGCTCTTCTGCGCCAGTTGTGAATCGCCGACCCGCGTTGGGTTCCGCGAGGATGCCGCCGGGAAGAAAGAGCGCTATTGCAAGAAGTGCGATGCCAGTATCCCGTCGCCGCAGCGCACGCGCAACGAGAGGTAAGGTCGATGTCGGCAACAGTGGAGAACCCCACCCAGTACGTCGCCCGGCTGCGCGAGCGCTATCGCGATGAGGTCGTGCCGCAGATGATGCGCGACTTCGGTTACACCAACGTCATGCAGGTGCCGAAGCTCGAAAAGGCGGTGCTCAACATCGGCCTCGGTGAGGCGGTCGCGAATGCCAAGGCGATCGATGCCGCCGTCAACGATGTGCAACTGATCACCGGCCAGAAGCCGATCGTGACGAAGGCGAAGCGCTCGATCGCCGCCTTCAAGCTGCGCGAGGGGATGCCGATCGGGGTCAAGGTGACCCTGCGCGGCGACCGGATGTACGAGTTCTACGATCGGCTCGTCGCGGTCACCCTGCCGCGTATCCGCGACTTCCGCGGCGTCTCCGCGAACGCTTTCGACGGGCGTGGGAACTACACCCTCGGCCTGCGCGAGCAGATCGCCTTCGCCGAGATCGATTACGACAAGGTTGACAAGATTCGCGGCCTGGAGGTCGCGTTCGTCACTACCGCGAAGACCGACGAGGAAGGGCGGCGACTGTTGGCGCTGCTCGGGATGCCTTTCCGCGCCCCCGGCGCGGAGGCGGGACGCTAACGAGTGACGAGTGACGAGTGACGAGTGACGAATCGAGAACGACCGTAAGGTGGATTCGTCATGCGTCATTCCGCAATCGTCATTCGGTATGGGGAGAGTAGATGGCCAAGAAATCGATGATCGCGAAGGCGGCGCGCACCCCGAAGTACACCGTGCGCGGCTACAATCGTTGCAAGCTCTGCGGGCGTTCGCGCGCGTATATGCGGAAGTTCGGCACCTGCCGGATCTGCTTCCGCGAGTTGGCCTCCACCGGCCGCCTGCCGGGTGTGACCAAGGCGAGTTTCTAATCGCGTCGCGGGTGTGCAGAACCCGCCGGATGGCCTACCGGGAAGCGCACGAGGTGTAGCGACGCTCCCCCGTGCGGTGGCCGGGACCACCAGCTTTGACTCCAACGCTGGCAGCGCCGGTCACTTGAGAGAAACCCGGAAGGGCGAAAGAGGAGTAAGAAGACCGATGCCATTCATCGCTGACCCGATCGCCGACATGTTGACGCGGATCCGCAACGCCAGTATGGCGCGCCAGCCCGAGACGACGATGCCCACGACGAAGATCCTGGTCGCCATTGCCAAGGTGATGCGCGACGAAGGCTATATCGGCGGGTATGAGATCACCGAGGCCAAGCCCTTCAATACGCTGACGATCCAGTTGAAGTACACGCCCGACAAGCGCCCCGCGATTCGCGAGTTGAAGCGCGTCAGCAAGCTGGGTCTGCGCGTCTACCGCGGGCGGGACGAATTGCCGCGGGTCAAGAGCGGCCTGGGTGTCGCCATCGTGACCACATCGCAGGGTGTGATGACCGGCTACGAAGCCCGCCGTCGCGGCGTCGGGGGCGAAGTCCTCTGCACGGTGTATTAGGGTTCTTGGTCTTCCGTCGAGGATCGTCGATGGGTTTCCTCCCTGACGACCGACGACTGACGGCTGACGATTCTGAGGAGAGCGAAGATGTCGCGTATTGGAAGGCTGCCGATCCCCGTCCCGAGCTCCGTGCAACTGGAGTTTGGTGAGGAGAATTTCGTCCGTGTCAAAGGCCCGAAGGGCCAGCTCGAGCGGAAGTTGCCCGCGGCAATGCTCCTTGAGCACGAGGGTGAGAATATCACCGTCAAGCGTCCGAGCGATCATCGCGAGCATCGCGCGCTGCACGGCCTGACCCGATCCTTGCTCAGCAACATGGTCGTCGGTGTGACCGATGGATTCCGCAAGGATCTGGAAATCGTCGGTGTCGGCTATCGCGCCGCGAAAGATGGCAACGTGCTCGTCCTGCAGGTCGGGTTCTCCCACCCGGTGCGGATGGACCCACCGGCGGGGATTAACTACGCCGTTGAGGGGACCAATCGCGTCTCGGTGCAGGGGATCGATAAGGAACTTGTCGGCGAGATGGCGGCGCAGATCCGGCGCATCCGCAAGCCCGAGCCGTACAAGGGCAAGGGTATCCGCTATGCTGGCGAGCAGGTTCGCCGCAAGGCCGGTAAGGCCGGCAAGGCCGGTAAGTAGAAGCACGAACGCTGAAGTACGAAGTACGAACTGGATAACAGGATCGCCCCCAACTTCGTACTTCCAACTTCGTACTTCGTACTTCAATCGGGGTGTGACGGATGGAATCGTCACGCGCACATGAAAGGATCGCTCAGCGATGGTCAGCAAAAAGGGTGTGAAGCGCTTATCCGAGCGTAAGGTGCGTCATCTGCGCGTGCGCAAGCGCGTCACGGGGACGCCGCAGCGCTTGCGCCTGAACGTTTTTCGCTCGTCGGCGCACATCTACGCCCAGATTATTGACGATACGAAAGGCCAGACGCTCGTCGCCGCTTCCTCGATCGATACGGCAGTTCGCGAGGATCTCGGTGGGCAAGTCAAGATGGCGAAGTCGCAGGCGGTCGGGAAGCTGATCGCTGAGCGCGCTCGCGAGAAGGGGATCACCCGCGTCGTCTTCGATCGCGGTGGCTACCTCTACCACGGTCGTGTCAAGGCGGTCGCCGAGGCGGCGCGTGAGGGTGGCTTAGAGTTCTAGCGCGCAGTCGGTAGTGACTCACGGCCAGCCGCATACCCCCAGGGCGCACGCAGCGCTGCCGCAGCCACTACCGACTACCGACTACCGATTACCGACTATGAACGGAGCGAGCGAATGCAGGCACGAAGGGCAATCATTCTCAATCAGGGCGAGATCGGGGAACTCGAGGAGCGGGTGGTCCAGATCAACCGTGTTTCGAAGGTCGTCAAGGGCGGTCGCCGGTTCAGCTTCTCTTCCCTGATGGTCATCGGTGACGGGCGCGGCCACGTCGGCGTCGGCGGCGGCAAGGCTGGCGAAGTCCCCGAGTCCATCCGCAAGGGTGTCGAGAGCGCGAAGAAGAATCTTATCCGCGTGCCGATGAATGGCAGCACGATCCCGCACGAGATCGAGATGACGTTCGGGGCTTCGCGCGTGCTGCTGAAGCCGGCCTCGCCCGGTACGGGCGTGATTGCGGGCGGCGCGGTGCGCGCCGTGCTGGAAGCCGCCGGGATCCGCGACATCGTGAGCAAGTCCCTCGGCAACAACAACCCGGTCAACGTCGTCAAGGCGACGATGAAGGCGCTTGGCGAACTCGAGTCGCCGAACGATGTCGCGCGGCGGCGTGGCTTGCCGCGCGAGCGCTTCGCCAAGCTGGCGCAGAAGGGTGCCGAGTAGCGCGGTCGGCGGCGTGCGATTGCCAGCGGGGTTCCCGTGTTGGCCGCCGCGCCCGCGACTGACGAGGAGAAATCAGGATGCAGGAACAAACCACGGCGGCGACTGGGCGGCTGAAAATTACCCTGGTGAAGAGCCCTATCGGGTATCGCGAGAGTCAGCGCCTCACGGTACAGTCGCTCGGGCTACGCCGTATCCGCCAGTCGGTCATCCACAACGACACGCCCGGTATTCGGGGCATGGTCAACAAGGTGAACCACCTGATCGCGGTCGAGGAGGTCGCGTCGGACACCCCATCCCCGCGCCAGCAGACCGGCACCCAGCGCTTCCAGGCGCGGATCGAGCGCCGGATCGCCGAGCGCGAGGCGCTGATGGCGATCCTCGGGATGTTGGAAGACGAGGCCGAGGCCGAGGGCGAGGGCGAGGAGAACGGCACGGCGCAGGGTTAGTCTGCGCCGCCAGGGAAAGCAGGGATGAGCGATGCAGCAGCATGACTTGCGGCCCAATCCGGGCGCGAAGAAGGATAAGCGACGTATCGGTCGTGGCAACGGCTCCGGCCAGGGGACGACCGCAGGCAAAGGTACCAAGGGGCAGCAGGCGCGCAGCGGGATGAACCGCCGCGGCTTCGAGGGCGGCCAGATCTCGATCGCGAAGCGGATGCCGTACAAGCGCGGCTTCACGAATCACTTCCGGGTCGAGTTCGAGATCGTCAATGTTGGGCGACTCGACGAGCTGGCACTGGAAGGGCTGATCGACCAGACCGCCCTGGCGCGCGCCGGTATTGTCGATATGGCGCGCCCGCTGAAGATCCTCGGCGATGGCGAGATCACGCGCCCGATCCAGGTGCGCGCGAATCGGGTGACCGCTGGTGCCCGCGCGAAGATCGAGGCCGCAGGCGGCTCGGTCGAGGAGATCGATGCCCCCGCGTCGGCGGGCGATGCGACCGAGGTGGCGAGCGACGAATCCGACGCGGACCAGGCTTGAGCGCCTCCACAGACCCGGCGTGGCGCTCTGCATCGCGGGTCCGTACCAATGCGAGCGGCGAGGGTATCGAGAGCGGTTGAGCAGCGCTCTCGATACTCTTCTGCGCGTTGGCAGCGGTGTGATTGCCACCGTGAGGACGGTGTGCTAGCCGCCGATCTGCTATCCTTATGGTCTGTAAATCGTCAGCTATTGATCGTCACTCGCGGAGGCGACCATGCTCCAGGCGGTGTTCAACGCCTTTAAGATTCCCGATCTGCGTCGAAAGATCATCTTCACCCTGTTGATGCTGATCGTCTTCCGCATCGTCGCCCACATCCCGGTACCGGGGGTGGATCTCGCCCGTCTCGACGAACTCTTGCAGCAGAACCAACTCCTCGGGATGCTCAACCTCTTCTCGGGAAGCGCCTTGCGCCAGTTCTCGATCGCGGCGATGGGGGTCTATCCGTACATCACCGCCAGCATCATCTTCCAACTCCTGACGCCGATCATCCCGCGGCTCGACGAACTGAGCAAGGAAGGTGAGCAGGGGCGCGCGACGCTCAATCGCTATCAGCACATCACCACCGTGCCGCTGGCGCTCCTCCAGGCGTTCGGCCAATGCCAGCTGATGAAGAGCCAGGGCGTGTTGTCGAACTTCGGCCTCTTCGATAGCGCCACCGCCCTACGCTCGATCGCGATCTTGATCTCGATGACCGCCGGGACGATGTTCCTGGTCTGGATCGGTGAGTTGATCACCCAGAACGGGATCGGCCAGGGTGTGTCGATCATCATCTTCGGTGGCATCGTCGCCAATCTGCCCACCTCGATCGGGCAGCTCGTCAGCGGCGATACCCTGACGCAGAATATCGCCGGGATCGCGATCTTCATCCTGCTCGGTCTGATCACCATCGTCGGGATCGTGCTGATCAATGAGGGGCAGCGAAAGATCCAGGTCAACTACGCGCGGCGCGTTCGTGGCAACCGCCAGTACGGTGGCCAGACGACGCACATCCCGCTGAAGGTCAATTCCGCCGGGATGATCCCGCTGATCTTCGCCGTCTCGATCATGGTCTTCCCCGGCTATATCGCCAACCTCTTCACCGCCTCCGACCGGCAATGGCTGCGGGAACCGGCGAACTTCCTGGCGCGAGTCTTCGATGCCAACTCGCTCCAGTACCAGATCATTTACTTCCTGATGGTGGTCGGCTTCACCTACTTCTACACGGTCGTCGTCTTCCAGCAGCAGAATATCGCCGAGAACTTGCAGAAGAATGGCGGCTTCATTCCGGGGATTCGCCCCGGTGCGCCGACCAACCTGTTCCTCAACCGCGTGCTGACGCGGATCACGATCGTCGGTGCCCTCTTCCTCGGCACGGTCGCGGTGCTGCCCTGGATCGCCGCGCAGATCACTGGGGTGCAGACGCTCTTCCTCGGCAGTACCTCGCTGCTGATCGTTGTCGGCGTGGCGATCGATACGATGCGCCAATTGGAAGCACAACTCTTGATGCGTCACTATGAGGGCTTCATCAAGTAGGGACGAGTCGTCGGTCGTCGGTCTTCGGTCGTCAGTGAGTACGGGAGTAGCGGAAGGCAAAAGCCTTCAACGATACCCGTTATCTACTAACGACTGACGACCGACGACCGACGACTGGAGGACGTATTGAACGCGATATTGCTTGGCCCGCAAGGGGTGGGCAAGGGGACGCAGGGGGAGATCGTCGCGCCGCGACTCCGCCTGACGCGGGTCGCCTCCGGCGATCTGCTCCGCGCGGCGATCAAGGCGGAGACCCCGCTCGGGAAAGACGCCAAGGTCTACTACGATCGCGGGGCACTCGTCCCTGATGATCTGGTGATCGGCCTGGTGATCGAGCGATTGAAGCAGGTTGCCCACCACGAACCCGACCTCGCGGGCGCGCTCTTCGACGGCTTCCCGCGTAATCGCGCGCAGGCGGAGAGCCTCGATAGCGAACTCGACGGGATCGGCCAGCGGATCGATCGGGTCGTCAATCTCGATGCGCCGCGTGCGATCCTGATCGCGCGCGTCACCGAACGGGTCATCTGCGCGCACTGTGGCACGATCTATAACCTGCGCACCAAGCCGCCCAAAATGGCGGGCGTCTGCGACGTCTGCGGTTCGACCGATCTGCGCCAGCGGGCCGATGATACCGATGCCGCGCTGACCGAGCGGTTACGTCTCTACGACGACCAGACGCAGCCGTTGCTCGAATATTATCGGGCGCGCGGGATCGTGCGCGAGGTGAATGGCGATGCGCCGATCGATCGGGTGACGAGCGATTTGCTCACCGCGCTGAGCTGAGGAACGACCGCTCGACCGGGTAGGCACGCGCATAGCTTGGTGATGCTGCGCGGGCGGGGGACGTTGTTCGCCCCCGCCCGCGCAGTCTGTAATACTCGGGAGCGGATCTTGGCGCGTACTATCGCCCCCCAACGCACTGACGATACCGACGTTGTCGTCCTGAAGGACCATGAGGCGCTCGAAGGGATGCGTCGGGCGGGTGGGCTCGTCGCCGAGACGTTGGCGGTCCTGCACGCGGCGTGCCTACCCGGGACGACGACCGCCGCGCTCGATCGCCTGGCGCATGACTTCATCGTCGGTCGCGGCGCGACTCCCTCATTTCTCGGCTACCCCGGCCCGACACCGTTCCCCGGTTCGGTCTGCACCTCGGTCAATGAGACGATCGTTCACGGTTTCCCCGGTTCGCGCGCGTTGCAGCCGGGCGACATCATCTCGCTCGATGTCGGCGCGATCCTCGACGGCTGGCACGGTGACGCCGCGATCACCGTGCCGGTTGGCCCCGTCTCGCCGAAACGCGCGCGCTTGATTGCCGATACCGAGGGGGCGTTGATCGCCGCGATCGCGGTGGCGCGGGCGGGCAATCGCCTCGCCGATGTCTCGGCGGCGATCGAGCGTTACGGGCGGCGGCGCGGCTACGGGATCGTGCGGGAGTATACCGGGCATGGGATCGGTCGGGAGATGCATGAAGCCCCCTCGGTGCCGAATGTCGTGACACGCGGTGCCGGGAGCGGCCCGATCCTCCGACCAGGGATGACCTTCACGATTGAGCCGATCTTCACGCTCGGCGGGGCCGACTGGGTTGTGCTCTCCGATGGCTGGGCGACGGTGACGACCGATGGCAGCGTCGCGGCCCATTGCGAGCATACAATCGCGATCACGCCGCGCGGTGCGGCGGAGATCTTGACGCAAGTGCGGTAACCTGTGGTATACTCACCGATCGTGGCGGCCGTGCCGAATGGCAGGTCGTCACATGCTCTTTGCCATCGTGGCCTCGCGGGCCGCTGATGGCTGCTGGGAGCGAAGCGATCATCGGGACGATCGTCGAAGCATTACCGAATGCGCTCTTCCGAGTTGCGCTCGATGATGGTCGAGATATTCTCGCCCACGTAGGCGGTCGATTGCGACTGGTCGTCGTGCGACTCCTGCCGGGCGATCGGGTGCGGCTGGAACTCACGCCCTTCGATGCCGGGCGAGGGCGTATCGTGGCGAAAGTGGGCCGCGAACGACAATAGCCATGAACGTGGACGAACGAGGGGGAGACTATGAAGGTTCAGGCTTCGGTGAAGAAGCGTTGCGACTCCTGCAAGGTGATCAAGCGCCGCGGGATTATCCGGGTGATTTGCAGCAAGGATCCGACGCACAAGCAGCGTCAGGGCTAGGGGGAGTGACGAATGACGAGTGACGAATAGAGTCGTCGTCGCTGTCGTCATAGATTCGTCGCTCTCCCATGACACGGCAGGGGACCACGATCATTCGTACTTTGTCACTCATCGGGGGGTAGCATGGCGAGAATCGCGGGTGTGGACTTGCCGCGCGAGAAGCGCGTCGAGGTTGGTCTACAGTACATCTTCGGTATCGGCTCGACGACGAGTAAGAAATTGCTCTTGCAGAGCAATGTCAGCCCGGATACGCGCGTGCGCGACCTCTCGGATGAGGAAGTCAATCGTCTGCGCGATCTGATCGACCGCGACATCACGGTCGAGGGTGATCTGCGCCGTCAAGTTGGCATGAACATCAAGCGCCTGATGGACATCGGGTGTTATCGCGGCCTGCGGCATCGCCGTGGCCTGCCGACGCGCGGCCAGCGCACCCGCACCAATGCGCGCACGCGCCGTGGTCCGAAGCGGGCGATCGCCGGTAAGAAGAAGGCGACGAAGTAGGACGCTCAACACTCTCGGCTGATGGTGTTCGCAACTGCGCGAACGGCCCTTTAGACCAGGGGTGCTAGGTACGATGAAGAACGCGTGAGTTTGGAGGGGGAATGGCTGATCGGCGGCGGCAAGGGACGGCACCACCACGACGGCAGCGGGGGAAGCGCAAAGAGCGCAAGAATATCCCTCGCGGTCGGGCGTATATCCAGGCGACGTTCAACAACACGATCGTGACCCTGACCGACCAGCAGGGCAACGTCCTCGCCTGGGATAGCGCCGGCGCGGCCAACTTCAAGGGCTCGCGCAAGAGCACGCCATACGCTGCGCAGGTGACCGCCGAGAACGCGGTGCGCAAGGCGATGGAACACGGGCTCCGGCAGGTCGATGTCTTCGTGAAGGGTCCGGGGGCCGGGCGCGAATCGGCGATTCGTTCGCTCGCCGCCGCTGGTTTGCAGGTGCTGTCGATCGCCGACGTGACGCCGATCCCACATAATGGCTGCCGACCGCCGAAGCGGCGCCGGGTCTGAGGAAGGAGATCATTTAGATGGCTCGTTATACTGGCCCGGTCGGCAAGATCAGCCGACGCCTTAATCTCGGGATCACCGAGAAGGGTCAGCGCATCCTCTCTCGCCGCTCCTTCCAGCCCGGCCAGCACGGGCCGAATGCGAAGCGGCGCAAGGTCTCGGAGTATGGGCTGCACCTCGTCGAGAAGCAGAAGGCGCGTTACATGTATGGCGTCTTGGAACGCCAGTTCCGCAACACCTTCGACCGCGCGCGGCGGATGCCCGGCGAGACGGGCGATAACCTGTTCAGCCTACTCGAGCGGCGCCTGGACAATGTCGTCTACCGGATGGGGATCGCCACGACGCGGCGGCAAGCGCGCCAGATCGTTAACCACGGCCATATCACGGTCGATGGTCGCAAGACCGATATCCCCTCCTTCATCGTGAAGGTCGGGGAGACGATCGCGGTGCGCCCCGAGAGTCGGCGGCTGACGTACTTCCAGAATATTGGTTTGCCCGGCGGCGGGAGCGGTTCGCGGGTCCCGGCGTGGATCAGCCCGGAGCCGACCAATCTGGCGGCGCGCGTCGTCTCGCTGCCCACCCGTGAAGATGCCGAGCAGGGGATTCGCGCGCAGCTGATCGTGGAGCATTACAACCGGTAGATCGCGCCGCCCGCGCGGCCCTGCGGGGGATTTCCCCGGTCGGGCCGCGCGGGCGGCGCGCGCGTGGCGCTTCGGTCGGGCGGACGCCGACGGAACCCAGCGGCGCATTACACCACTCCTCGTCGTTCGTTGACGAGGACACGGAGGAAAGTTAATGTCAGTGCTGGATATAGCACAGATGAAGGTCGAGCGCGAACTGACGGGCCTCAACTACGGGCGGTTCGCGATCGAGCCGCTGGAGGCCGGTTACGGCACGACGCTCGGCAATGCGCTCCGGCGTATTTTGTTGCGTTCGCTCCCCGGTGTGGCCGTCTCGCGCGTGCGAATCGCCGATGTCTGGCATGAGTTCTCGGCCCTCCCGAACATCAAGGAGGATGTGACCGAGCTGGTGCTGAATCTCAAGCGCGTGAACCTGCGCGAAGTGACCGAGGTGCGCGGTGAGCTCCGGGCCAGGGTTTTCGTGCATGGCGAGCGCGAAGTGACCGCCGGTGATGTGCAGTGGCCGGTCGAGATCGAGTGCGTCAACCCGGAGTTGCATCTGGCGACGCTCGATAACGCCGACGCGACGCTGGAGATGGAACTGGTGATCGAGCGCGGGCGAGGCTACCGGCCCGCCGAGGCGCAGGAGAGCCTGACGATCGGTGAGATTCCGCTCGATGCGATCTTCACGCCGATCACCAAGGTGAACTATCTCACCGAGCATACTCGTGTCGGCCATCTGACCGACTACGACAAGCTGACGCTCGAGATCGTGACTAACGGGACGATCGACGCTGGCGATGCGCTCTCGCAGGCAGCACAAATCCTCGTCGAGTATGGCCAGGTGATCGCCGGGTTCAACCGCGAGGTCAGCGTGGCCCCCGGTGTTAATGGCCCGTATATCTCGCCCGAGGCGGAGGCGAAGCCCCTGTCGGATCTCGGCCTCTCGCCGCGCGTCGTCAACGCGCTGCGGAGTCGCGGTATCGAGCGGGTCGGGCAGGTTCTCCAGATGGAGCGCGACGATCTGCTGGCGATTCGCAACTTCGGTCCGCGTTCGTTCAACGAGCTGTGGGACAAGCTCAAGGAGCACAACTTCTTGCCCGCCGATGCCGAGTCCGTGCCGTTGCTCGATGAGGATGATGGCCTGGCTGGGGATATCGCAGACGGCGGCGATGATCAGGACACTACACAATAACGACGGGGTTAATTGTTCGGGCTCAGTGATGTCAGTAGGCGGATTCCGAGGTCCGCGCGCGGGAGGATAGGACGATGCGGCACCGCAAGGCGGGGCGGAAATTCGGGCGAGACTGGCAGGAACGAAAAGCCATGTTCCGCCAGCAGGCGATCTCGCTCATCCTGAATGAGCGGATCACGACGACCGAGGCGAAGGCGAAGTCGTTGCGCCCGGTGGTCGAGAAGTTGATCACGATCGCGCGCGAGGACAGCCCCTTCCATCGGAAGCTGGTGCTGGATCGCCTGGTGCATAAGGTCGCGCGCGACAAGCTCTTCGACATCGTCGGCCCGCGCTACGAAGGGCAGAACGGCGGCTACACCCGGATCTATAAGCTCGGCACCCGCCGCGGCGACGGGGCCGATATGGCGATGATCGAGCTGATCTAAGCGGTGTTGTGGACCGGGCGGTGGTAGCGAGCGAAGGGGCGCAGCCCGGTGGCCTCGCCGTTCGGGTCACGGCGGATGCCTCATCGCGCCGGGTCCGCCTCGACCTCGCTTACGACGGGGCCGCCTTCTTCGGGGCGCAGGTGCAGTCGGGGCGGCGCACAGTCGGGAGCGAACTCAGCGTCGCCTTGGAGCGCGTCACCGGGCGGGCGATACCGGTCACGTTCGCGGGGCGCACCGATCGCGGGGTCCATGCTGACGGGCAAGTCGCCCACGGCGATGTCGCGTCGCCGCTGCCCGACGAGCGCTTGTTGAAAGCACTCAACGCGGTCTTACCGACTGATCTGGCGATCTGGCGCTTGCAGACGGTCCATGGCGCGTTCCACGCCCGCTACGATGCGCGCTGGCGCGAGTATCGGTATCAGGTCTGGAATGCGCCGGTGCGCCACCCCGCTTTGGCGCGACAGGTCTGGCATATAGTGCGGTCGCTCGATCCTGTCGCACTCGACGCGGCGACGGCGAGGCTCCTCGGGGAGCACGATTTCGCCGCCTTCGCGGGGCAGGGGTTGGGGGTGCCGGGGCGGGTGCAGGTGCGGAGTACCGTGCGGGCTGTCCACGCGGTCCGGTGGCTGGTCCGAACGCCGGCACACCCCGATTCGGCGGGACGAGTCCTGGAGTTCCGGATTCGCGCCAACGGCTTCCTGCCGCAGATGGTGCGCACGATCGTCGGCGCGGCGATCGAGGTTGGGTCGGGGAAGCGGACGCCCGAGTGGTTCGAGTCAGTCCTGCGGAGGCGGAATCGTGCTCTCGCCCCCGCTCCCGCGCCGCCGCAGGGCTTATCCCTCTGGCGTGTCGGGTACGCAGGCTGCGATCAGCCGTCAGCGGTCGGCGCGATCCTGGCCGACGGGCAGGCCGGTGGGACGACGGATGAACAGGCCGAAAGTTGACGGCTGAGAGCTAAGGAGCGAGCAACCATGAAGGCGATCGGGACCAAGACCTATTCCGCTAATGCGGCGGCGGCGAAAGCCGGTCAGCGCTGGTACGTGATCGATGCCGAAGGACAGGTGCTGGGCCGCGTGGCCTCGACCGTGGCGCAGTTGCTGCGCGGCAAGGGCAAGCCGACCTTCACGCCGCACATGGATGGCGGCGACTATGTCGTCGTTGTCAATGCCGAAAAGATCGTCGTGACCGGCGCGAAGGAGACCGATAAGATCTATTATCGGCACTCGAACTTCCCCGGTGGCCTGAAGTCCACGCGGTTGAAGGATATGCGCGCGAAGCACCCGGCACGAATCCTTGAGAGCGCGGTGAAGGGGATGTTGCCCAAGAATAGCCTCGGGGCAAAAATCTATTTGCACATGAAAGTCTATGCCGGCCCCGAGCACCCGCACGAGGCGCAGAAACCGGTCCGTCTGGAACTGATGAGCCAGGGCCACAAGCGCGGTCAAGTCGTTGGCGGGATGTCCGCCGTAGCTCCAGCTGCGGAGTAAGGGGAGTCGCCGGTCACTAGCGGTCAGTAATCAGTTTCTCGCTGATAACGTCATTCAGTTCGCCGGGCGCGTATCCGCTTAGAACGTAACACTGACTACTGGCTACCGACTACCGACTACTCGTCAATAGGGAGGAAAGGACCAGATGCAGGAAGCGCAGGGAGCCCGCTCGAACCGGGCCGAATATTTCTACGGCACGGGTCGGCGCAAGGAGGCCGTGGCGCGAGTGCGGCTGTACCCCGGCACGGGCGAGGTCATCATCAACGGTCGTTCGGGGCGGGATTACTTCGGCGGTCGCGATCTCTACCAGATCATGATCAGCCAGCCGCTGCGCCTGACGAATACGATCGAGCGCTTCAATGTCAGCGTGCGCGTCGTCGGCGGCGGCGTGTCCGGGCAGGCTGGCGCGGTGCGCCACGGGATCGCGCGGGCGTTGACCGTCTTCGACGCCGATCTGCGACCGGCCCTCAAGCGCGCGAAGTTGCTGACCCGCGATGCGCGCGAGAAAGAGCGCAAGAAGGTTGGTCTCAAGCGCGCGCGCAAGGCACCGCAGTACACCAAGCGGTAGCGACGACACCGCAGACAAGTAATCGTCCCGGCAGCGGGGCGCGACGGGTGTTTCTCCCGTCGCGCCCCGCTTCGTTCTCCCGCAGCTTCCCTCGCCGGACGAGCAATTGTAGCGGTCGTGAGATGCTACAATGCGGAGATAGTGCCCTCGGGGTGCCAGAGGTTGGGGAGGAGAACGGTGTTGGGGCGGAAAACACTCGCCTGGCTCGTCCACCTCTACACCGCGTCCGGGGCGGTGCTGAGCGCCTGGGCCATCCTCGCCATCTTCGCTGGCGATTTCCGCCTCGCCTGGTTGCTGATCTTCGCCACCATCTTCATCGACTCGACCGACGGGGTACTCGCGCGTCGGACAGCGGTGAAGGAAGTCCTGCCCGACTTCGACGGGCGTCGCCTTGATGACATCGTGGATTATCTCTCCTGGGTCTTCGTCCCAATCGTCCTGCTGATCGAGGCGCAAATGCTCCCGGCCTGGGCCGCCGTCGCCCCGCTGCTGGCGAGCGGTTACGGCTTCGCGCAGGCGGACGCCAAGACGCCCGATAATTACTTCCTCGGCTTCCCCTCCTATTGGAGCCTCGTCGCCTTCATCCTCTTCGAGTTCGCCGCCCCGCAGTGGGTGGTCACACCGCTCATCCTCTTACTCAGCGTGATGGTCTTCGTGCCGGTCCGCTATCCCTACCCGACGCGGATGCGCTCGCTACGGGCGCTGACGATCGGGCTCGGGGTGCCGTGGGCGATTATCGGGATTGTCCTGGCGCTACTCCTGCCCGCGCGCCCGCTCTGGCTGGCCCTCCTCTTCTGCTACTACCCCGCCTACTACGCCCTGCTGACCCTCTATCTGGCCTGGGGGCGTCGCCGAGGGGCGCAATCCCCTGGTGATGACGATTCCAGCCCGCCGCGACGACTGGTTCGCTGATCTTCGCGACGAGTCGCGGTGCCGCGCCCCTGCGTCGAGATGATCCCGCCTTTTTTCCATCATTATGTTGTCATAATTGTTGGCGCGGAAGCGTTGCCCCGACCCCGCCGATGGGGTAAGCTAGGATCGAGAAATAGACTTTCCTGCCGCCATTTCTCGCGGCGCGCGGCGTGCGAGAAGGGGAGTGCTGGGCGTTGTGGGATCTAGGTCGGGGGAGTCATGGCGACAAATGGCGAGTGGCAGAGTTTTTACGGCCCGAATGCGGGCTACGCGCTCGAACTCTACGAGCGTTACCAGCACGATCCCGCCTCGGTCGATGCGGAGACGCGCGGCTTCTTCGAGCGGCATGGTGCGCCAGCGAGCGGCCCCACTGCGGCGATCGGGGCGAATGGAAGCCACGATGCTACCAGCCAGGGCCAGCAGGTGGCACCGAACGGCACGATAACCACGCCGCCCCCCGGGAATTTGCCGCCCGGCGTAGTGGTGCAGCCGGGGCGGCAGCCGTTCATCGCCGAGACCGATGTGGCGCGTGTGGTCGGCGCGGCGCGGCTAGCGCGCAGTATCCGCGAGTATGGGCATTTGCAGGCACGGATCGATCCGCTCGGCAAGCCTGGCCCCGGCGACCCGATGCTCGATGCGCGCACGCACGGGCTCACCGACGCCGATCTCGCCGCGCTCCCGGCGAGTATCGTCTGGCGGATGGCCGGACCCGAGTTGGGGAGTTGCCTCGACGCTATCGGTCGCCTGCGCGCACTCTACTCCGGCACGACCGGCTACGACTTCGACCACGTCCAGAATTACGAGGAGCGCGCCTGGCTGGTCGAGCAGGTTGAGCAAGGGGCATTCAGCACCGAGCCCACCGCCGAAGAGCGCCGCGCCCTTCTGAAGCGGCTGATCGAGGTCGAGGAGTTCGAGCATTTCCTCCACTCGACCTTCCAGGGTCAGAAGCGGTTCTCGATCGAGGGGAACGACATCCTGGTGCCGATGCTCGATGCGTTGATCGATGCGGCCGCCGACACCGGGACGCGCGAGGTGCTGATCGGCATGGCCCACCGTGGCCGACTGAACGTCCTGGCGCACACCCTCGGCAAACCCTACGCCGCGATCTTCTCCGAGTTCCACCACGCCCCCAACAAGGAGCTGGTGCCGTCCGAAGGTTCGCGCGGGATCAATGAGGGCTGGAGCGGCGACGTCAAATATCACCTCGGCGCGCGCCGCACCGTGCAGGGCGACGAGGCGGTGCAGGTGCAGCTGACGCTCGCGCACAACCCGAGCCATCTCGAATTCGTCAACCCGGTCGTCACCGGCGCGGCGCGCGCCGCGCAGGAAGATCGTCACGAGCGCGGTCTCCCCAAGATCGACATCGATTGCGCCCTGGCGGTGACGATCCACGGCGACGCGGCGTTCCCCGGCGAGGGGGTGGTGGCCGAGACGCTGAACCTGTCGCGCCTACCGGGCTATCAGGTCGGCGGCACGATCCACATCATCGTCAACAACCAGATCGGCTTCACCACCGGCGCGCGCGATGCCCGCTCCACCCTCTACGCCAGCGACCTCGCCAAGGGATTCGAGATCCCGATCATCCATGTCAACGGCGACGACGTCGAGGCGTGCCTGGCGGCGATCCGCCTAGCCCATGCCTACCGGCAGCGTTTCCACAAAGACTTCCTGATCGATCTCGTCGGCTACCGGCGCTGGGGTCATAACGAGGGCGACGACCCGACGTACACGCAGCCGCTCCTCTACGCCGCGATCACCGCGCACCCGACAGTCCGCGCCAGCTACGCCGAGCGGTTAGGGGGGCTGGGCGTGATGACGGCGGAGGGGATGGCGGAGCTGGTCGCGGGCGTCCGCCAGCGTTTCCAGAGCGCCCAACGCGAGGCCGAGGCGGGTCATGTCAAGCCGGAGGGCGCGCCGCTGCTCGATGCGCCGTTCACCTCCACTTATCGCACCGCCGTGGCGGAGGAGCTGCTCCGCGCGATCAACGCGAAGCTGCTGGAGCGCCCTGAGGGGTACGCCCCGAATCAGAAGTTGGAGCGGATCCTGGGCCGCCGTGGTGACGCGCTCGACAAGCAGGGCGGGATCGACTGGGGGCACGCCGAGACCCTCGCCTTCGCCTCGATCCTCGCCGGTGGGACACCAATTCGCCTGACCGGGCAGGATTCCGAGCGCGGCACCTTCGTGCAGCGCCACGCGATCCTCAGCGACACGGCGACGGGGGAGAAATACTCGCCGCTCGGCTCCTTGCCCGAAGCGCGGGCCTCGTTCGCGGTCTACAACAGCCCGCTTTCCGAGGCCGCGCCGCTCGGCTTCGAGTATGGGTACAGCATCCACGCGCCGGAGACGCTGGTCCTCTGGGAGGCGCAATTCGGCGATTTCGCCAACGCCGGCCAGGTGCTGATCGACCAGTTCATCGCCGCCGCCCGCGCCAAGTGGCGTCAGGAACCGTCGCTGGTCCTGCTGCTGCCGCATGGCTACGAGGGGCAAGGGCCGGAGCATTCGAGCGGTCGTTTGGAGCGCTTCCTGCAACTCGCCGCCGAGGATAATCTGCGCGTCGCCAACCCGACGACCGCCGCGCAGTACTTCCACCTCCTGCGCGTCCAGGCGGCGACGCTGCGCGACGCGCGGCGTCCGCTGGTGGTGATGACGCCGAAGAGCCTGTTGCGCCACGCGCGCGCCGGTTCCAGCCTGGGCGACCTGACCGGGGGTGGCTGGCAACCGGTCCTCGACGACCCGCTGGCGGCGGCGCGGCGCGGCGCGATCACACGCCTCGTCCTTTGCTCCGGGAAGGTGAGCGTGGACCTGATTACAAGCCCCGCGCGCGAGACGACCGCTACGGTGGCGATCGCGCGCCTGGAACAACTCTACCCATTCCCAGCGGAAGAGGTCACCGCGACGATCGCCGCCTATCCGAATCTGGACGAGGTCGTCTGGCTCCAGGAGGAGCCGCGCAACATGGGGGCCTGGAGTTACGCCGCGCCGCGCGTCGAGGCGATCTTGGAGGCGCGCGGCCTGTCGCTCCGCTACAGCGGGCGACCGCCGCACGCCAGCACCGCCGAGGGGTCGGCGGATGTCCACGCGGCGGAGCAGGCGCGGATCGTCGGCGAGGCATTTGATGCGACGCCGGGGACGCGCGTCGAGGAACGGGAGAGAGAATATGTCCGTTGAGATCAAGGTGCCGACCCTCGGCGAGTCGATCGTCGAGGCGACGGTCGGCAAGTGGATGAAACAGGAGGGGGAGGCGGTCACGGTCGGCGAGCCGCTCGTCGAGTTGGAGACCGACAAAGTGAATATGGAGGTCGCCGCGACCGGCGCGGGCGTCCTGCAATCGATCGTCAAGCGCGAGGGCGAGACGGTCGGGATCGGCGAGACCCTGGCGCTGGTCGGTGGCGCTGGGGCTGTCGCTTCGTCCGCCTCTGTTGCCGCGCCACAAGCCGCCTCAGCTCCTAGCATCCCTGCGCCGGTCGAGGGCGCTGCACCGGTCGCAGCCGCCACCCCGGTCGATGATGAGAGCGCAAGTGCCGATGGTGGCCGCTCCACGCCGCTCGCGCGGCGGATCGCCGCCGAGCATGGCCTGGACATCAACCAGATCACCGGCTCCGGCCCGAGCGGGCGGGTGACGCGGGATGATGTCAACGCCCATCTGGAGCAGCAGGCCAAGTCGGGTGCCGCCGCGCCCGCAGCCCCGGCGCCCCAGGCTGCTGCGCCGGTCCCGGTGCCCCCCGCCGCAGCGTCCGTCCCCTCCATAGCCGCCGGTCGGCGCGAGGAGCGGGTGCGGATGTCGCGTCGTCGGCAGACGATCGCGCGTCGCCTGGTGGAGGCGCAGCAGACCGCCGCGATGCTGACCACCTTCAACGAGATCGACATGACCGCGATCATGGAGGTTCGCAAGCGCCGCCGCGACGCCTTCAAGGAGCGGAACGGGATCGGCCTCGGCTTCATGTCGTTCTTCACCAAGGCGGTCGTCGGCGCGCTCAAGGCGTTCCCGCGCCTCAACGCCGAGATCCAGGGCGATGAGATGATCTTGAAAGGCTATTACGACATCGGGATCGCGGTCGGGGCGGAGGAAGGCTTGGTGGTGCCGGTCGTGCGCGACGCCGATCGCCTCTCGTTCGCTGAGATCGAGCGCCAGATCGCCGCCCTGGCCGATAAGGCACGCAAGAACACCCTCAGCCTGAATGAGTTACAAGGCGGCACATTCACGATCACCAACGGCGGGATCTTCGGGTCGTTACTCTCCACGCCGATCCTCAACACGCCGCAGGTCGGTATCCTGGGGATGCACTCGATCCAGCAGCGCCCGGTCGCGATCGACGGCCAGGTGGTGATCCGGCCGATGATGTACGTGGCCCTCTCCTACGACCACCGGATCGTCGATGGTAGCGAGGCAGTCCGCTTCCTCGTGCGGATCAAGGAACTCGCCGAGGATCCGGAGTCGCTGTTGCTCGAAGGCTGACTTCTATGTGGCCGTCACCATGCAGGCACCAATCAGATTAGCGCGGGGTTCGTACGGAAAGGAACACTTGATGTTCACCGACCGCCCTCCCGACGGGCCGCAGAACCCAACCGACGATTGGACGCCGACCGAGCGGATCAGCTGGTTCCCCGTCCCTGCCGAGGAAGACCTCGATCCGCGCGTTGCCGATCTGGTGCGACGGCAGCGCGAGAAGCTGGGTGCGCCGAACAATGTGGTGCGCGTTCATTCCTGGCGACCCGACCTGATGCTCCGCTGGCTCGAACTCTACGACCACATCAATCGCGGGCCATCCGAGTTGAGCCGGATCGATCGCGAGATGATCGGCGTTGTCGTCTCGGCGGAGAACCGCTGCATTCTTTGACTGACGAATCACGGCACCGAGTTGCGGCGCCTCACGAATGATCCCATCTTTGCCGAGCGGGTTGTCCTCGACTATCGGCGGGCGGGCCTCGACGCGCGCACCCGCGCGATGCTCGATTACGCGATTAAGATCACGCGGGCCTCCGTGGAGTGCGACGAAACCGATATTGTAGCCCTGCGCGACCACGGCTTCACGACCGACGCCATCTACGACATCATCAACACGGCGGCAATCTATAATTTCAATAACCGTGTCGCGAACGCCAGCGGCTTCCTGCCTGACCGGCTGAACCACGGCCTCTATCGCTGAAGGAGCCCTCAGCATTTTGGTACGCGATACGAAGAATAAGGGGGCGATGGAGTACGCGATCCTGGGTGGCGGTGCACTGGGCCTGGTGGCGGCGCTGCGGTTGGCCGAGCGCGGCGAGCGGGTGACGGTCTACGAGCGGGAGCCGGTCGCCGGGGGCCTGGCCGCCGGTTTCCAGATCGATGACGCCTGGCTCGAGAAGTTCTACCACCACATCTTCCGCACCGACCGGGGGATCGTGCGCCTGATCGGTGAACTCGGGCTTGCCGATCGGTTGCGCTGGCCGCGCCCGCGTACCGTCACCTTCTGGGGCGGGCGGATCTACCAGCTCGACTCGCCGCTCACCGTCCTCCAGTTCCCGCCCCTCACCCCGCCGCAACGCGTGCGGATGGCCGCCGCGCTGGCGTTCCTGAAGGTCGCCCCCGCCGCGCCGCTGGAAGGGAAGCTGGCGACGGCGTGGCTGCGCCGCTGGATGGGCGAGGCGCCCTACCGGATCGTCTGGGAGCCGCTGCTGCGCGGGAAGTTCGGCGCAACGCGGGATGAGATCGCCCTGCCCTGGTTCTGGGCGCGCGTCCACGACCGCACGACCGAACTCGGCTATCTGCGCGGCGGGTTCCAGGCGGTCTACGATCGGCTGGTCGCGCGGATCGTGTCACTCGGCGGGGTGGTGCAACTCGGCGTCACCGTCGAGGAGGTGCGCACCGCGCCCGGCGGAAAGCTGGCCGTGACGACCGACGCGGGCGAGCGCCACTTCGATCGGGTGATCTCGACCCTGCCGCCGCGCCTGCTTTGCCGCCTCGTCCCCGAACTCCCCGCCGACTACCGCGCGCGCTACGATTGGGGCCGCGCGTATGGGGCGCACTGCCTCATCCTCGCGCTCGATCGCCCGCTGACCGACTCATACTGGATGAACGTCAACGATCCCGGCTTCCCGTTCCTGGCGCTCGTCGAGCACACGAACTACATGCCGACCGGCGATTACGGCGGTCGGCATCTGCTCTACCTCGGCAATTATCGCCCGATGGACGATCCACTCTTCAAACAGAGTAAGGAGGAGGTGCTGGCGGAGTTCCTGCCGCACCTCGCGCGGATTAATCATGCCTTCTCGCCGGCCTGGGTTACGGAGAGTTGGGCCTTCTCCGCGCCGTTCGCCCAGCCGATCGTCACGACCGATTACAAAGACCACATCCCGCCATTTGACACGCCGATCGCGGGCCTCTACGAGGCGAGCATGTTCCAGGTCTACCCGCACGATCGCGGGCAGAACTACTCGGTGCTGCTGGCGGAGGAGTTGGTGGAGAAGTTGGTCCCGGAGGCTTAAGGTCGCTACACCGTGCTCGCGGCGAAGACTCGTGGCGACGGGGTTGCAACACCTTCTTCGCGCGCGGCGGCGAGGAGCAGCGTCAGCACCTCTTGGCCGTGTGCAACGGCCTCCTGGTACGTGTCACCGTGCGCGATCGGGTTGAACACGCGCCCCTCCCACTCAGGTAGGGTCACGGGATAGGCGCTATCGCTATCCGACCACTCGATGAGCATCGAGTAATGTGGCTGCTCACTCATTGCTACTCACCCTGCTGTCGCTGCACCGCCGTTGCCACTTACAAAGCCGGGCGCACTTGGCTTTCCTGATACGGTTTGACGTCGGCGGCATCGACACCGGCGATAACGACAGCAATATCGCCGAGAATTGGGTGTTGCCGAACTTGGTAGCTAGCGCTCTGTCGATCGATTCGGAACCCTGAGCGTCGTAGGTCCGCGCGTAACTCCCGGACCATAAGAGGCATCAGTGATTACCCGCTCACGGTGAGGAACGATCGTGTCTATAGTGTACTCGCTGATGAGCCAAGAGGGCAGCCGCCCGCGATAACTCGCGGGCGGCTGCCCTCTTGATTGCTATCCCGCCAACCCTCAGACGAACAGCGGTGCCAGCACGAGGGTGATCGTCGCCAGCAGCTTAATCAGGACGTGGAGCGAGGGTCCGGCGGTATCCTTGAACGGGTCGCCGACCGTGTCGCCGACGACCGCCGCCGCGTGCGGCTCGGAGCGCTTGCCGAGGACATTGCCCTGGTCATCTTTCAGCCCGCCGGCCTCGATGAACTTCTTGGCGTTATCCCAGGCACCGCCGCCGTTGTTGAGGACGTTCGCCATCAGGATGCCGACCATCGTGCCGACCATCAGCATCCCCGCCGCCGCCTCCGCGCGCAGCAGCAGCCCGACGAGGATCGGCACGCTCAGCGCCAGGATGCCGGGGATGATCATCTCGCGCAGCGCCGCGCGCACGCTGATGTCCACGCAGGCGGCATAGTCGGGCGGGACCTCACCGGTGAGGATCCGCGGCTCGGCCTGCCACTGGCGGCGTACCTCGTTGATCATCCCCTGCGCCGCCCGCCCGACCGCGCGGATGGCGAACGAGGAGAAGAGGAAGATCAGCATCGCGCCGAGGAAGCCGCCGATGAAGACCTCCACGTTGCCCAGGTTGACGACGTGCGCCCGCTCCCAGATGGCGCGGCCCGCTTCGGTGGACAGGGTTTCTCCGGCCGCGATGAGGCGCAGATTGCCGACCTCATCGAGGTAGGCCGAGAAGAGCAGGAAGGCCGCCAGCGCCGCCGAGCCGACCGCGTAGCCTTTCGTCAGCGCCTTCGTGGTATTGCCGGCCGAGTCGAGCGCGTCGGTCACGTCGCGCACCGCTTCCGGCTGGTCGCTCAGTTCGACGATCCCGCCCGCGTTGTCGGTGATCGGGCCGAACGTGTCCATCGCCAGGATGTAGGCGGCGCTCATCAGCATCCCCATCGTGGCGAGGGCGGTGCCGAAGATGCCGCCCGCCTCGACCCCCGTGCTCTCGCCGAGCCGGTACGTCGCGAAGAGGGTGAGCGCGATCGTCACCGCCGGCGCGCCGGTCGTCTCCAGGCCGATCGCCAGACCCTGGATGATGTTGGTCGCCGGGCCGGTTTTCGACGCCTCCGCGATCTGGATCACCGGGCGATACGAGCCGGAGGTGTAGTATTGCGTGATGTAGACGAAGGCGATCGACATCAGGATGCCGAGGAGGCCGCAGATCGCGAAGCGCACCTGCCCCTGCGGCAACACGACGAACGTGAGCGCGACGAGGAAGATCGCGGAGAGGATCGCCGTCGCGTAGAAGCCGCGGTTCAACACCGCCATCGGGTCGCCGATCCGCCCGCCAGGGCGGATGACCAGCACCCCGACGATCGACGCCAGCAGCCCGAAGGCGAGGACGATCAGCGGGAAGAAGATCCAGCCGACATTGCTACGCCCGGTCGCCTCGTAGAGGGCCACGCCGAGGATCATCGCGCCGATATTCTCGGCGGCGGTGGACTCGAAGAGATCGGCACCGCGACCGGCGCAGTCGCCGACATTGTCGCCGACGAGATCAGCGATCACCGCCGGATTGCGCGGGTCATCCTCCGGCAGCCCCGCCTCGACTTTGCCGACGAGATCGGCACCGACATCGGCCGCTTTGGTGTAGATACCGCCGCCGAGTTGCGCGAAGAGGGCCACGAACGAGGCACCGAAGGCGTAGCCGATGATCAGGAACGGGGCGGCCCCCGGATCGTTCGCCCCGCCGAAGGCGTAGAAGATCCCGGTCACGCCGAGCAGGGACAGGGAGACGACCAGGAAGCCGGAGACCGCGCCGCCGCGCAGGGCGACGGTGAGTGCCTCGCCGAGGCTCCGACTCGCCGCAGAGGCGGTGCGCTGGTTCGCCTGCACCGCCACGAACATCCCGATATAGCCCGAGAGCCCCGAGAGGAAGGCCCCGACGAGGAAGGCGATCGCGGTGCGGAGCCCGCGCCCGGGGTTCTCGAATGCGGTGATCAGCAGGCCAAGCACCACCGCGCTGACCAAAGCGAAGATAGTGATCGTCTGGTATTGGCGTCGCAGATAGGCGGTGGCACCCGCGAAGATTGCCTCGCCGATCTTGCGCATCTCGGGCGTGCCGGTGTCGCGCTTGAGGATATCGCTCGCCAGATAGAGCGCGAACAGGATACCGATGAGGCCGATGATCGGCACGGACCAGATGAGTAGATCTACCGTCTGCACGCTTCCTCCCCTCCCACCTTGCGAGGCGCCCATGCGCCCGCCCACGACACCGATGACAAGGAGCAATGGGGTTTCGGCGCGATGCACCTTGTCCCTCGCTCTGGATCCCACGGATAGCTGGCGTACTTCCTCGCGCAATGGTGGCGAGAATTCTTGCAAGAGCGTTCTTTTGATCGTGGCTTGCCCCTGCAGCCGGGCGAGTGGCGGGCAGTCTATCATAGAGGCCGTAAGAATGTAAATCGGACAATTCATTCCGCTGCTCGACCTTCTTGATGCCGCGGTGTTGATGCAATAGCGGCCCTCACCGGCGCGCTCGATTCGCGAGGGGCCGGTCATCGGCCCCTGCGAAATCTGCCCGCCACAAACGCCGATGTATACTTCTCTTCGGTGCGGCGTGCGGCGAGGGTGTGATGGTGGGCGAACCCTGGCGACTCTTCGTGGCGATCGATCTCGGTTCGGCCGCGCGTCAGGAGTTGCGGCGGGCGCAGGATGCCGCGCGCGGGGCGGAGCTCTCGGCGCGCTGGGTCGATCCGGCCGGGGCGCACCTGACTCTCAAATTTCTCGGCGCGACCGATCGCGCGCTGGTCGGCCCGCTCGGCGCGGCGCTCCGCGCGGTCGCGGCGCGGCGCGCGCCATTCCTCTTGCACACCGGCGAGCTGGGCGCATTCCCGAACGGTCGTCGCCCGCGCGTTATCTGGCTCGGCCTCACCGGTGCGCTCGACCAACTCTCGGCCTTGCAGCGGGAGCTAGACAGCGCCCTCGTCGCGCTCGGTATCCCGGCGGAAGTGCGCCCGTTCCTCCCGCACCTGACGCTCGGGCGTGTGCGTGACGGAGCGCCGCCACCAGCGCCGGAAACGTTCGCCGCCGCCGCTGCGGCCGTAGACGCGACCGATGCGCCGGTGCCGGTGGCGAGTGTCCGGCTGGTCCGCAGCGAACTCGGGCCTGGCGGGGCGCGTTACACGACGCTCTGCGATGTGCCGCTGATGGGCGGTGGGCGATAGCGCGAGCCGGAATGTCGCGTCGGGTAGAGCGTTTACATAAGTATAGTTTGGCCGTTGGCAGAATCCTTGCGGCGTGCGGTATTGTTCGCCGAGGGGGTATGGCGACGTTTCAAAGATAGAAGGTGCAGGGATGACGCGCAGGAGTGATCACTTTTCCTGGCAGTTTTGGTAGCGGCCCGACTGGGGGTAAGCTCATGTCCTTTATTGACCATATTCATTGTGTACAGGAAGAAGGAGCTTAAGCAATGACGGTGCAAACCGCGCCGATGTATGAGCGGCTCGCCGCGATCGAGGCGCGCTTCGAGGAACTTGAGGAACTGATGGGCCTGCCCGAGACCTCGAGCCAGCCGAACAAGCTCGCCGATTATGGCCGGGAGCGCGCCGAGAGCGAGGAAGTGGTCGATGCCTACCGTCGCTTGCGGGCGATCGAGGCGCAGATCGCCGAGGCGGAGGTGCTTGCCGGCGACACCGACGGCGATCGCGAGATGGCGGAACTGGCCGAGGCGGAGTTGGCGGAGTTGCGCCCGACGCGCGAGGCGACGTTGGAGCAGATTCGGACGTTGCTCGTCCCCAAAGACCCGAACGATGACAAGAACGTGATCGTCGAGATCCGCGCCGGGGCGGGCGGCGATGAGGCGGCCCTCTTCGCGGGCGAACTCTTCCGCCTGTACCAAAAATATGCGGACAAGCAACGCTGGAAGTCCGAGATCCTCACGCTGAGCGAGATCGGGATCGGTGGCGTGAAAGAGGCCGTCTTCGAGGTGCGCGGCAAGGGCGCCTATAGCCACTTGCGCTTCGAGAGCGGCGTCCACCGGGTCCAGCGGGTGCCGGAGACCGAATCGGGCGGGCGAATCCACACCTCGACCGTGACGGTGGTGGTCCTGCCGGAGGCCGAGGAGGTCGATGTCAAGATCGAGGATAACGATCTGCGGATCGATGTCTACCGCTCGGGCGGCAACGGCGGCCAGAGCGTGAACACGACCGATAGCGCGGTGCGGATCACGCACATACCGAGCGGCATGGTCGTGACCTGCCAGGACGAGAAGTCGCAGCTGAAGAACAAGCTGAAGGCGATGACCGTGCTGCGCTCGCGCCTCTACGACATCGAGCAGCAGCGGCTGGCGCAGGAGCGCGGCGACGCCCGGCGCTCCCAGGTCGGCAGCGGCGATCGCAGCGAGAAGATCCGCACCTATAACTTCCCGCAGGATCGCGTCACCGACCACCGGATCAAGGTTAACCTCAGCAATCTGCCGGGCGTGATGGAGGGCGAGATCGAGCCGTTCATCCGCGAACTGCGCCTCGTGGATCAGGCCGAACGCCTGCGCAATGCCGGGCTGAATTGAGCGGCGACGAGCGTGCGCGAGGGGGAGGGGCGCGGGGGCCGGCACCGGCCCCCGCGCCCCTCCCCTTTGGCACGGCGCGCGATGCCCTCGCCTGGGCCGTCGCCGCGCTGCGCGATGGCGTGAGCGAATCGCCACGGCTCGATGCGGAGGTCCTGCTGCGCCACCTGCTCGACTGGGATCGCGCGCAACTCTTCGCCCGGTTGAACGACCCGTTGCCCGAGGCTGCGGCCAGTGGCTATCGCCCCCTCATTGCCCGGCGGGTGGCTGGCGAGCCGGTCGCCTATCTCGTCGGCGAGCGCGAGTTCATGGGGCTGTCGTTCGTCGTGGGGCCGGGGGTGCTGGTGCCACGCCCGGAGACCGAGGACCTGGTCGAATGGCTCGTCGCGCGGATTCGCGCGGAGTCGCGCTGGCACGGGGGGCCGCGCATCGTCGATGTCGGCACCGGCAGCGGAGCGATTGCCCTGTCGTTGGCCTCGCTCCTCCCCGCCGCGCGCGTCGTCGGTGTGGATCTGTCGCCCCTGGCGCTCCGCTACGCACGCGAGAACCGCGCCCGACTCAACCTCGATCGGCGTGTCGGCCTTGTACGCGGCGATCTCCTCGCCCCGATCGGCGCGGCGGACGTGATCGCCGCCAACCTGCCCTATCTGCGCCCGGATCAACTGCACACGGGGATCGCCGATGAGCCGGCGGAGGCGCTGTTCGCCGGCCAGGACGGCCTCGATCTCTATCGGGCGCTGCTGCCCCAGGCCGCCCGCCTTTTGCACTCTCCCGGCATCCTGGTCGCCGAGATCGATCCGTCGCAAACCGTCGCGATGCGCGACCTCTGCCGCGCCGCGTTTCCAACTTCCACAGTCCAAGTTCAGCGCGATCTCGCCGGTTTCGACCGTTTCGTCAGCGTCGTTCACTAGCGGGCGGCGGGTTCGCCATCGGGCGTGGCCGCGCTGGCGCTTGCCGGGGCGGCATCGAGTGGCCCCTGGCGCGCGCCGAGGTTGGTGACGACGACGCCCGCGAGGATGGTGAGGCCGCCGAGCGCCGCCCAGGGCGTCGGCCGGTCGCCGAGGGCGAGCGCGGCAGTGAGGACACCGAAGACCGGCACCAGGTAGATGTAGACCGCCACCTGGGCCGGTTGGAGCGCGCGCAACCCGCGATTCCAGAGCAGATAGGAGACGCCGGTCGCGACCAGGCCGCTGAAGAGGGACGCGCCCCAGGCTGGCCCGCTGAGGGCGAGCAGATTGCGCGCGAACTGTGGCGAGAGCAGGGGCGTGAGGTAGGCCGCGCCGAGGAGCATGACGAGGCCAGTCACCGTGGTCGGGCCGTGGCGCATGACGAGGGGCTTGCTAAGGACCGTGTAGAACGCGAAGAAGAATGGGCTGCTGGCCATCAGCAGGACGCCGACCATGTTGCGGACCTCGAAGCGCGCCCCCTTGCCGCCGAGCAGGAGGATGATCAGGAAGCCGCCGATGGCGAGGGCGATCCCCCCGGCTTGCCGGCGGCTCAGCCGCTGGCCGAGGAGGAGGTAAGCGGCGAGGGCGGTGAAGATCGGGCCGGTGACCGTGAGCAGGCTGGCGACATCGGCGGTGATATAGCGCTGCGCGACCATGACGCCCACCCCGCCGCCCGGCACGCCGAGGAGGGCGACCAGAGCCAACCTGCGCCAGTCGGCCCGCGCGAGGCGCGGGGGGTGGCCGTCGCGCCAGGCCAGCCCGCCCAGTAGCACCGCGTAGAAGCTGGCGGCCAGGAGGGTGCGGAGGAGGAGCATGTCCGCGACGCGTAACTCGCGCAGGGCGACCCGTAGGGCGACGAACTGCCCACCCCAGACCATCGCGGTGAAAAGAAGCTGGGCATGGACCCCGATGATCTGCCACCGCCCACTCGCCACCGCCTACTCCCCCTCCGTTATCCTGTCGCCCTTGCCGATCGGCACTGTACTGTCAATGCATGGGCTGGGCAATATCGGTATTGTCAACGAGAGGAACGGTGCGATACAGTGCCCCGCGCCTCCGCGTGGATCTCGGTGCTCAGCCCGCCGCGGCGGCGCCCGGGCGCCACGCTCGTCCGCGCCCCCCTTTTGCGCGCCCCGGCGCTGTGCCGGTGGGCGCGGACGAGTGTGGCGTCGCTCATGGCCTACTCGTCCTCCGCGTCGCCGAGCGCCATGAAGAGGCGCGCCCACACCCCGCCCTTCGCCCAGCGACCGGAGCGCTGGCGGACCGACCTCCCCTCCCCGAAGCGCCCCGGCGGGTCGCGCCAGAGGATGCCCGCCCGGTAGCGGTACGGGACCGCGTCCACGAAGAGCCGGTTGTCGGGTGCGGTCCCGCCGACGTGCCCCGCCCGCCCCGGCAGCAGCCCCGCGATCCGCGCCCACTGGTCGTCCCGTAGCGCGTAGCGCCTCGTCGTCATCCCCGCCTCCGCACCACGCCCTTCATCAACGACCCCGGCAGCCTACCACAACCGAGGACACGCCCTAGATCAGCGCGAGGTCTATGAGCGTGCGGAAGGGGCACCCGAGCAGATAGTTGAGGTAGAGGCCGAGGGTGCGGGCAGCGAGCCTGGCCTGGACACGGACGCACAGCCCGCTGCCCAACTTGGCGTGGTTGTGCCGGAGGCGGAATTGGTCGGCCGGCATCTGGGAGGAGCGGCGTATGAGCTTTCCGAGGAACAGGACTGATTTATCCGGAAGGGCGTACCCTGGATCGCTTCCCCGATCGTGTTGCCTACACGCTGAGGGAAGTCTGGACCGACCAAATCTACAAGGATCGGGACATCGACGCCGAGGACATCGTCGAGAAGGTGCTGAGAGGCCATGCCTGGCAAGATTAGGCTACAGGCGGTTTCAAAACCGTGTTAGGCTTGCGGCGGGGCGGCGTAGCCGAGGGGCTCGTGCCCTTCACTTCTCCGACACACGCGTCGTGTGGGGTCGGAAGGCGACCTTGTCGGTGCCTCGGGAGACGCCCTCAGG
>CADCWN010000210.1 GCA_902806415.1 uncultured Thermomicrobiales bacterium | reverse complement strand
CGGCGGTGACGGAGCGGGTGCGGCTCGGCACCTCGATCATCATCCTGCCGGTGCGGCAGCCCGCCGTGCTGGCGAAGGAGATCGCCACCCTCCAGCACCTCTCCGGCGGGCGCTACATCTTCGGGATCGGCACCGGCTGGTACGGCCCGGAGTTCGAGGCGTGCGGCGTCCACAAGTCCGAGCGCGGGGTCCGCACCGACGAGGTGCTGGAGGCCACGAACGCCCTGCTCAACGGGCCGGATGTGACCTACGATGGGCGGTATTACCGGCTGCCGGGCGTCACCGTGGAGCCGCTGACGACCCCGCCGCCGGTCTGGGTCGCGGGCGGGCGGCAACTCGTCCACCCCTCGTCGCCCGAGAAGTCGGAGATGCACCCGAACGTACTGCGGCGGATCCTCGAGTCCGACGGCTGGATCGCCCGCCCGACCTGCCCGCCCCACCTGATCGCGACCGATATGGAGGAGATCCGGCAGGGTCGCGCGGCGGTCGGCAAGGGCGATGCGCCGTTCACGATGGCGCACGAGAACTTCGTCTACCTCGTCGAGAGCGGGAAGGAAGAGGAGGTCGTCGCGCAGCAGCAGGAGGCGTACCGGCGGCTCACCGGCAACGCCCGGCCCTGGGACTACATCGAGGCGGTCTACCTGAACGGGACGATCGAGAAGATCCAGGCGATGGTCGAGGAGCGGCGGAAGATAGGGATCGAGTATATGTTCCTCCACACCCTCACCGCCGATCTGTCCCAACTCGACCTGATCGCCAAGCACATCATGGCCCCGTTCAGCGACGCCTGACGCGACGGTCAAATCGCACAGAGCGACTATCCGCTGGCGCTGTTGCATCACGCGATGATGGAAGAGGCGATCTCGGCGGGCGAATGCGACATCCTGAGCGGTGGGGATGACGTCGCTGCTGGACCCTCGGGTGCGCCGTCTCAGCAATCGCGCGCCTCCGCCGGAGTGGCAAGTCTGGGATAAGCTGTGACGAGGGGTGAGATGAGCGGCCCGGCGATCACCGGTGTCGGGTGAGCCGGCGAGGCCCTCGTTTCGGTGTCGGCCTATCCACTCGTCGGACGCGTCCCCCGCCCGGCTCACGCGCGGGGGACGCGTCCGACGGCGAGCACCTGTCCCTCGCAGAGATAGCAATCGGGCCGATTCAGCGGGTGTTCCGGGGCGTCGGCATCGGCGACCGCGCGCCAGGCGGCCAATTCAGCCGACTCCAGCCCGCGCGCCTCGGCCAGGGCGGCAAGATGGGCCAGCCAGTCGGCCCATAAGCGCCGCTCGATTGGTCGCAGTGGCTGCCAGCGCTCGATCAGGGTGGTGCGCTGCCACACCGCCTCCAGTCCCGCCCGTTCAAGCCAACCGCGCAGCGTCCGCCCGCGTAGCGAGCCGCGCGTCTCCCGCTCCGCGTCGCTGCCGCTGAGCTGCAAGCTCGCCCGCGAGAGGGCGGCGATCAACAGGGGGTCAGCGGGGGCGAGCCGCCACAGGGACATGTCCACATCTTTGACGGCCACCAGCCCGCCCGGTCGGACGACGCGGCGAAACTCCGCGAGCGCGGTCGCGAGCGCCCGGTCGTCGAGATGCTGGGCCACGTTGGCGCACCAAACCGCGTCGAACGCGGCGTCCGGGTATGGTAGCGCGGTGAGGGTTCCCTGGCGCGGTGCGATCGGGCAGGGGAGAGCTTGCTCGGCGAGGCGGCTTTGGACCGTCGCAACATTATCCGGGGCCAGATCCAGGGCGGCGATCTGCCCGGTCGGCCCCACGAGTTGGGCTAAGAGCGGGAGGTGACTCCCGCCGCCGCAGCCGGCGTCCAGGACACGCCACCCAGACTGGATGCCGACCGCCCGGAGCAGCGCCTCGTACTCCGGCTGGCAGGCAGCGAAGTGGACATCGAGCCAATCCGCCGCGTCGAGCGCGGTAGCGTCGCGTGGTCCCTGTTGCGCGGCCATCACTCCCCGCGTATCCCGAGCTCGGTGCCCAATAGTAGACTTCTTCCAGCAACCGATCGGCGAGTGTGGAATCGACGCTCGGCGTACCCACGTCGGGTCTGACCGGAGAGCACGCCTCATCGGACTGACCGCGACGAGGCGTGCGCACGATCTCTACCAAAGCCAATTCGCGAACCGTCGCCACCCATCGGCTCGTCAGCGGGCCGTGCTACGGCATCCCACGGCAGGCTTAACCGATCGCCCCGCCGGGGAGCACGCGGCCAGCGTAAGCCTCCTCCACCTCCCCGAACACCTCGGGCCAGGCCCAGCGCGGCACGGCATCCAGCGCCGGTCGCTGCCAGGGCCAGTCGCGCAGGCGCGGTTCCCAGCCTTCCAGCTGTGCGGACACCGGCGTGAGGAAGCGATAGGCCGGGAGATCGGCGGCGACGAGTTCGCCGCCAGCCAGGCCACGGTAGAGCCGTGGCAGTTCGGAGCTCTGTCGCGCGAGGCCACCCTCCTCAAGGACGTAGAGGCCGACCGGGTCGATGTGCCCATCCGGTCGCCGGAGGAGGGAGTCCCAGTCGGTGGAGTCGATGCAGGGGAACCAGCAGAAGCCCTCGAAGGGGATCTCCCCAGCGACCAGCGCCTCGCACTCCTCGACCATGTACTTCAGCCAACTGATCCGGTCGCTGACGTAGCCGCGGATGTTCGTCTCGGTCAGCATGATCGGCAGGCCGTACCGCTCATGGTACTGGCGCGCGAGCGCGGCGAAGCCCTGCGGCGCGCGACTCGGGCAGATCGAGCCGTGGCGGTGGAACTGGTGCTCGCAGTGGGCGTAATAGTCGAGGCCGAGGACGTCGATCCGCGCGGCATGGTCCCGGAACCAGCGGCGATCGTCGCCGGTCATGCCGCCGTGCTCGCGCAGGCGCGGCCAGAGGGGATGGTCCGCGTCTACGCGCCCCAGGATGAGGTCGTGGAAGAGGAAGCGGCGCTGGTTGAGGTGGCGCGCGAATTCCTCGCTCTCGCTGTCGAGCGCCCCGTGCCCCTCCGCCGTGTCGACGTGGATGAAGCGCGCGGCGGGCTGCTCGGCGCGGATCGCGGCGGTCGCGGTGCAGATCGCGCGCGCGACGGCGAGCGCCATCCGGTAGAAGGCGGCCTGGTCGCGCCGGGCGGGGGGCCAGACGCCGAACTCGGTGCAGAGGAGGGTCGTCGGCAGCGGCTCGTTGAAGACGGTGAACTCGCGCACCCAGGGGTAGCGCGCGGCGAACGCGGCGCAAAACGCCGTGTAGGTCGGCCCGAATGCGGGATCGAGGAACCCCTCGGTGAGCCAGCGCGGGAAGGAGGTGTGGTGGACGAGATCGGCGATCGGCATGAGACCGAGCGCGCGCATCCCTCCGAGGATCTCGTCGAGCCAGGCCCAGTCGTAGCGCCCCCGCGTCGCCTCGATCCGGTGCCAGGGGATCGGGTAACGCAGGCGCCGCACGCCCAGATCGCGGACGAGGCGGAGGTCGTCATGCCAGCGCTCGTCGTGGCGGGTGAGCCGGAGCACATCGACGTCGTGTCCGGGCAAGTAGGTACTCTCGAAGCCGGTCAGGAACTCCATGATTCTCCGCTATTGCTCCAGCGCGCGAAACTTCGGAAGTCTCGGCACTGTGCTGGAGGGGATCGGGGGGCATCCCCCCCGGCGCACTTGCCCCGGTGTGCCGGAGGAAGTCAGTCGCTGGCGAGCGCCGCCGTGCAGCTCAGGATCGCCTCATCCAGGAGGTTGGACATCTGCCCCGCCGTGGCCTCCCAGGAGGTGCGGGCGAGGAGGGCGCGACCGGTGGCGAGGCGTTCCTCGCGTGCCGCGGGGGATTCGCCCAGCGCGGCGACGCACTGGGCCACGAATCGGTCGGGATCGTCGCCGAAGCGCACGACATCTCGATATCCGGCCACCACATCGGGCACCGAGGTCGAGACGATCGGCTTGTCGGCCGCCAGGTATTCGAGGGTTTTCGTCGGGCTGATGAACCGCGTCGCATCGTTGAGTGCGAACGGCATCAGGCAGAGATCCCAGCCTTTCAGGTAGCCGGGCAGATCCGCGTAGTCGCGCTGACCGGGGTAGTACAAATTCGGGCGGCGCGGCAGATCGTCCGGCGCGATCTTCGCCACCGGTCCGACGAGCACGAACGACCAGTCGGGTCGCCGTGCGGCGACCGCGTCGATCAGGTCGAGGTCGAGCCGCTCGTCGAGGACACCGTAGAAGCCGAGGGTAGGGGTGCCCGGACGCGCATCGGGCGGGATCGGCGTCGCGGGGTCGAGCGCCCGCGCGAAGTGCGCGCGATCGACGCTGGAGGGGAAAAGATGCACGTTCGGGTGGCGATCCGCTCGCGCCTCGTACATCCCGCGCCCCCCGGCGAAGACGACATCGGCGCGCTGTAGCAATCCTTCCTCGCGCGCCCTCAGTCCCGATGGTGCACCCTTGAAGAGCGCTAATTCATCCATGCAATCGTAGACGATCGCGTGCGGCTGCACCTCGCGCAGCAGTGGGACCGCCAGGGGCGTGTAGACCCACGCGATCGGCGCGATGATCCCGTGGTCTCGGGTGAGGTCGCACAGCAGTTGGCGCATGATCCGCGTGTCGCCCCCCCCCTCGTCGAGGAAAAACGGCCAGGCCGCATCGAAGCGCGGGAGGCACCGGGTGATCCCCGGCGCGACCTCGGCGTAGTCCCAACCCGGCGGGGAGGTGAGCGCCCGATCCCCGTCGCGCGGCAATGGTTCCTCGATGAAAAAGATCCTGGCATTGCGCTGGTGCGCCAGGCGCGTTAACAAGTGCTGCGGTCGCTGCCAGACCCAGTCCCAGCGCAGGTGCGAGAAGCAGACAATATCGTTGCCCCGGTCCGCCGTTCGCACTGATCTCACCCCCCGCATCACTTGTCGTCCTCGGCGCCGGCCGCCCCCGCGCCGCCCGCCAGGCCGCCGGCGCGCCCGGCG
>CADCWN010000209.1 GCA_902806415.1 uncultured Thermomicrobiales bacterium | reverse complement strand
TCCTTCACGCGCAGACCGGCGCGCTGACAGGCGTAGCTCATCTCGATCTGGAAGGTATAGCCGCTCGACCTGATTCGATTCAGATCGAGCCGGCGCAGCGCGCTGGCGCGGAAGCACTTGAAGCCGCCGGTCGGGTCATGGGTGCGCAGGCCGAGGATGAGGCGGGCGTAGATGCTGCCGCCACGACTGAGCAGCTTACGGATGAGGCCCCAGCGATCCTCGACGCTGCCGCCGGGGATATAGCGACTGCCGACGATGACATCGTACTCCTCGATCCACCGGCGAAACGCCCGCAGCACCTCCGGATCGTGCTGGAAATCGGCATCCATCTCGACGATGTAATCGGCCCCGAGCGCCAACGCCCGCCCGAAACCGTCGATATAGGCCGGGCCGAGCCCCAGCTTCTGCGGGCGGTGCGCGACATGGATCGGGAATTTGTCGGCGTACTCGTCGCGCAACCGCTCGGCGAGTTGGCCGGTGCCATCGGGGGAGTTATCGTCGACGACCAGGACTTCGAGGCCGGGGATGCCGAGTCCGTGCAAGGTCTCGACCATGATCGGGAGGTTCTCGCGTTCATTGTACGTCGGCAATACGACGATCGTGCGCCTGAGCGCGGTCGCCCCCGTCACCGATGCCGCCCCGATCGCGGCTTCCCCTGCTCTCACTCCGGCTCCGACCTCCCCATCAGACTGGCACGGTGCAGCGAGACGCGACTACGCGAAGAGTTTCCAGGCGATCAGCAGCATGATCACCACGAACATCCAGACGATCAAGCCGCAGGAGATCGCGCCGATGATCAACGGCGAGCGCGGGCGCGGCGGGCGGGGTGATGCTGTCGCACTCGCCTCGTGTCGCTGCTCGTCCATCGCGCCCTTTCGCCGGTCCTCACCAGTGCGCCCGTCGGCGAGTGCAACGATCATGCTACCCGATCGCCCCATAGCGCGCAAGGACAGCGGCGGCGATCAGGGATGGGTCGAATGCCCGGACGCGGGCGAGTCCGCGCTCGCGCATCGCGGCGCGCGCCGCCCCGTCGTGCAGGAGCGACCAGACCGCCTCGGCAAGTTCCGGCGGATCGTCGGGCGAGACGAGCCTGGCGGCCCCCCCGGCGATTTCGGGGAGCGACGGTCGGTCGCTGATGATCACGGGCAGCCCTGCGCCCATCGCTTCGAGGACGGGGATACCGAAACCCTCGTAGAACGACGGCGCGAGCAGGAGCTCGGCGCAGGCGTAGAGATCGGGCAGGCGCTGATCGGGCGTGAAATCGAGGAAGATTACGCGCTCGCCCAGACCGAGCGCGGCATACTCGGCGAAGATCGGCTCGTAGAGCCACCCGCGCTTGCCCGCGATCACGAGGCGGTGCGGCAGGCCGCGACGGCGCAGCTCGGCGAAGGCACGCAACGCCGCGATGTGGTTCTTGCGCGGCTCAATCGTCCCCACCATCAGCAGATATGGACCCTCCGGCACGCCGATCGCCGCCAACGCCGCGCGCGCCGCAGCGCGTTCCGCCCCGCTGTAGGGTCGGAAGCGACCCTCGGCGGGGACATAGACGACCGAAATCCGTTCCTCCGGCACGTCGAGCAGGCGCTGTAAATCGGCCTTTGTCGCGTGCGAATCGGCGAAGATATGGTCGGCGGCGCGGACGTTGCGCGGCACCGCCGCATCGAGATAGGCGCGCAACCCCGGGTGGGCATATTCCGGCACGGCCAGGAAGGTCAGGTCGTGGACCGTGACGATCCGTCGCGCGCGGCGGCTGGGTGGGACGACGAAGTCCGCCGCGTGCAGGAGATCGAGCGGCCCGCTGAACGTCTCGATCGGCACTGGCAGCCGGAGTCGCTGCCACCCGACGGTCAGCAAGCGGGCATTCAGCGGCAGTCGCCGCGATCGGAAGTTCGGTGGGAATCCGGCGGCGCTATCCAGGCGGGGGAGTTCCCGCCCGTCTTCGCCATGCGCCCGCGCCCAGAGCAGCGTGTAGTCGTTCTGCCGATCGGCCCCCGCCAGCGCGTGGACGAGGCTCCGCGTGTAGCGCCCGACCCCGCTGCCCTGATAGACCCCGACGGTGTAGTCGATGCCGATCCGCATCACTTCTTCCGACTGAAGATGTAGAGGATCGCCCCGAAGACGACGATGCTCCAGTAGTTGACGACGCGGTTAAGGAGCGCGATCGCCCCCGCCGCGTTGTCGTCGAGGCCGAGTTGCTTGAGAATGAGGACCATCCCGGCCTCGGTGAAGCCGAGGCCGGCGGGGGTGAAGGGGATCGTGGTCAGCAGCGAGGCGACCAGCGCGACGACGATCGCCCCGACGATCGAGAGGGGCGCGCCGAGCGCGGCGGCGGTGAGATACAGGGTCGCGCCCTCGATCAGCCAACCGGCGATCGAGAAACCGGTCAGGAGCGGCAGCCGCCGTAATGAGCCGACGATCCCACTCTCGACGCCGTCGTAATAGCGGAAGAGGCGTTCCGGCAGCACGCGCTCGATGATCGGGCGTAAGCGTCGCAGCGAGGCGAGGCCGAGCAGGCCGATCGCCGCGAGGGCCACGCCGCCGATCAACGCCTGGTCGGCCCCGGCGGGCAGGATGCCACGGAAGGCAACGAAGATCGACACCGCCATCAGCCCCGCCAGCACGACGAGGTCGATCAGCCGCTCGGCCAGGATCGTCCCGATCGTGACGGTGAATGAGACGCCAGCGGAGCGTTTCAGCATGTAGCCGCGATAGGCGTCGCCCAGGCGCGCGACGGTGACGCAGTTGGCGAACCAGGAGAGGTAGAGGATTTCGCAGAGGCCGAGGGCCGAGGGCATCGGCACCCCCCGTTCGCGGCTGTAGCCGACGTTGGCGAGCAACGTCCGCCAGCGCAAGGTGCGGAAGATGAACGAGGTGTAGTAGACGACGAAGGTGAGCAGCAGGAGGACGGCGTTCGCGCCGCGCATCCGCGCCCAGACCTCCCGAAAGTCGAGGTCGAGGCCGCGCTTGTAGAAGAAGTAGAGCACCACGGCGGCGATCAGGAAGCCGAGCAGGGTGCGCGGCTGGAAGACTCGTCGACCGATCTCCGGCGGCGCGACGATCGCCGCTTCGTCCTGCGGGATCGCGATCGGATCGTCCCCGGCGATCGGCTCTTGGTGATCATCGGTGGGCCGTTCGGTCAGCTGTTTCATCGCGCCTCATCGTCGTTGGCAGATTTGGTCACGATCCAGGCGGGCCGGGCGACGATCGTCAGCAGCGCCCAGACGGTGCTCAGTTGGATGCCCATACTGAGAACGTGCAGGTTCTCGAAAACGTTGTGGATCGCCACGGCGGTGATCGTCCCGAAGCAGGCGATCACAATCCCTCGTGCCAGCGGATCGTGGCCCGCGCGACCGGTGAGCTGGAGCGACCGGAAACCGGTGAGGAGGATCGCGGCCAGCAGGAGCATGTAGGCGCCGAGCCCGACAAGCCCGGCCTCCGCCGCGATGTGGATATAGTAGTTGTGGGCGTGCCCTTGCGAGACCAGGAAGGTCGGGCTGATGCCGAACTCGGTGTAGCGCACGTTGAAATTGCCCAGCCCGACACCGAGCGGGCGGTCGGAGCGGAACATATTCAGCCCGGCTTCCCAGTGTGCCAGGCGCTCGACGATGGCGAAATTCTCGGCGGTGATGAACGCGGTGCGCACGTCGGGCGCGGCGGCGTTCCCGAGGATACTGCCGACGCGATCCTGGACACTGCTGGGGAGCGCCGCCCCGCCGCCGAGGAGGAGGAAGACCCCCCCGACGATCGCGACCGTGGCGGCGATGGCGCGCGTGCGCGTACTCGTCAGGACGATCATCGCGCCGAAGGCTCCCGCAGTCCCCAGCCAGGCCCCGCGAGAGAATGAGGCGAGGAGGGCCAGGCCGATCAGCCCCGCCGCGCCGAGCGCGCCGAGGCGCAGGGCGCGGCGTTGCCACGACTCGCCAGTCGGGCGACTGCGCCAGAGCCACCACGCGAAAATTACCGCGAGGGGCAGGATCATCTCCAAATACCCGGCGTAGGAGTTGGGTCGTCCGAACGTGCCGTAAGCGCGCGAGAATTGCGCCCCGATCGCGAAACTCGCCGGCCCGATCCCGGTCGTGTATTGCACCAGCCCGATCGCCGCCTCGCCCGCCCCGGCGATCAGCAGCGCCACCAGCGCCCCGATGACCTGGCGACGTGTGCGCAAGAGATCGAGCGCCAGGAAGTAGACTGTCAGCGCCTTGATCCACTGGAAGAGGGCCGCGACGCCTAGGGCCAGATCGCGTGCGACGATGAGGGAAAGGGTGAGACCCACGACAAAAATGGCGAACGCCGGGCCGATGGCGCTGCGCGGTAACGGCTCGCCGCCGAACACCACCCGTCGCAGGAGCCAGGCGAGGACCGTCAGGCCGAAGAGCGCATTCGTGACTGTCAGTTCGCCCGTCGCGCCGAGATCTTGCACCGGGATGGAAAGGAGGAGGAGATAGAAACCCCAGCGCGGGCGGGCGACGATGGCCGCGCTCGCGGTCGTGCCGAGGACGAGCGCCGCACCGAAGGTCGGGGGGAGCGCGATGAGCAGGGTGGCGATGACGAGGACCGCGATCCCGATCACCAACGCCGGGAGGTCGGGGCGTGGCACGGGTCGCGCGCTAGGAAGTTGCATGGGCCGGGCGGTCGAGTTCTTGCCTGAAAGCGGCGATCAGGCGACCGAGTCCCACTTCCAACGGGATCGTCGGCTGCCAGCCGAGGAGGCGTTGCGCCTTGCCGATGTCGGGGCAGCGTCGCGTCGGATCGTCGGTCGGCATCGGGTGGAAGACGAGCGGCAACTCCGTATCGCAAGCGGTCATCACGGCGTGCGCGAGGTCAATCATCGTGC
This sequence comes from uncultured Thermomicrobiales bacterium, assembly GCA_902806415.1. Classification (GTDB taxonomy): domain Bacteria; phylum Chloroflexota; class Chloroflexia; order Thermomicrobiales; family CADCWN01; genus CADCWN01. The sequence goes on along the minus strand of CADCWN010000209.1, from coordinate 10,140 downwards.
GCTCGTCGGGATTGCCGAGATTGAAGACTTCGCCTGCCAGCCCCTCGCCCTCCATCACCGCGACGATCCCCCGAATGAGATCGGAGACGTGACAGAGTGAGCGGGTCTGGCTCCCATCGCCGTAGATCGTCAGGGGCTCGCCCCGCAGCGCCTGCGCGGCGAAGTTGACGACCGCGCGACCATCGTCGGGATCCATCCGCTCACCGTAGGTATTGAAGATGCGGATGAGTCGGGCGTCGGTGCCGAAGCGACGCCAGTGGGCGATCATCAGCGTCTCGCCGAATCGCTTCGCCTCATCGTAGATGGCGCGCGGCCCGATGGTGCTGACGTTGCCGCGGTACTCCTCGGTCTGCGGATGGACCAAGGGGTCGCCATAGATTTCGGAGGTCGAGGCGAAAAGGATGCGCGCGCCATCACGCCGCGCCCGCTCCAGCAGTTGCTGCGTGCCGAGGGTGTTGACGGCGGCCGTCTCCAGCGGCAGTTGCATGTAGCTGCGCGGGCTGGTCGCATTCGGCGAGGCCGGACTGGCGAGGTGGTAGATCCGCGCGAACGACGGCAAATCCGGCGGCAGGGGCTCTGTCACATCGGCTTCGACCAGGTGAAAATGCGGGTGCGCGGCCAGGTGCGCGACATTCTCGCGTCGCCCCGTGGCGAAATTATCGATCGCCCAGACCGTATGACCGGCGGCGAGGGTTGCGTCGCAGAGGTGTGAGCCGATGAAACCCGCCCCACCCGCCACCAAGGTATCCATCGTCACCCTTTTCGCCCTTCCGGTACGGGCGCGCCCAGAACGCCCGCCCCACCCCGCCTGCGCGCCCGCCGTCGACGGTTCGGTGCCTTTGCTGCCGCGCTAGACCGCCTCGCCGTGACCGCCGGATCATCGCTCGCGATAGCGACCAGGGCGATCAGGAACCACCAGACAAATGCGAGATCGATCAGGAAGTAGAAATTATCGACCAGCCCATGGACAAGGGCCGCCACGCTGGCGATTGTCGCCGCGACAATGAGCCGCCGCGCGTTCTCCGTGGCGATCTGCCAGCCGCGCACAACCGCGAAGCCGAGACTGCCCAACGTCCAAACGATCCAGGCGAGTCCCATTATACCCAGGCGAGTCCAAAAGTCGAGGAAAAGATTATGCGGGTGCGAGGTGTAACGCTCCCCCCAGGCCGCCGGATCAATGTACCGCGGGGCGTACTGATAGAAGAACTGGTCGAGGCCAACGCCGAATGCCGGATGATCGCGGATCATCGCCAGCGTCGAGCGCCAGATCATCTCGCGCAGACCGAGACTATCGCCGCCACGGAGGGTGATGGCACCGGTCAGTGAGAGGACGGTGACGAGCAGGACGCCGACGGCGTAGAGGGCGCAAGCGGCGACCATGGCGATCCGCAACTTCGACGGTGCCTCGTCCATCTCGGGGTCCGACCGATGGTAAAGGGCCGCAAAGCCGAGGAAGGCGATCCCCACCCCCAGCCCGATCAATGCCCCGCGCGAGAAGGTCAATAGGAGCGCGAGCAGGAGGGTCGGGAGTGCCGCGAGCAGCCAGCGTTCCCGGCGCGGTGTCGGGGCGAGCACCAGGAGGCCCAGCCCGAAGGCGGCGGCGCGCACGAGATAGAGGGCCAGCGCGTTCGGGTGGGCATAGGTTCCGAGAGCACGCCGCACCCCCTCGACCGCCACCACCCCCCGCCCGGTCAGCACCTGCCCGATCGCCAGCAGGCTGACGAGGGCCGCACCGCCGATGAACACACCGATTGCCGTCGCGCGCAGCTCGCGGTCGCGCAACCAGGCTCGCGCCAGGAAGAAGTACAACACCGGCTCGATGACGACCGTGCGGTACTCGCGGATACTCTCGCGCAGGTGCAGCCGATCGGCGAGCGTCAGCAGGGAGACGGTGCCGATGAGCGCGAGCGCCGTGGCCTGGAGACCGAAGCGGCCCGCAACGAGTTTCTTCGCCCCATCCCAGAGATCGAGTAGCGCCGCCGCCCCGGTCCCGGCGGTCGCCTCGCGTCGCCAATGGCGGAGCAGGTGCAGCGCGGTCGTCGCGAGCGCGATCAGCAGCAGCAACTCGATCGCCGGGAAGAGGAGCGTGCTATCCGGCGAGCGCGGGCTGGGAAACCCCTTCGGTTGGTAGGCGAATGGGGTGGTCAACGGGAGCAGCGCGACCGTCCAGCCGGGATCGTTCCAGGCGACGGCGAGATAGGCCAGGAGCGCGAGGATTGTGAGCGGCAGCCAGGGCGAGGCAACGATGACCAGGAGGAAGAGGAACGCCAGGAGTCGTCGCCGCCCGGTGCGCTCCGCGAGTGCGGTGGCGCTTGAACGAACCCTGTCGATCCCGCGCGCGAGGATCCCCTGCGGACGCGCGGGTGTCACCGACGCATCGTTCGCTCGCTCACTCACGCGTATTCCACCAGGCCGGTTGGCGGCGTGCGGCGAACCGTCTATCGTTGCGCGTGAGCCAGCCCGCCGCGATCAGTGCAGCCCGCGCCCCCGCGACGAGCCCGGCGAATACTCCCGCCAACCCCGCCGTGATGAGGAACGCCGCCGTCCAATCGAAAGGGCGCTGGCGGCCGATCAGCACGCCGTTGATCGCCGTCTCGCCGAAGCCGCCGTAGCGCAGCTCCAGGATATGTTGCCGATCGTCCAAGCCCGAGGCGAGGGCGATCTCTGCATCGTGCGTCTGGGTTATCCCATCCCGGAGCATCACGTAGGTCCCGTCTTTATCCGCCCGCAGCCCGCGCACCGGTTGCCCATCGATCGTCGCGTAGAGCTGCCCCTCCGCCCCCCCGGCGCGCGCTTTCAGGCGCACGTCCGTCCCCTGGAACGTCAGGCGCACCGTCGCCCCGGGGGCATTGGCAACGCGGTAGTTTTGCCCGCCGAGGGTCTGCTCGCGCCAGGTGCCACCCCAGAGCAGGCGACTGTCGCGCACCGGCAACACCCCGCTCGTCGCGACCGCCTGATGCCCGGCCCAATCGCGGAGGGCGAGGTAGGCCGGGCGCGGGGTGAAGTCGTAATCCACGACCTCGAAGTGGCGCGACGGATCGTCGGGCCGTTCCTGGGGTCGCTCCACCCAGCGAAAGCCCCAGACGAATACATTGGTGACCCACGGCCACTCGCGCCGCATCCGCTCCAGGCCCTCAACGGTCCAGCGCGCCTGCGTCTCGGCATCGACCGAGACGCCCCAGGTCTTGTCGTATGAGCCTTTCCAATCGGTCGGCAGCGAGATCCAGCCATACTCCGAGACCCAGATCGGCTTCTGACTGTCGTTGTTGCGCACCATCACCTCGCGCGCCAGCAGGAGCCGCGAGAAGTTCGCCCGCTCCGGCCCGACCCGCCGATCTTCGGGAGAGTGCCCGAGGCCGTAGTCCATCACCGAGAGGATGTCGAAGTAGGGGCCGGCACCGGAGTCGTAGAGCCGCTGGATGAAATCGAGTTCGTTCAGATTGTTGGTCGCGACACCATCCTCGGTCGTCTGCGCCAACCCCGCCGTGACGATCAGCGCGGCCGGATTCGCCACCTTCACCTTCTCCGACGTGCGGCGGAGGAGGAGGCCGTACTGCGCCGGATTGATCGGCTTGCCGCCCCATTCCCCATTGAGATTCGGCTCGTTCCAGACCTGGAAATGGCTGATCTTACCCTTGTAGCGCGCCGCAACGGTGGCGACGAAATTGGCGTAGTTGTTGAAGTCTTGCGGCGGTCCCTTGTCGTACGCCTCGAAATTATCGGTCGTCGGCCTGGCCCAGCGCGGGATCGTGTCGACGCGCGCCAGGATGCTGATCCCCGCGCCGGTGAGCTGCTCGACGATGAAGTCGTACTTCGCCCAGGTGTCCTGCCCGTCCTGATCGCGATAGTAGCCCGGCGCGCGTTCGACATCTTGCCAGGGGAAGCTCTGCCGCGCGTAGGTGACCCCGCCGGCCTTCAGCATCTGCACCGAGCGGACGATATTCTGGCGCTCGACCTCCTTCTCGAGGAAGACATTCATCCCGAGCGAGAGCCCGCCGCCGTTGACGGTCGAGGTGCCATAAACGATCCCGCGATTGAGGAAGCCGTCAAGCCCGACACCGGACACGATCAGGCTGATCGATAGGGCGAGCAAGAGGAGGGCGCTCTCCATCCGATTGGTGAGGTTGCGGCTGCGACGTGGCCGCGCAACCGGGCGCGTGGGCGGGCTGGTGACGGTGGTGGCCTGCGACGTATCCTCGCGCGTCTGTCGCTGCGGGCGCACGATTTCGCGCGCGCGGCGGGTCATCTCGTGCATCCGATGGCTCACAACGCCCTGCGCAAGAGGCGCAAGCGCATCACTGAGCGGAAGATCGGGATCAGCACCGCCAGCGCCGCCAGGGTGGCGAATGCCGAGACGAGCAGGAAGATCGCCGAGGAGCGCGCATAGGCCACCTCGACCGAGCGGATCGTCACGGTCCCGGCATTGCCATCCGCCCCCGGCAGCGTCTTCAGGAGGACCCGGTGTTCGCGGGTCGCGCCGAGCGGATCGAGCCCGGCGACGACGGTCATCGTCGCCGGGCTGGCCGCGTCGGCGCGGAAATCGAGATAGCGCCAGCCTTTGTCATCCTGCGGCAGCGCGTGGACAGCATCACCGGTCCCATCCACCAGCACCCCGAGGCGGCCACCTTGCGGCCCGCGCTCCCCCTCGATGAGCAGTTGATTCCCCTGGAAGCGGATCTCCACGGTATCGCCAGCCCGCGTGCTGCGGATGGCGAGATCGTTGGCCCACTGCTGACGGGTCGTCGCCCAGCGCCCTTTCGTCGTCAGCGTCGGCGAGAGGGAGGTGTAGCGCCCCGGCAGCGCGAGGCGCTGCGCCTCGGTCGCGCGCACGATCTCGGTGTAGACCCGGCGCACGGTCCACTCGGGATCGACCATGCGGAAATAGAAGTCGCCCCTCGACTGCGGGATGTCGCCGACTTGCCGGAAGTACCAGATATTGACGACGCCGAGCCAGGGCCAGTGCTCGCGCATGTAGCGGATTCCCTCGACCGTGTAGGCGGCCTGCTGTTCCTCCGTCACCCGCTGCCAGGGGACGTCATCGGGTGACAGATCGCTCGGCGCGGCGTTCCAGGCATACTCGTTCAACCAGACCGGTTTCGCCCCGTCGCCGTTCCGTTCCATGATCTGTCGTAGCAGTTCGACGCGCCGCAGATTCAGCACCTTCGGGTCGGGTGCCGCAGCGGGTGCCTGGTCGAAGCCGTAGCCGTTCGCCATCAGGATATCGAAGCCTGCATCGAAGTCGGCATCGTAGAGTTGTTGGAGGAAGTCGAGATCGTTCAGGCCGCGATCGCCCCGCTCCAGCGTCTGCGCCAGTGGGGCGCTGAGGATGACGATATTCGGATCGACCGCCTTGGCGCGGACATAGACGACGCGCAACATCGTCGCGTACGCCCGGGCGTCGAGTTTGCCGCCCCACTCCGCCTTCAGGTTCGGCTCGTTCCAAATCTGGAGGTACTGGACGCGACCCTTGTAGTGCTCCACGAAGACCGCGACAAACTCGGCGAAGCGGTCGAAGTTCTCCGGCGGGGTCTGCTGCGTCGTGTTCGGGCCGCGCGCCCAGTCCGGGGTGTTGTCGAGGCGGGCGATGACCCGGATACCGTTCTTCTCGGCGAGATCGACGATCCGGTCGTACTTGTCCCAGCTATTCTGATTGTACTTGTCGTCCCAGAAGCGCCCCGGCTTCGGCTCGATCTCCGACCAGGGGAACTGCTGCTTCATCCAGCCGAGGCCCGCGTCGGACATCATCTGGACGGTCTTCTCGCGCTTCCAGTCTTCCACCTCTTTCGAGAGGAAGGTGTTGGCGCCGTACGGGTTGACATCGGTGTGGGGGAAGGTTGAGGCACGCGCGGCGGCGCGTTGCGGGGCGCTCTGCCGACCGAGCGGCCCGAAGTAGGTCAGGTTGAAGAGTTGGAGCGCGGCGACGAGACAAAGGGAGACCACGTAAGGCCGGAAGAGCCGACGCGGGCGCGCGGAACTATCGTGAGCCTCGCCCTGCACCTGCACCACTACTCCGTCATCGCGTTTGCCGGGCCTGCGTCGCACGTCGCCCAACTATTCTTGGGATCGCGCGGAGGCCGATAACAGGCATTCCCCAAGCCCGCTATCGTATCGCGGGATTATAGCACGGACACCGATCGCCAGTGGGTGCAGCCGCCCCGGCACGTCAGGGTGAGACGTACCGCCTTCGGTGCAACGCTCATGGCTTGGTGCCGGTTGCGGCCACCTTGACTTTCCCTCTCCCACATATTAAGGTGATGTTAACACCTAGCTAACCGATTTCCCTTGCCCTGCCTCGGATTTCCGCGCCCCGATGGTCGCTTGACCACAGTTTTGACCACAGTTTCGACCATGGCTGTGGAAGTAAATCATGTGCGCCCTTGGTTATATGGGTGTGCTGGGTTACAAGGGAGGCGGGCTAGCGGTCGCCGTTCGGTTGGGGATCGGGGACGCTGAGATAGTTCTCCAGCCCCTGCGTCGCCTCCCGCGCCATGTGTAACTGGGGGTGGGTGTAGAAGTTCATGGTGATGCCGATGTTGGAATGACCCAGCAGCTCCATCACCAGCCGGGCCGGGATACCCTGCGCGAACAGCAGGCTCGCGCAGTTGTGTCGCAGATCGTGGAGACGCTGGGCGGGCAGTCCGAGCCCGTCGAGCAGCTGCCTGAATTGCTTGAGGGCCGTGTCGGGGATGGCGGGACCGCCCATACGGGAGCGGAAGAGGAGCCGCTCACCGTCCCATGCACCCTTCCAGGTGGACCCGGCCACGGCGCGGTCGAGCCGCTCCCACTCCTTGCGGGCCGCGAGGACCGGGACGAGGTTGGCGGGGATCGGCAGGGTCCTGACGCTGCCGACAGTCTTGGTGCGTTTGAGGACCGGGCCGATCTTGGGCTCGCGCTGGAGTTGCTGCGACACGCGGAGGGTCTTGGCGTCGAGGTCGATGTCCGACCAGGAGAGCCCGAAGATCTCCCCGCGACGCAAGCCGAGCAACAGGGCCAAGAGGTAGGCCGCCTCGAAGCGGTGGCCGCGTATCGCCAGGATGAGCGAGCGGGCCTCGTCCGGGGTCAGGGTCGTGTACTCGCGTTTGGGGACCGAGGGGGCGCTCACGAGCCGGGCGGGGTTTCGTTCCAGCAGTTCGTACCTGACGGCGTGTTCGAGCGCGATCACCAGGACGGTCCTGATCGTCGCGAGCGTGCCGGGCGAGAGGGTGTCCTGCTGGAGTTTCGCGAGCCAGCGACGGATGCGCGTGGGCGTGAGCTTATCCAGCTTAATCGCCCCCAGCTCGGGCAGGATGTGGTTCTTCATGAGTCCGCTGTACATCCGATAGGTGTTGGTCTCGCGCCGCTCCTTGACCTCGGTGAGCCAATCGGCGACGTGTGCCCCGAGCGTGTCGCTCGCCGCTAGCCCGCGTGCCGCCGAAAGCTCCGCGGCTCTCATCTTGGTCTGGACCTCCTTGCGGGTCTTGCCATAGACCGATCTCAGTGTCGTCCGCCCGTCGCCCTGTATCGAGAAGCGCGCTTCCCAGCGTCCATCGGGGCGCTGCCGGATCGTCCCCTCGCCGTTGCCGCGTCGTTTCATGGCGTGTCCATCTCCCCCTTGCGGTGCCCAGGATGTGTTTCGGCGGGAGCGAGCCCGCCGCCCGCCGAAACACCCCGGTCCGGTTCACGAGGCACGTATCTGCGGTGGGGTGCTTGATGCGGCAGGATACGGGGTGTACCCGTCCTGGGCGGCTTCGCACGCCGCGACGAATTCCTCCAAAGCGCGGCGTGGGATGCGTCGGGTGCGCCCGATCGTGATCGAGGGCAAGGTGCCGCTCGCCAGCAGTTCGTAGACGTAGGACTGGCTCAGGCCCAGCGCCTTCGCCGCTTCCTTGGGGGTTAACAGCAATGGCTCCATCAGTGTTCTCCTCGCGGGTAGCGCCGGTAGCGGCGGATGGGAGCAGGACGAAGCGGTCGCGAGCGGCGTGGGGGCTGCGGCCCCGGTCGACAGGCTCGCGTAATGGGATGTCATGCTCATTGAGCCCCCGAACAGCGGCGAGCGAGGTCTCGCCGACGAGGCGGACGAGGTCGTCTTACGAGCGCGGCGAAGGTGAAACTGGCGACGAGCGGGTCGTGGATCCCTTCGTCGCGCAGCTCGTCGAAGTGCAGGGTCATGCAGCGATCGATCACGGCTTGTCCTCATCAGGTCCACATCCTGGCGAGCATCGCCCACCATTAATCGTGGCAGGGACGGCGGGGGGCCGCGACCCAAACATCCCCGGTTACGTGCGCGGTGGGACGCGACGATCGGGACAGCGCGCACACCCGTGCGCCGCGCCGTCTCGGCCACCTTCAGGAGCAGACGCTCCGTCGTCGTATCGACCATGTGCTCCCCTCTTCCGTCGTCGCTGGCGCACCAGACCGCCGGTTGTCCCTACCAGCGGGGTGTTGCTCTCAACATAGTGACGGTCGCTAACGAGCCGCTAACATGATGCTGTCCCCTAGTGTCGTCGCGCGATGTGCCTGCTCATTCCCGGGAGTACTGGACGGGCGGAGGCGACGGCGTAGGCTTGGGGCTGGTGAGGAACGGGCTAGCCGAACAATCGCAGTTGATCCTTCGCGAGCGTCTTCCGGCAACGCGACGCGGCGAATGCCCCGCGCTTAGCCGCCTTTGGTGGCAGGGGTGGACCGGGGCTGGTCGTGTCGACCGCGTCTGACACGAGCGGCCCATGCCTCGCTGTCATCGTTGTGTCGGACAGTGGCGGTCGTATCACGGGGAGGATGGCGGCTGAGGGGTATCTCGGTCCTGAGGGGGCAGCAGGGGGCCAGTTGGCACACCGGCTCGAAGAGCGCTGCTGCAATGGAGGGTAGGTATCGGGCACGGACGACGGCGCGGCGGGTTTTGTCTCCACTGCCCACCATCAGCGGTCGACCGAATCGCCCGCCCCCGCCTCGACCGTCACCTGCCCACTGAATGGGCGCCCCCCGCGCTCGTGGTCGGTGACCGCCCGGCGAATCTGCTGGCGCACCTACTTCTCGATCTTGCCGTAGAACGATCGTCGGCGACCGCCGATCCGTACATTGCCCTCGAAACGCCCGTCCTCGTGGTGGTAGATCGATCCCTCGTGATTTCCCCGTCGGCTCATCGCTGGCCCCCTGTCGCCATTTGGTCGGTCCAGTCTTCGAGCGCCCGGAGCGGGACGCGCACGCACCGTCCCAGGTGGACACTCAGCAGCACGCCGTCCCAGACGAGTTCCCAGGCCAGCGTCTTGCCGGTGCCGAGACGCTCGGCCGCTTCCTCCACCGTCAGCAGCGGGCGCTCGGGTGCCGTCTCCGCCATCGTGCTCCCTTCTCCCTGGTTCACGCCCTCAGACGGGATCGGCGGGTGTGCGGCGACCTGTCGCCGACGGCGTCGCGCGATCCGGCCCGCCGCCCCGCGCAGCGGGATTCCGCCGGGTACCGGGTATTGACCCTGTCCCAGGGAGGCTGGCTAACGCCTCGCTAACACCGGAGTTCCCGGCCGTGCGGCAGGGCCGCGCGATAACCGTCAACGCGCGGGGAGCAGGCCGGCCAGGTTGGCGCTATCCGAAGAGCCGCAACTGGTCTTTCGCGGGTACCTTCCGTCGCCGCGGCGGGGGGGGCAGTGAAGCCGCGCCGCTCGCCTCGTTTAGCGTCGCCGCCTGCGACTTCCAATCCCCGCCTCAAGAGGCGTGAGCGCGCAGAAGCGCCCGCCGCCCAGCAGCTGGGGCGCGATGCCCGCCTTCCGGCCCTGGATCAGGTTGGCCCAGATCGCCTTGAGCCTCCGGCGCGTGGCACTCAACGACCGCCGTCAAGTCGGCGACCTGGATAATGGCCCGCTCCAGGGCCGCGCTCTCACCCGTTGCCGACAATCATGCCGCCCGTTCCTGCGAGCCGCGCGTCTCGCGCCTTCGTCGCTTCGGCACTGGCTTGACGCCGACAAGGGGCGGCTCGACCTCCTCGAGAGGCAGGCCGACGAGTTGGGCCGTGCGGACGGGGTCGACGGGGATACACCGGACGGTCCCGGCGTCGACGTCGATCAGCGTCTCGGCCCAGCCGCAGGTGCCGTCGAGGAGCCGCTCGACGTAGCTGGCCGCCCAGGTCGCCAGATGGGCGTTGATCGTCGGCCCTTGCTCCCCGGCCGCGACC
>CADCWN010000208.1 GCA_902806415.1 uncultured Thermomicrobiales bacterium | reverse complement strand
GCGATGCGTCGGCCGTTCGATGCAGCTGGGGGGGACCGCCGTGAGCGCGCGCTTGGCTGCATGACGCCGGGCGCGAGGCCGAGACCAGCCACGCAGCGCGGCTGACTCGTGGCGGATGAGCTGGGTAGCCAATACAACGGTGACGAACGCGGAGATGGGGCCGGCCCAGGTGCGCGACTGGTGCGCGCTCGACGCGGCGGGCGAGGGTCTGATGCGCGCGGCGATGCGCCAGTTGCAACTCTCCGCGCGCGCCTACCATCGCGTCCTCAAGCTCTCCCGGACGATCGCCGACCTCGCCGGGGCCGAGCGTGTCGCCGCGTCGCACCTGGCGGAGGCGTTGCAGTACCGGGCGCGGGAGGCGGCGTAGGTAGCTGTATGGTGCTGCTCCTCCTCGGTCTCGCCGTGTGAGTGTTCGTCAATCTACCCAGCGCAGCCCGGCCTCGCGCTTCCTCCGCCGCCACTTCCAGGGCGGGGGTGGGTAGTGGAAGTCGTCGCCGCGCAGGGCGCGGGCGGCGGCGTAGACGCCATAGCCGATCGTGCCGAAGAACCAGGCGACGATCAGGGGGAGGGCGAGCAGCAGGGCGAGGCCGTCGAGGACGATAATCAGCCAGCGCCAGTCGAATTGTCGCCAGCCTCGCCAGCCGCCGCCCCAGCCCTGCCACTCGGTCAGGTAAACCAGCAGGACGAGGCCGACGAGCCAGAGCGCGATCAGCAGGATGTTCGCCAGCACGACGAAGATCTGGTAGCGCCCGGCGCGGTCGGACTGCTCGCGGACGTAGGTCGATTTCCTGCTGACGATCCAGATGATCGCGGTGATCGCCAGGGAGAGCAGGAAGCCGATCCCGACGAAGCCGAAGGCGATCGCGCCATGGGCGACTGCGGCCAGCGCGCGCTCGCCGCCCCGCCCGGCGACGACCGCCCCGTGTCGGGCGATCTCGCGCCCGCGTCGCCGTTCGCGCGTCGCCTGGCTCTCCGGTCTCATCGCTCGCCCCCGCCGCCCTCGGATGCTGTCCGTGCAATCAGCCCAATATGGAGTGATGATGGACCGCAGGGCGCGGAAGTGCAAGCCGGTCAGCGCTTCTCGACCACCGTGCGGGTGTCACGGAAATAGGGGCTGCGCGGCGGGTCGAACGAGCGCAACCGCTCATAGAGGGGCGGCAATTGCGCCATCAGCGCGCGTACCGTCTCGGCGTCGCCCTCCTGTGCCGCCTCGCCGATTGCGGTTTGCAGGCGACCGATCTGCGCCTTGTTCGCCTCCTGGCGCAGTAGCTTGAGAGTGTCGCGGATCTCCTGGCGGACGGGGCCGGGGAAACTCCCGAGCCGCTCCACGGAGATGGCGACCAGCTTCTCCGCCGACTCGCGCAGGCTCGGGTCGCCGATCGTCGTCAGCAGGTCGTCGGTGCGGAGGCGCGGGTCGGCGCTGATCGCGGGCAGGGTCGCCGCCCAGAGGGCGCGATCGGCGGCGTCGGTGAAGTCGTCCGGGGCGATCTCGGCGGCGACGTCGTGGGCCGCGTCGGGGTTGGTGAGCAGCAGGGAGAGGAGGTGATCCTCGCGCGAAGGAGCCTGCGGCGCGGGCTGTGCTGGCGCGGCGTCCGACCCCCCCGGCACGCCGCGTGACAAGCCGCTCCCCGCGCCGCGCGCCGGGCGCACCAGGCCGAGGCGCCGGATCTCGCTGGCGATCACCTCCTCGCCGAGGTGCAGCATCCGCGCGAGCAGGCCGGTGTAGTGCGCCTGCTGGATATTGTCGGGGAGTTCGCGGATGAGCGGGGCTAACTGGCCGACCGCCCCCGACTTCGCCTTAGGATCGGAGAGGTCGAGCCCGCCGACGACCGCGCGCATCACGAAGTCGAGCAGCGGCTCGGCCCCGCCGACGAGCGCGGGCCAGTCGCCGGGCCGGGCGCGCAGGAACTCGTCGGGGTCTTTCCCTTCGGGCAGGGTGAGGACCAGGATCTCGGTGTTGAGCTTCTTCTCGAAGCGGACCAGTTGACGCGGGTCCACGACCGCGACCTCGTCGTAGTCGAGCGCGCCGCGCATCGTCTCGATCCCGCGCAGCATCGCCGCCTGCCCGGCGGCGTCCGAGTCGAGCGCCAGGACGATCCGCGCGGTGAGGCGCTTCAGCAGACCGACCTGGGCCTCGGTCAGCGCGGTGCCCATCGAGGCGACGACATTGGCGTGGCCGACCTGATGGGCCATGATCGCATCGACGTAGCCCTCAACGATCACCGCCGTGTCGGCCTTGCGGATCGCCTCTTTCGCCAGGTCGATCGCGTAGAGGTTGGCGCTCTTGTCGAAGACGGTCGTCTGCGCGGTGTTGAGGTACTTGGGCCGCGCGTCGCCGAGCGCCCGCCCGCCGAAGCCGACGATCTTGCCGTCACGGTTGCGGATCGGGAAGATCAGGCGACCGCGAAAGCGGTCGTAGCGCCGACCGTCGTCGCGCTCGGTCAGCAGCCCCGCCTCGGCCAGCAACTCCTCGCGGTGGCCGCGCGAGACGAGGTGTTTCAGCAGGGCGTCCCAGCTATCGGGCGCGAAGCCGAGGGCGAACCGCTCGACCGTCTCGCGCGTCAGCCCCCGCTCGGCGACATAGCGCCGCCCCGCCTCGCCCGCCGTCCCGCTCAGGAGGACGCTGGCGAAGAAGGTCGCGGCCTCCTCGTTGACGGCGAAGACCCGCTCGCGCTCCTCGTCGCGACCGGGGTCGCGCACGGTGCCGCGCTGGAGGGTGACACCGGCGCGCGCGGCGAGCTGTTCCAGCGCGTCGGGGAAGTCCATCCCCTCGGTCTTCTGCAGCCAGGTGAAGGCGTCGCCCTTCTCGCCGCAACTGAAGCAGACGTAGTTGCCGCTCTCGGGGTAGACATAGAAGGAGGGGGTTTTTTCCGTGTGAAAGGGGCAGATGCCCTTCCAATTTTTGCCGGAGCGCTTCAGCTGCACCTTCGCGCCGACGAGTTCGAGCATATCGACGCGCTCACGGATTTCGGTGATGTCGTTGCGCTCGGCCATCCGCGCCCCTCCCGCATGATTAATGCGTACGTACGCAGCGTAAAGTATACCTGTAGGGGGCGCGGATGCAAGGGCTGCCGCGCGAGGAGAGGGATTCGGAGTTGCCGGTCGGTAGGGAGGGGCTCCCCGTGAGGGCGTGGGCTGGGGTGAAGGCCCAGCTAGGAGCTTGCGGCCCCTCGCGCCGATTTCGAGCGGTGGCGCGGGTGCTCGCCGCCGACCGCGACGACGCAACCGCCGCCACGCGCGCACGCCGCTTGTGCTACCATCCCGACGCGAAGGACAGCGGGAGATGGGGGGGCATGGGTACGACCGAGCGGGCGATACAAGGGGGGGCCGGGCAAGTGACCCCGGTTGGGACGCCGCCTCGCCGCCAGCCCGCCAGGGCGCAGGCGGCGACCGAGAAGCCGCGCGGCCTGACGACGAAGCAATGGCTCAGTCGCCGCCTGGCCGACGCCGTCGGCCTCTTCTCGACGACCGTGCCGCTGCCGATCGGCTATTGGCTGGCCGATCGCGGGGGCGATCTCGTCTACCGTTTCGCGTCGGGCTATCGCGCCAATGTGATCGACAACCTGCGCCACGTCCTCGGCCCCGACGCCGCGCTGGATGACCTGCGCGCCCTGGCGCGGCGCACCTTCCGCTACAGCGCCCGCAACTTCTACGATCTCACCCGCCTGCGCCGCCTACCGATGGACGCAATCGCCAGCCAGATCGTCATGCTTGACGACTGGGGGCCGATCGACGAGGCGACCGCGCGCGGCAAAGGCGGGATCTTCGTCACCGGCCATATGGGCGCGTTCGACTTCGCCGCGCAGATGATCCCCTATCACAACTACAACGCTGTGCTGGTGACGGTGCGCACGGTCAGCGAATTCTTCCACGAGGCGGTGACCTACCTGCGCGCGAGCAAGGGATTCGCCCTGGAGGAGGCGACACCGGGCGGGCTGCGCCGCCTGATGCGCGCCTTGCGCCGGGGTGGCACGATCGGCCTGGCGACCGATCGCGATTTCTTGCGGAATGGCGTGCCGGTCCGCTTCTTCGGCGAGGAGACGACCCTGCCGATCGGGGCGGTGCGCCTGGCGATGGAGACCGGCGCGCCGATCTTCCCGATCATCTGCCGCCGCCACACGCATCACCACACGGTCGTCCTCGACAAGCCGTTCTATATCGCGAAGACCGGCGATGCCGATGCCGATATTCGCCACGGCCTGCAAGCGATCGTCGCGATCTTCGAGCGCCATATCCGCGCCGATCCGGCGCAGTGGGTGATGTTCCAGCGGGTCTGGCCGTCCACGCCGCCGCCCGCGCTCGCCGTCTTCCCGGTCGGGTCGCCGCTTGAAGGGCGCGTCCTCGGCGGCAACACGTCGTCGCGCGCCGCCGAGCCGCGCCCGCCGCGTCCGTGACGGGGGAGTCGTGGGTACTGTCAGGATAACCGATCATCCTCACGGGAGGGCGAGTGTGCGATACTCGGCGCATGAAAGAACAGTCGCCGCCGCCTTGCTATAAGCGCCACCGTTTCCCGCCGGAGATCATCGGCCACGCGGTCTGGCTCT
>CADCWN010000207.1 GCA_902806415.1 uncultured Thermomicrobiales bacterium | reverse complement strand
TGGCTGGGCTACAGGGATTCGAACCCCGACTACCTGATTCAGAGTCAGGCGTCCTACCATTAGACGATAGCCCACCGTCCGGCAAATAGTATACGCGGGTCGCGCCGGGGTTGCAAGGGTTTCTCGCCTGGCGCGCACACTTCGGGAAGAGGCACGCCGGTGCTCCGCCCGAAGATAACTATTGGACAGGGGTGATGAGGCTGGATACGATGACAGCCTTCCTATTCCACGCACAGAAGGAGGTCACGATGCAGTCCAACACCGCCGTCAATTGCGATCTCGATACCTTGCTGGGATTGAATCGCGACTACATCCGCTCGGTGCAGCACGCGGATGTGCGCCGGTTCGACGAGATCCTGGCCGACGATTTTCTCTGTAGCAACCCGGACGGCACCCTGGTCGATCGGGGTGCATTCCTGGAGCAGACCGCACGCCCGGTCACGATTACCACCCTCGAAGCGCGCGATGTCAAGGTGCGACTGCTGGGCGACATCGCGATCATCCACGCGCGGACCACCTACACCTTGCCGGATGGTCGTCCCGGGTCCGGCCGCTACACGGATGTGTGGGCGCGGCGCGGGGGGCGCTGGCTGGCAGTCTCGGCCCACGTCACGCGCAACTGAGGGGCAAGCACCATAAGCACCGGTTCTCGACCCGTCCAAGTGCGCTTGGTGGCCACAGCACCGCGAGGCGCGGCTGTATCCTGTGCGTCGTCACAGGGCTTGCCCCGAGCGCAGTCTCGGATTTCAGCCGCCAGCCAGCGTCGGTCGCCGCTCATGCCAATCGGTGCGCCCCTGGTACGCGCGGGCGATCGCGAGGACGGTGTTCTCCGCGCCCGCGCGACCGAGGATTTGCAGCCCGGTCGGCAGCCCGCGCTCGCCGAAGCCGTTCGGCACGCTGATCGCCGGAGCGCCGATGATGTTGCCAACCTGGGTCAGGACATGGCGGCGGTCGCGCGGGAAGTAGTCGCTGAACCGCACGTCGAGCGGCGAGGCGACGACCGCTGTGGCCGGGGCCATGATCCCGTCGTAGCGGGCCAGGAGGTCGTCCCAGGCGTGGCGGATCGCGCGGCGGATGCGCAGCGCGGTGACGTAGTCCTTGGCGGGCATGAACCGCCAGCCGTAGCCGCCGACCCGATCTTCCGGCGCGGTCAACTCGGCGACCTTGCCGCTGGCGATGAAGTCGTCGAACGCGCTCGCCAACTCGCCGTCGAGGATCGCGGTCACGACCGGGCCATAGGGGAAGTCGGGCAGCGCGATTTCCTCGATCGTCGCGATCGCGCCAAGCTGGTCGAGCGCCGCGCGGAAGTTCGCGCCGACGTCCCCCTGGACATTCTCGGTCGCGCCCTCCGGCACCGCCAGGCGGAGGTTGGCGACGCGCTCGCGCTTGGGGGTGTAGCGGTAGGGGGCGGTCAGGCTCGTCTCGTCGGCGGGGTCGTGACCGGCCATCGCGGCGAGGACGAGGCCGCAGTCGTCGGCGGTGCGTGCCATCGGGCCGAGCTTGTCGAGGGTCCAACTGAGGGCCATCGCGCCGTGGCGGCTGACCCGCCCGTAGGTCGGGCGCAGGCCGGAGACGCCGCAGAACGACGCCGGCGTGACGATCGAGCCGACCGTTTCGGAGCCGATCGCGAACGGCACCGCGCCCGACCCGACCGCCGAGCCCGATCCGCTCGACGACCCGCCGCTCCAGGCGTCGGCGCGCCAAGGGTTGATCCCCGGCCCGGTGAAGGCGGCGTCCGGCTGGTCATAACCCATCCCGCCGGCCAACTCGACCATCGCCAGCTTCGCCACCAGGACCGCTCCCGCCCCGCGCAGCCGGGCGATCGCCGTGGCGTCGTGGGCGAACTGCTGGTCGCGCAGCGGGGCCGCGCCCCAGGAAGTCGGGTACGGCGGCGCGGTGGCGCAGAGATCTTTCGCGCCATAGGGGATCCCGTGCAGCGGCCCGCGATCGTGTCCCGCCGCCAACTCCCGCTCGGCGACGCGCGCCTCATCGAGCGCCCGCTCGCGCGTCAGGGTGACGACGGCGTTCAGCCCGCGCCCGACCGTATCGAGGCGGTCGAGGAAGAACTCGGCCAGCCCGGTCGGCGTCGTCTCGCCCGCGCGCAGCATCCGACCGAGTTCGCGGATCGAGGCGAAGGCGAGGCGATCGGTCTCGACGCCCATCGCTCAACCCTCACGACGCGCGGTAGACCCACCACCCGATCCGCCCGACGCGGTGAAAACGAAGTCGGGCTCTTGCCCGTTCGTCAGTGGATAGGCCGACAGCGCCCGCGAGTTCGCCACGATCCGCTCGATCTGGCGGCGCACATTCGCCCGCCCCTCCTCATCCAGCCGCGCCCCGAACTCCGCCTCCACCACCGCCAGCAACCCCTCGACGGCTAAGTCCGGCTCGTGCTCATCGGTCATATTATTCCCTGTCTAATGACGAGTGACGAATGACGAATGGCGAATAGAATACGGTTGAGGCCACCCGGTGCCGGGGTCCGCCCGCTCAACCTATCCGTCATTCGTCACTCGTCACTCGTCATTCTGCTCACCGCGAGATCGTCGCCACATCCTCCTGCGCGCCATAGCGATGCTCGTGCGGCCAGGCGCGGCCATCGGTGAAGCGGGCGGCGGCGAACGGCGCGAGGTCCAGCAGTTGCGGCTCGCCGGAGATGATCCACTCGGCCATCGCCTGGCCGATCGCGGGCGCGGTCTTGAACGAGGTGCCGCTGTCGCCGACGACGCAGAACAGTCCCTCGTACTCCGGCAGGTGGTCGAGGATCGGGCGACCATCCGGGCTCATCATGATCAGGCCCGCCCACGCGCCGCGCATCGGGGTGCCGTCCATCGCCGGGATTCGCGCCGTCAGCGCCCGACGACAGCGCTCGATCTGCTCCGCATCGACCGCCTCCGAGAAGGCGTGCGGGTCGGTCCCGCGCGTGCCAAGCTCGACGCCGATCAGCGTCCCCACCGACCCCTCCTGGCGCAGCCAACTGCTGTGGAACGAGTCGATCACGACCGGATGGCCGGTCAGCTCGGGCGACCAGTGGAAGACCGCGACCTGGACCCGCTGCGGCACGAGGCCGAAGTCGAGGCCCAGCGGCGCGAGGAGGTCGTTGGCCCAGGCACCGCCGGTCAACAGGACCGCCGGGGCGGCGATCCGCTCACCGCCCGCCAGTTCGACGCCGATCACGCGCCCGCCCTCGGTCGTGATCGCCGCGACGGGGCTGTTGGTGCGGATCTCGACGCCCAGTTCGGCGGCGCGGCGAGCGAAGCCGTAGGTCGTGGCGACCGGGTCGGCGTAGCCGGAATCCGGTTCCCAGGCGGCGACATCGAAATCGTCCGCGCGGACCATCGGCGCGAGTTCGGCGACCTCCGCCGCCGAGACGACGCGGGTATTGACCCCGAGCCCCTGCTGCACCGCGACGTTCGCCCGCAGGGCTGCCTCGTGCTCGGGCCGCGCGATCCGCAGGAAGCCGGTCGGGTTCCAGCCGCAGTCGCCGCCGACGATCTCGCCCCAGTTCTGGAAGACGCCCAGGCTCTTGACGGCCAGCTCCGTCTCCGGCGCGTTAGTGTAATGCATCCGCACCAGCGCGCCGCTCTTGCCGCTCGCGCCACCCGCGACGTGGGTCCGCTCGACGACGACGATCTTGCCCGCGCCGCCCTGCGCGAGCCGAAACGCGGCGCTCAGCCCATTAACCCCCGCCCCGATGATCACGACATCAGCCGTCGTCCCGGCCATCCCCGTTCTCCTCACCGCGTACCGCGTTCATCGTGCCGTGGCGCGCATCGTAGCACAAGCGCCCAGGTCGGATAGAGGGGCCGGTAGAGGGAGATTCCGCAGCATCAGGGCGGCGCTGACATCAGGAGTACACCACCCGTGGTGGGGCTACGCCCGCACGTCGTTAGACCGATCACCTCTACGGAACCCTCGGCGTGGGTCGGGCGTATGCAATACGCCCCTACACCCGACCACTTTGCACTTCTGCATCGGTGTGTGATCGTCCTGCCGTGGGGGGCCGTGCTGCCGTAGGGGCCATTGCACGAACGGATCGGCTTGTCGGGCTATAATGGTGGCAAGAGTCTCCCCGTGTAGGAGGGGGGATGAGCGCAGTATCGTGAAGGAGTGGGTGATGACCGCGACCGCGACGAAGACCTACCAACTCTACATCAACGGCGAGTGGATCGATGCGGCGGGGGGCAAGACCTTCGCGGTGCAGAACCCGGCGACCGGCGACCTGATCGCCGAGGTGGCCGACGCGGGCGCGGCGGAGGCCGAGGCGGCGGTGCGCGCGGCGCACGCGGCGTTCCCGGCCTGGTCGAAGCGCCCGGCGGACGAGCGCGCCGAGTTGATGCACGCGGCGTTCGATATCCTCAAGGGCCGGATCGACGAGCACGCGCAGATCCTGACCCTGGAGAATGGCAAGCCGCTGGCCGAGTCGAAGGGCGAGGCGACAATCGGCGCGGGCTTCATCCGCTGGAACGCCGAGGAGGCCCGCCGCACCTACGGCGAGGTCGTGCCGAGCCCGACGGCGGGCAAGCGGGTGCTGACCTACCGCCAACCGGTCGGCGTGGTGGCGGCGATCACCCCCTGGAACTTCCCCTACTCGATGATCACCCGCAAAATCGGGCCGGCCCTGGCGGCGGGCTGCACGGTCGTCCTGCGCCCCTCGTCAGCGACGCCGCTAGTAGCGATCGAGATCATCCGCGCCTTCCACGAGGCGGGCTTCCCGCCAGGCGTCGTCAACATCATCACCAGCAAGTCGGCACCCGAGGTCAGCAAGGTGCTGGCGGAGAGCCCGATCGTCCGCAAGATCACCTTCACCGGCAGCACCGAGGTCGGCAAGCAATTGATGGCGCAGGCGGCGGGGACGGTCAAGAAGGTCTCGCTCGAACTCGGCGGTCACGCGCCGATGCTGATCTTCGACGACGCCGATGTCGAGGCGGCGGCGCAGGGGGCGATCATGTCGCGCTTCCGCAACGCCGGGCAGACCTGCATCTGCACCAACCGCCTCTACGTCCAGCGCCCGCTGCTGGAGCAGTTCTCGCAGCGGGTGGCCGAGTTGGCGCGGGGCTTGAAGGTCGGCAACGGCATGGACGCGGAGACGAAGGTCGGGCCGCTGATCGACGAGCGCGGCTTCGCCAAGGTCGAGGATCAGGTCAAGGATGCGGTCGCGGGCGGCGCACGGGTGCTGGCGGGCGGCAAGTCGGCGTCGCTGAATGGCAACCTGCGGGGCTACTTCTACGAGCCGACGATCCTCGCCGATGTCGCGCCTGACGCCAAGATTCTCCACGACGAGACGTTCGGCCCCGCCCTACCAATCGTCCCGTTCGATAGTGAGGAGGAGGGGATCCGGCTGGCGAACGACACGCCGTTCGGCCTCGCCGCCTACTGCTACACGCGCGACATCGGCCGGGCCTTCCGCGTCTCGGAGGGGTTGGAGTATGGGATCATCGGGATCAACGATCCGGTCCCGACCGCGCCGCAAATCCCCTTCGGCGGC
Source organism: uncultured Thermomicrobiales bacterium (assembly GCA_902806415.1). GTDB lineage: Bacteria > Chloroflexota > Chloroflexia > Thermomicrobiales > CADCWN01 > CADCWN01. The sequence goes on along the minus strand of CADCWN010000207.1, from coordinate 51,399 downwards.
TTCAAAGAGAGTGGCCTGGGCCGCGAGAACGGCAGCATGGGGATCGAGGAGTTCATGGAGGTCAAGGCGGTCACGATCGGCCTGTAGTTCCATTCGGCGGATGGGTTCGCCGATGGCGGCCCTCACCCCCGCCTCGCATTCGCTCGGCACCCCCTCTCCCCATCCGAGGAGAGGGGGTTCTCGTTGATCGCGTTCGGGGTGCGGGAAACGGTGTCACCTTCGGCCAACACGCCGCGCTAACGCTGGATGTCTCGTTTCAGCGCCACCCGCGCCCACCCGCTTCAAGGGAGGAGCCAACCTTCCTTGCGCCAACCCGCGCCCACCCGCTACAGTTGGTAGTGCCGAACGCTCGATGCGGCACAGCATCGACGCTTTGGTAGAGTCGGGGGAGGACACCGGGATGGCCGTGCAACTGACGATCCCCTATGAGACGCTGATCGCGCTGGTGGAGCAGTTGCCACCCGACGAGCAGCGCGACCTGCTGCACCGGATCCGAGAGCGCGCGAGCCAGCGGGCGCTGTCCGATGAGGAGTGGCAGGCGGCCTTCCAGTCACTGATGATCGATCGCCCCCTCGTCGGGCCGGTCTCGCTGCGCCGCGCCGATTGGTACGATGACGACGGGCGGTGACACCTTCCTCGACACCAATGTCCTGCTGCGGGCGACGCTCCCGGCCATGCCGCTACATCGGGAGGCCGCCGACCTCGTCTCCGCTCAGCGCACGCGCGGGGACGTACTGTGGATTAGTCGTCAGGTTATCCGCGAGTACATCGCCGTCGTCACTCGCCCTCAGACCTTCCTCACGCCGCTGTCCGCAACCGAGGTCATTGCCCAAATCCAGACGTTCGAGCGACTCTTCATCGTCGCCGACGATACTGCCCAGGTTACCGCGCACCTGCTGGCACTCCTACGGGAACACTCGACCGGCGGCAAGCAGATCCACGACGCCAACATCGTGGCCACGATGTTGGCCTACGGCATCTCGACGTTGCTCACGCAAAATGTTGACGACATGCAGCGTTTCACCGGGAAGATCACCATCGTCCCGCTCCACACAGTACGCTCCTGATCGCCCGGACCGCGTCACGTGCCTGGCCGCTCGTTAAGGGTCTTTCGTTTCGCAACCTGAGCCTGGTGCCACGCCCACATTATTGACACCCGCCGGCACCGCTACTTCCCTCCTCCTCTCTCAGCCGCCACCCTTTCCTTGCGCCCCCCGCGCCCACCCGCTACAGTTAGGGTCGCTGAACGTACTCCCGAAGCGATGGACGCCCGCCGATCGGGGAGCCTCGATGAACGTCCTGGCCGTCAACGAACTGACCGAGTATCTGGTCGAACTCTTCGAGAGCGACCCGATCCTGACCGATCTCTGGATCCAGGGGGAGGTCTCGAACTTCACGCGCTCGGCGGCGGGGCATTGCTACTTCACGCTGAAAGACAGCGAGAGCCAGTTGCGCTGCGTCTTCTTCAAGCAGGACGCGCGCTGGTCCTCGTTCACCCCGGCGAATGGCGACGCGATCCAGGCGCACGGCCGCGTGACCCTCTACGAGCCGCGCGGCGAGTACCAATTGCGCGTCGATCTGGTCCAACCGGCGGGGGTCGGCGCGCTGCAACTGGCCTTCGAGGAGTTGCGCGCCCGCCTGGAGCGCGAGGGCTTGTTCGAGCCCGGTCGCAAGCGGCCGCTGCCTCCGATGCCGCGCACGATCGGGGTTGTCACCTCGCCGACCGGCGCGGTCTGGCACGATATCCAGACGGTGATCGCCCGCCGCTTCCCGCTGGCCGAACTGGTCCTCGCGCCGTCGCTCGTGCAGGGCGACGGCGCGCCGGAGCGGATCGTCGCCGGGATCGAGGCGCTCTGCGCCGACGAGCGGGTGGAGGTGCTGATCGTCGGGCGCGGCGGCGGCTCGGCGGAGGATCTCTGGGCGTTTAATGACGAGCAGGTGGCGCGGGCGATCTTCGCGGCGCGGGTGCCGGTGATCAGCGGCGTCGGACACGAGACCGACGTGACGATCGCCGATTTCGTCGCCGACCTGCGCGCGCCCACGCCCTCGGCGGCCGCCGAACTCTGCGTCCCCGACTGTCGCGAACTCTCCGGCGAGGTCGTCGCCATGCGCGACCGCCTGCGCGAGTTGCTGGCCGAACGACTGAGCGACGCAGGGCTCGCGATCGAGCGCACCCGCCACGCCCTGCGTCGCGCCTCGCCGCAAAAGATGGTCGCGGCGAACCGCGAACGACTGACCGTGCTAAAGCGCGGTGCTGGGCAATCGCTGCGCCACACTCAGGCGCTCCAGGGACAGCAAATCGCCGCGCTGGAGCGCCAACTCGCGGCGCTCGACCCGCGCGCCACCCTGGCGCGCGGCTACGCGATCGTGGAGGATGCGCACACCGGTGGGTTGCTCACCAGGGTCGATGACGCCCTGCCCGGACGGGGTCTGCGGATCACCGTCGCGGACGGCGCATTCGACGCGACCGTGCCAGATCCAGAGTGGTAAGCGCGGAGGGGTCGTGGTCGGGGAGGGCGATGGGCGCGGGGCGATGGCGAAGGGCAGTTCCGACACGACAGAGCGAGGGAGAGGGTTGCGACTGATGGCCGATCTCGTACCCGGTCAGGATCTGAGCTTCGAGGAGGCGCTGGCGCAATTGGAAGCGCTGGTGGCGCGGATCGAGGAGGGCGGACTCTCGTTGAGCGCGGCGGTCGCCGGCTACGAGCGCGGCATGGGTCTTGCAGCCTACTGCACCGATTTGCTCGATAGCGCCGAGTTGCGCATTCGTGAGATCGACACCGCCGCCGAGGGGGCAGGCAGACCGGACACCGACTTCGATCTGGTGGCGGAGATCGATCTCCTGCTGCTCGAAGAGGACCGGTAACCGATGGGCGGCTCCTGTTGCTCGAAGAGGAAAGGTAACCGATGAGCGGAGAGGCGGAACAGCGGCTGAGGCTGGCGGCCCGAGTTGTCAACCGGCAGGGGGAGGCGATCGGGCGACTGAACGAAGTCGTCGTCGAGATCGAGTCGCGGCGGCTCGCGGGCTTCCACATCGTCTCCGACGAGGCCGCCCCGCGCGAACTGTTCGTGATGGTCGGCCAGGTCGCGGAGTTCACCCCGGAGCAGTTGACCCTCGACCTCTCGGATGATGAATTCGTCGCGCTCCCGGATGCGCGGCAACATCTCTTCGTCGCGCCCGATCAGGATCTCGATGAGGAAATAGCCGACGCGGAATCGGGTCACGCCTCGGCCGCGACGCCCGACCCCGACGAGCGCCCGGTGCCCACGGCGCTCCCCGGCATCGCCCTCACCGCGAATATGCTCATCCCGCTGGAAGTCGAGCGGGCGATCATGGACGATGGTCAAATCGCCCTGCGCGACGGGATGCGGGTCCTCACCGCCGCGGGCGAGGAGGTCGGCCAACTCGGCGGCGTGGTCGTGGACGGCGAGGCCCGCTTGCTGGCCCTCCTCCTGGGCGACGAGGCGGGCGACCTGATCGACTATAACCTGATCGAGGCGATCGACGACGATGCCAACGAGTTAACACTCTTCGTGCCCGACACCCTGGAGGCGGCCCCGCTGGACGAGGCGCTGGCGACCGATGTGCCGACCGAGCGCGCGCGATGACCGCGATCCTGGCCCCGGGTCACGACGAGGTGCGGGCCGAGTTTGGTGGACTCCACGTCCAGGAATCGCGCGAGCGGATCGGTCGCGCGGGGGGTTCCGCCGACCGACTGGGGACGATACGCGCCCGCTGCGGGCTCCCCCCCATCGCTTGCCTCTTTGACGCGCCGGTGACGCTGGGCAACGACGTACCGGTTGGCCTGGCGGGGTGAGCGCCACGGTCGCCCTTTACGACCCCGCCGAAGCGCCCGCCCTGATCGCGCTCTGGAATCGCGCGCTCGGCGGGTGCTTCCCCCTCACCGAACGCCTCTGGCGGCAGAATGTGGACGAAGATCCGAATTGGCGGCGGGGCGACGGGCTCATCCTGCGCGCCGCCGATGGCACGCCGATCGGTTTCGCCCTGATGCGCATCTACCGGCACCACGCGACGAATCCCGACATGGCGGCGCTGCGCGACCTCGGTTGGATCATGGCCCTGGTCATCGACCCGCTCCGGGCCGGGTGCGGCTATGGCGGGCAACTGCTGCACGCCGCCGAGTCGCGCTTGCGCGCGGCGGGGGCGACACGCTGCGACATCGGCGGCAGCCCCGGCCATCTGCTACCGGGGCCGCCGTCGGACGATCTGCGTGCCCTGCGCTTCTGGTCCCGGCACGGCTATCCTCCCGTGCGCGAGGTCAGCGATCTGCGTCGCGCGCTCGCCGACTGGTCGCCGCCGCCCGTGCCGGGTGCGATCACGGATGGCGGCTGGCGAATCACACCCGGCCAGCCGGGCCAGGAAGGGGCGTTCCTCGCCGCCCTCAGCCGGGACTTCCCCGGTCGCTGGCGCGCGGCGCTGGCGGACACCTTCGCGCGCGGCGGCAGCGCCGAGGATCTGGTGGAGCTGCGCGACCCGGCGGGCGGGATCGCCGGGTTCCTCGCCACCTGGCGACCGGAAGGCCGCTTCCTGGGGCCGGGGCTCCACTGGCTCCCGGCGCTCGGCCCATGCCCCGGCGCGATCGGGCCGCTCGGCATCGCGCCGACAGCGCGCGGCAAGGGGCTCGGGCTGGCCCTCGTCGCTGGGGCGGTGAACCTCCTGCGCGAGCGGGGCGTCGCGGACTGCACGATCGATTGGGTTGGCGAGGAACTGCTCGACTTCTACGCGCACCTCGGCTTCCGCCCCGTGCGCGCCTACCAACGTTGCGCGCAGAAAGCGTTGTCGGCATAAGCAGCGGGCTGCTGCTACTATAAGGATCGCTGGCGCGTATTGCCGTTGTCACAACCGGCGTGCCGCTGGTGTGTGCCGCCACGATTACGATAGACGGCGACGACGGACTGCGAGGAGGCTGATGCCGGGTGCGTTGATGGCCCAGGAGATTGCCGAGCAGCCCACAGTGCTGGCGGCGTCGCTGGCGGCGGGGCGGGGTAATGCCGAGCGGATCGCGGGCGCGTTGCGCGCGCGCTGGGGCGAGATCACCTTCGTGTTGATCGCGGCGCGCGGCACCTCCGATAACGCGGCGCGCTACGCCCAATACCTCTTCGGGGCGGCGAACCGGCTGCCGGTGGCGCTGGCGACCCCCGCGCTCTTCACCCTCTATGGCACGCCGCCCGACCTGCGCCGCGCGCTGACAATCGGCATCTCGCAATCGGGGGCGTCGCCGGATATCGTGGCGGTGATCGCGGAGGCGCGGCGGCAGGGCGCGCCGACCCTGGCGATCACCAACGAGCCCAATTCGCCGCTCGGACAGGCCGCGGAGTTCGTGCTGCCGATCCGCGCCGGGGTCGAGCGCAGTGTCGCGGCGACGAAGACGTACAGCGCCCAGCTCCTGGCGCTGGCGATGCTCGCGGCCGCGCTCGCCGAGGGCGACGACGCGACACGCCGCTGGGAGGAACTCGCCGCGATCCCCGGGGCGGTCGCGGCGACGACCGCGCTGGCCGACGAGATCGCCGCGCGGGCCGAACGCTATCGCTACCTCGACCGACTGGTGACCGGCGGGCGCGGCTACTGTTACGGCACGGCGTTCGAGCTGGCGCTGAAGCTGAAGGAAACCTGCTACCTCCTGGCCGAACCGTACTCGCCGCCCGATTTCCTCCACGGCCCGGTGGCGATCGTGGACGACGGTTTCCCGGCCCTGCTCGTCGCGCCATCCGGGGCGACATATAAGGGGATGCTCGACTTCGCGCGCACCCTGCGCGGGCGCGGTGCCGAGATCATGATCGTCAGCGACCGCGACGAGGCGCTGGCGCTGGCCGACACACCGTTGCGCCTACCCCCCGGCGTGCCGGAGTGGCTCGCACCCTTACCGGCGGTCGTCCCCGGCCAGTTGCTGGCCCTCGCGCTGGCGCGCGTCAAGGGCTACGACCCCGACCAGCCGCGCGGGCTGAGCAAGGTGACGCTCACGCGATAGGGCGACGCGGGTGGGTGGTGCAGGCAACGAGTGGGCCAGCAAGGGTGGTGATGGGGGCGCGGCGCGAGGAGGACACGCAGATCAAGTCGCCAATGCACGCCCCTGCGCGAGCACCAACCCGACTCGCGGAGGGCGACCGCGCCTCGGCGACGAAGTGGGCCAATGCCCTCACTGCGGCTTGTCATCGCCCCCGCGCGACTTCTGCGCGAGAAAGTAGGTGAGCGCGGCAATGACTACCGCGATCGACGCGCCGAACGGGAGCAAGTCGCGCTGCCCATCCCAGGTGAGCGCCTGACCGACGAAGAGGACCCCTAGGACGACGATCACGATCCCCAGTACCCGTGCCTTCAGATCGTCCAGATCCCGGATGACCAGCCAGGGCAGGACGGGAAGCTGCGGATCGATGAACAATTCGTAGAGCCCGAGCGCGATAACGTACAGGGTGATCCCCAGCAGGAACAAATCGGCCAGCTCGACCGCCCCGAGGATGAGCCCTTTGGTCGTCGCCGTGCCAATACCCTCGCGGAAAGGGTGCGCCATCAGGCGCGCGGTCAGCACGGTCGCGTAGAGGATGAGCGTGGTGCCCGCGAGCGTGATCCCCACCACGGCCACGGCGACGGGGTAGCGGCTGTCCCCGACGATCCGTCGAAATCGCACTGCAACACCTTTCCCATTCCACCACCGGTCAAGCTGTCGGGCGCTGCCATTATCGCAATTACCCCAAGGTCGAGTGCCGGTAGCGCCCGCGAGGAAGTATATGCTCCCTTGTAGCAGCGGCAGGCTGGGGGCTTGTAGCCGTACGTACACCATGCTACACTGCTTCTACTCTATACTGCTCCTACTATCCTCCGGGGGGGGACACGTTGACGCGCGAGCGGGAGGTCGGCATGATCCTATCCGATGGGACGATACGGCGTTTACTCGCCGACAGTCGCCTCGTCATCGACCCATTGGAAGATAGCCAGATTCAGCCAGCCTCGGTCGATATCCGACTCGGCAGCACCTTCCTGGCCTTCCGTCGGCACACCAGCGAGTGTATCGACCCGCGCGAGATGAACGACGCGCTGATGGAGCCGATGACGGTTGACAACGACCGCCCGTTCATCCTCCACCCCGGCGAGTTCGTCCTCGGCACGACGCTAGAACGCCTGACCCTGCCGAACGATATTGTCGCAAGAGTCGAGGGCAAGTCCTCGCTAGGCCGCTTGGGCTTGCTCATCCACGCGACCGCCGGGTTCGTCGATGCCGGGTGGACGAACGGGCAGATCACCCTGGAACTGAGCAACGTCGCGCCGCTGCCGATCAAGCTCTGGCCGGGGATGAAGATCGGCCAACTCTCATTCATGCAGATGGACGCGCCCGCCGAGCGCCCCTACGGCCACCCGGCCCTCAATTCCAAGTATCAGGGGCAGTCCGGGCCGGTGGCGTCGCGGTACCGGGAGAATGGGAAAGTGATCAGTAGTCGGTAGTCAGTAGTCAGTAGTCAGTGGGTTCGCTGAAAGACCCCGCCTTCACATCAGCACAGCCTCACTGACTACCGACTACTGACTACTGACTACTCCCCAAGGCATCATGATCGCAGCCATTAAGGGCCGCTTGGTCGGGCGGATGGGCGAGAGCTTGCTGGTCGATATCGGCGCGCTCGTCCTGCAAGTGCATACGTCGGGGACGACGATCGCCGATGCGGGCGAGCCGGGGGCCGAGGTGCGCCTGCACACCTACTTGCACGTCCGCGAGGACCAGATCGCCCTCTATGGCTTCGGCACGACCGAGGAATTGGCCCTCTTCAATCTGCTGCTCACCGTGACCGGGATCGGGCCACGCGTCGCCGCCAATGTCCTCGGGGCGACCCGGTCGGAGCCGCTGCTGAACGCGATCTCCACCGAGGATGTCACCTTCCTCAGCCGCTTGCCGGGGATCGGCAAGAAGACCGCCGCCCGGATCATCCTCGATCTGCGCGGCAAGCTGGCCAGCATCGGCGGCGGGACAGCCGCAGTCGCCGGCTCGGTCGATGGCGAGGTGGCCGAGGCCCTGCAGGCGCTCGGCTATACCGCCGCCGAGGCGAACGCGGCGATCACGCGCCTGCCGCGCGCGAGCGAGGCCAGCGTCGAGGAGCGGATCGTCGCGGCGCTCCAGTCGATGAGCGAGGGTTAGACCCGATCTCCACCTCCATCCGTCCATTTCGCCACGCACCCGTGGCACGATCCTTTTGGTGGTGCGGCGAATCATCCGGACAATAGAGATTCCGGGTCGGTCGGCGAATCGCCTTGACGCTGCGAACGTTCGCGGACTACACTGATCGAATGCGGTACTCTTGGGGCTGACACAAGCAGTGCCCCGCGACGAGCTTGCAAGGAACAGTTAAGACGGCGGAGCGACAGCACGGCAGCAATCAGTGCCACCCCCGGCCCGCCTCGGGGGTCTTTATCGCCTGTGCTATACTGACCGGAGCGATGCGTGATTGTTGGCTTTCCGATCGATGTGGACTGCGTGGGGCTGCATGCGGGGACGTCGACCGGATTCATTATGTAGACACTGCGGAACTCCGGGTTGAGGGCGCAGGGGACGAGGGGAAGGTTCGTGAACGTCGCAGTTGAACGGCTCCCAGAGAGCCAGGTCCTGCTCGATATCAGCACCGACGAGCAGGAGTTCTCGAAGGCGCTCGATCGCGCCTACCGTAAGGTCGTCAATCAGGTCCGGCTGCCGGGCTTCCGCCCAGGCAAGGCACCGCGGATGGTGATCGAGCGGATGCTCGGGCGCGATGTGCTGATCGAGCAGGCCGACCGCGATCTGCTCGATCCACTCTATCAGAAGGCGATCGAGCAGGAGAGTCTCAACCCGGTCGGCGAGCCGGAGGTCGAGATCTATCAGACCGAGCCGCTGGCCTTCAAGGTGACGGTGCAGGTCTATCCGACGATCGACCTCGGCGAGTACCAGAGCGTCCGGGCCGAGCCGCGCCCGGTGGCGATCAGCGATGAGCAGGTCGAGGAGACACTGACCCGCCTCCGCGAGAACCAGAGCCCCTGGGAGGAGCCCGCCGAGGCCCGCCCAGCGAGGGACGGCGACCGCGTCACGGTCGATGTCACCGTGACCGAGGTCGGGGCCGACGAGCCGTACCGCGAGCCGCTGACCGATAGCGTCTACGTCTTGGGCAAGGACAACCTGTTCGAGGAATTGCGCGACACCCTCACCGGCATGGGCGTCGGGGATGAAAAGGCGGTCGAGATCGCCTTCGCCGAGGATAACGAGGGCGTCGAGGCCGGGATGCGCGGCAAGACGATGTCTTACGCCGTCGCGATGAAGAAGATCGAGGAGCAGCACCTCCTGCCGCTCGATGAAGAGTTCGCCAAGAAGGTCAGCGACGGCAAGATCGAGACGCTGGAGGCGCTGCGCGCCGACATCCGCAAGGATCTCCTGCGGGCCGAGCGCCAGAAGGCGCGGACCGAGGTCGGCAATGAGGTCGTCGCGGCGTTGAGCGAGGGCGCGACCCTCGATCTCCCGCCGGTGATGATCGACAAGCAGGTCGACAGCGATGTCGAGAATATGCGCAACCACCTGGGGCAGGACCATAACCAGACCCTCGAAGCGCACCTGCGGGCCGAGGAGAAGACCCTCGAAGAACTGCGCGAGGAGTTGCGCCCGGAGGCGACACGCCGCCTGCGTAATTCGCTCGTCCTGCGCGAGATCGCCACGCGCGAGGGGGTGTCAGTCAGCCCGCAGGATATCGACGCCGAGATCGACCGGATGGTCGGCGCGATGGAGAACGGGGCGCAGATGCGCCAGTTCTATTCCAGCAACTATATCCGGACTATGCTGGAGAGCGAGCTGTTCGAGCGCAAGCTGATGGATCGGGTCATCGACATCGCCACCGAGGGGCGCGGTGCCGCCGACCCGCCGGAGGAGCCCGAGCCCGAGCGCACCGAGGACGGCTCGACGATCATCGAGGCCGAGGTGGTCGAGAACGAGTCGGCGGGCGTGCTGCCCGAGGATCGCTCGATCGCGATCGACGAAGCCGAGGCGGTCGCCGCTTCGGAAACGGTCGTCCCCGAAGTGGATGAGCAGGCCGCGAAGGAGCCCGAGCGGGCGTAGTCGCCCGCTGCTTGTCGGGCAGTTTCGCCCGGCCCCTCGCCCGTCACCACGCGGCGGGATAACGCGGAGCGGCGTCGGTGTTATGATCATTGTCGACGCGCCGTTGCGCCCGGTGGTGCGTCGACAGGGAACCCGTGCAGCGGCAGAGAAAGGACCACAGTATGTCGGATCTGTATATCCCCAAGACTCAGGGCGTCATCCCCTACGTCACCGAGACGACTAGCCGGGGTGAGCGCACCTACGACGTCTACTCGCGGTTGCTGAAAGATCGGATCATCTTCCTGGGCACGCCGATCGATGACCAGGTCGCCAACGTCATCGTCGCGCAGCTGATCTTCCTGGCGGGCGAGGATCCCGGCAAGGAGATCTCGATCTACATCAACAGCCCCGGCGGCGAGGTCTACTCCGGCCTGGCGATCTACGACACGATGCAGTACATCAAGTGCGACATCGCGACCTTCTGCGTCGGGATGGCCGCCTCGATGGCCTCGATCATCCTGATGGCCGGGACGAAGGGGAAGCGGTTCGCGCTGCCGCACTCGCGCGTCCTGATCCATCAGGGCTCGACCGGCTTCCGCGGCGCGATCCCGGATGTGGAGATCCAGGCCCGCGAAACGCTGCGGATCGTCAACACCTTGCTGGAGATCAACGCGCTCCACACCGGGCAGACGCTCGAACGGATCCGCAAGGACACGGAGCGCGACTACTACATGACCTCGGACGAGGCGAAGGATTACGGCATCATCGACGAGGTCGTGCAGCCGTTGAGTCTTGTCGGGGCCGGTCGGTAAAGCTATGTGGCGGGAGACCCTGCCGGGGTCTCCCGCTCGATCGTTTAGAACTGTGACAGTGCGGAGGGATCATGTCGGGGACGCGAGGCGGGCGGGTGCAGTATCGCTGCTCGTTCTGCGGAAAAGGGCAAGAGGAGGTACGGCGCCTGATCGCCGGGCCGGGCTCGGTCTACATCTGCGACGAGTGCGTGGAGCTGTGCCGCGAGATCATCGACGAGGAAGAGACGCCTAGCCAGCAGCCGGAGCGTACCTTCACTCGCATCCCGACCCCGAAGAAACTGTATGAGCAGCTTAATCAGTACGTCGTCGGCCAGGATCAGGCGAAGCGTTTCCTATCCGTCGCCGTCTACAATCACTATAAGCGGATCAGCGCCGGGCTGACCGACGACGAAGTGGATTTGCAGAAGAGCAACATCCTGATGCTCGGGCCGACCGGTTGCGGCAAGACCCTCCTGGCCCAGACCCTCGCCAAGCTGATCGATGTCCCCTTCTCGATCGCCGATGCCACCGCGCTGACCGAGGCCGGGTATGTGGGCGAGGATGTCGAGAATATCCTGCTGCGGCTGATCCAGGCCGCCGGGGATGTCACCCGCGCCGAGACCGGGATCATCTTCATCGACGAGATCGACAAGATCGCCCGCAAGAGCGACAACCCCTCGATCACCCGCGACGTTTCCGGCGAGGGGGTGCAGCAGGCGCTCCTGAAGATCATCGAGGGGACGGTCGCGAACGTGCCGCCGCAGAGCGGTCGGAAGCACCCCCACCAGGAATATATCCAGATTGACACGCGCAATATCCTCTTCATCGTCGGCGGCGCGTTCGAGGGCTTGGGCAAGATCATCGAGAAGCGGATCGGGCGCAAATCGCGCCTTGGCTTCACCACCATCACCGACGAACTGACCAGCGCAAATATGCCGACCGAGAATCTGCTCCACCACGTCGATCACGACGACCTGCTGAAGTTTGGCCTCATCCCCGAATTCATTGGGCGATTGCCGATCCACGTCGCGCTTGACGAGTTGACGCACGACGACCTGATCCGGATCCTCACCGAGCCGAAGAACGCGGTCGTGCGGCAGTTCCAGAAGTTGTTCGCCCTGGACAATGTCGAATTGATCTTCACGCCGGAGGCGCTGCAAGCGGCGGCCGAGGCGGCGACCGAGCGCAAGACCGGCGCGCGCGGCCTGCGCACCGCGATCGAGGAAGTGCTGCTCGAAGTGATGTACGAGATCCCCTCGCTCGAAGGGGTCCGCAAGTGCATCGTAGATGCGAACGTGATCAGGAACCGTACCCGCCCGCTGCTGATGACCGTCAACGATCGCGTCTTGGAGCACGAGCAGACGGCCTAACGGTAACAGGTAAACTCGCTAATAAGAGCCGCACGGTGAGGGGCGCTGCATGGGCAGCGCCCCTCACCGTGCGGCTCTTGTGGAACTACGGCCTTAGCGCAGCGGCGACCGCCGCAGGAGGCGCGGATCGCTGGTCGGGGGCTGGGGCTCGTCATCGTCCTCATCGATCGCTGGGGGCGGGACGGTGTTCGGAGCCTGATATGGTCGCTGCGGTTCGAAGCCGCGCGGGCCGGGGGTGGCGTCGCCATTCTCGCCCCCCTGATCGCGCGCGCCGTACGGGCGGTTCTCGCCGAGCGGCCCGCTCGGCGGGCCACCCGCGTAGCCGGGGCGACCGCCCTGCTCGAACGGGCGCACCGGGCCGCGCGGCGGCAGGGTGTTCGTGCCGTAGGAGCGCGGCGGGAGTTCGGCGCGGGCGTAGGTGCGCGCGTTCGCTTCGAGATCAATGAACCGATCGGCCACATCGATCAGATCGGTGGAGGTCTGCCGCGGCGTCGCCGCGACCTCCACGCGCAAGCCGGCGCGCTGCGCGGCGTCGACCAGACTGACGAAATCGCCATCGCCGCTGACGATGATCGCCACGTCAATGTGCGGCGCCTGCGTCAGCAGATCGATCGCCAGCTCCATGTCGAGATTCGCCTTGGTGGTCCCATCCTCGTAGCGGCGCAGGAGCTTCGTCCGCACGCGGAACCCATTGCGGCTGAGCCAGGTGATGAAGCTGTGGCTATTCTCGTCATCCGGCGAGACGCCAAGGTAGGCGTAGGCCCGCTGGAGGCGGCGCTCGCCGACGAGGAAATCGAGCAGGCGCGCATAGTCGATGCGGATGCCCATATCCTTGGCGGCGAAATAGAGATTCGACATGTCGAAGTAGATTGAGACGCGATCAAATTCGTCACGACGGCCCGGCATAGTTCCCTTCTTTCCATTTTCGGGGATTGGCCCCAAAGTACGGTGGACACGCTTGCGACTACCCGCTGCACCCTGCTACCTAAACCGTGCTGTGAGCGCGGAGAGAAAACGGTAAATAGCTAACAAAAGCAGTGTGCGGCATGCCATCACAAGCTAGTAGGACGCAGTGTAACAAAGAAGCTCATGCGGCGCAAAGCGGCGCGGTGATCAGCACAGCAGCAGTTACCAGGAATGCGCGCGATCGAGCGCCCATGCGCCGCCCTCAGTCGCTCGCTGCGTCAAGCGGTAGGAATGTCCCATCGTCGGCGCGCGGGCAGGGGCGCGCGCCGACGATCGCCGCACGATTGATCGGGCCGTACAGGTGCGGATACTCCTCACCAGCCGCATCGTACCGCCAGGGGACGGTCGCGCGATCGAGATCGATCCTCAGCAGCAGATAGGGGCGCGGGTCGGCGCGGTAGTAGCGATTCGCGACCTCGTGGATGATCCCGAGCGGACTGGTGGTGTGGATAAAACCTTCCTCCGCGAAGGCGGCGGGCACGTACTCCGCAGCGTGCGGATCATAGTCGTCGCGCGGGATCAGATGGTAGGTTAGCATCGTCCCTCCTGGAGTCGCTGGCAGGACAGTCAATCGCGCCCAACCGCGCGGGCTCGCCGTCGTCACCCAGCGGATTTTCCACGATCGAGGCGGGTGCGTGCCATCGTACCGACTCGCAGGCGGGAGGGCAATATTCACTACCCAGCCTCGCCGGTGCCGTAGGTGCGACCGGTCCGGCTTCCGCGCTATACTCCGAGCGCCGTAGTCGCGGCCCGCGCCCGGCGCACCGTGCCGGGCCAGGCGAGAGAGCAAGGCGGGGGGATGGATGAAGATTCGGGAGATGCGGATCGTACCGGTCGCGATGGCCGACCCGCCGCTGCGCAGCGCGTTCGGACTGCACGCGCCCTACGCGCTGCGGACGATCGTGCAGTTGACGACGGATGACGGAATCACCGGTGTGGGCGAGACCTATGGTGGCGCGATCCCGCTGCGCGATCTGACGGCGGCGCGCGAGCGCGTCATCGGGCAGGATCCCTACAACCTCGCGCGGATCGAGGCGGCGATCGCCGGCGACCCGACCGCCGCGCCGAATCGGGACCGCGCCTGGGAAGGGACCCTCTCCTCGCCGGTGCAGAGTTTCTCCCCGGTCGAGGTCGCCTGCTACGACATCATCGGCAAGGCGACCGGTCGCCCGGTCGCCGACCTGCTCGGCGGGCGCTTCCGCGACGCGGTCCCCTTCTCGGCCTATCTCTTCTACAAGCACGCCGGGATCGGCGGCAGCGATGGGCTGGCTGGCGATTCCACGGCGGCCAAGGAGCGCGACGACTACCTGGCGAGCGAGGCGCTGTCCCCGGAGGGGATGGTCCGGCAGGCGCGGGAGTTCATGGATCGCTTCGGCTTCAAGAGTATCAAGCTGAAGGCGGGCGTGCTGCCACCCGACGAGGAAGCGGCGACGATCGAGGCGATGTACGAGGCGTTCGGTCCGGACGTGCCGCTGCGGATCGACCCCAACTGCATCTGGAGTGTCGAGACGTCGGAGCGGATCGGCACGCGGCTCGAAGGGAAGCTGGAGTATTACGAGGACCCGACCGACGGCAAGGCGAACATGGCGGAGGTCGCCAAGCGCGTCGCGATGCCGCTCGCCACGAATATGTGTACGACCTCCTGGGCCGACATCCCCGAGACGGTCGAGCGCGGCTCGATCGACATCCTCCTCTCCGACCACCACCTCTGGGGCGGACTGGGCGCGACGGTCAAGCTAGCCCAACTCTGCCGGGTCTTCGGCTGGGGCGTCTCGATGCACTCGAATAGCCACCTCGGGATCAGCCTGATGGCGATGGCCCACATCGCCGCCGCCATCCCGAACCTGACCTACGCCTGCGACACCCACTACCCCTGGCAGCAAGAAGAGGTGATCGTCGGCGGCAAGCGTCAGTTCACCGACGGCAACATCGTCATCGACGACACGCCGGGCCTCGGCGTGGAATTGGACGAGGACGCGCTGGGGCGGCTGCACGAGCAGTACCAGCGCGCCGGGCTGTCGAAGCGCGATGATGTCGCCGAGATGCAGAAGATCGAGCCGGGTTGGAAGCCGGTGCGCTACTAACTGCCGGGCGTCGGCGGGGGCGGGGCCGATGATCGGCCCCGCCCCCGCTGATCCGCCGCGTTACCTCCCCACCAATGATCTCGCCGTGAGCGCGTCGGTAAGAGACGCGGCGACCTGTCAGGCCGAACGCTCCTGGCCGATGACCATGATCATGTCCCCCTGCTCGGTCGCGGCGCGGAACCGCCGCATCAGCACGTAGCCATCGCTATCAGCACGGATGATCGCGCCCGGTTCGTCGATCCGGTCGAAGTCGTGGAGACGGGTTACCGGCGTCCCCCGGGTGACGAACGCGCCGAGCGGCACCAATGGTTCGCTGATCCCGCGAAACGGGGCCGTGATGTAACGGTCGATGTCGGTGGCGACGACCACGCGCTGGCGATCGATCGTCGGCGGGACAAGATTCACGAGCGGCGAGGAGAGCAGCCCGAAGTGCCGCATCACGTTCAGGACACCCTCGTGCGCCCAGCGGACACCCTGCAAGTCGGCCGAGGCCCCATAGCCGAACTCCCCGCCGATCGTGATCTTCCCCAGCGCCTCCGCCTGCTCGGTCAGCAATCCCGCGCCGAAGCCGCTGGAGTAAACCATCACGAACGGCATCCCGAAGAGGAGCGCCGTCTCGGTCATCGCGCGAGCCTGCGCGGGGTCGGCGACCTCATGGAAGGAGGCACAGCGGGCGATCTCCATCCCGGCCCCCGCCGCGTGGATGTCGATCACCACATCGGCCCGCGTCAGCACCTCGTCGGTGACGAACCGCGCGATCCGTGACGTGATCGTGCCGTCGGCCCTGCCGGGGAAGGCACGGTTCATGTTGCCGCCGTCGAGCGGCGAGGCGCGCTGCGCGGACTGGAAGGCCGGCACGTTCAGGGTCGGGATGACGATCAGTCGCCCGGCGGTCAGGGTCGCCGGATCGAGCATGTTAATCAGGTTCTTCAGGCCGACCGGCCCCTCGTATTCGTCGCCATGCGTCCCGCCGATGGCGACGATCGTCTTGCCTGGGCGGGGCGCGCAGGTGATAGAGAGGGGGACGCGCAGTCGCGCCCAGGCACCATCGAGGGTGAATGGCACATGATAGAGCCGCTGGCCTACACTGTCCCAATCCAGGCGCTCAATCGGCGTGACATCCGCGATCATCCCCACCTCCCCTATCGTCTCGCCGCGCCGGGACGACCACTGCATTTCGCAACGATCAGCGAGGACCGAGACAAGCGTCCTCACCCTCCCTTGTAGGGGAGGGTCGCCGCCCACAGGCGGCGGGGAGAGGTCCACTCAGCACCCCACCCCCACGAGCAATCGCAGCATACCACCCGCGCTACCGGTGCATTCCGGCCGCCACCTGGTCGGACGCCCTTTGCCCCGAACGCGCGCCCATGATACAAGGAGCGCGCGAGGAGAAAAACGCCGCCGGGCGCGGGCAAGCACGCCGTGAGCGCCGCCGATGGAGACGCCGATGCAGAACATCCACGCCCACACCTGGGATCAGGCGCTGCACATGGAACCGGCGACGATCAGGGAAGCCGAATTGTCGCGCGGCTACCCTTTCGACCTGACGGTGCGGTTCGACGCCTTCATGGCCGACATGGCCCCGTTCTCGCGGGTGGCGGTCTTCGGGATGAAGGCGCGCAGGACCGGCTACTGGGTCCCCGACCGCTATGTGGCCGACTTCGTCGCCCGCGCGCCCGAGAAATTGGTCGGGTTCGCCGCCTGCGACCCGACACAGCCGGGCTACCTGGAAGAACTGCGCGAGGGGATCGAGACATTCGGCCTCGTCGGCGTGAAGATGGGGCCGATGTACGCCGGATTCGACCCGCGCGACCCGCGCTGCGATCCAGTCTACCGCTACTGTGAGGAGCGCGGGCTGCCGATCCTCTTCCACAGTGGCACCACCTACAACCGGATGGCCCCGCTCGCCTTCACCCGCCCGTGGCTCTTCGACGAGGTGGCGATGCGCTACCCGGAGTTGCGGATGGTGCTGGCCCATGTCGGCCACCCGTTCTGCGAGGAGTGCCTGGTCGTCATCCGCAAGCACCCGCACGTCTACGCCGACATCTCGGCCCTCTACTACCGCCCGTGGCAGTTCTATACCATGCTGATCGCCGCGCAGGAATATCAGGTCGCGCGCAAGCTCCTCTTCGGCACAGATTACCCGTTCACCACGGCGCAGGACTCGATCGACGGGCTGCGCCGCGCCAACGACGTGACCGGCCAGAGCGGCCTGCCGCGCGTCACCAACGACACGATCGCGGAGCTGCTGGCGCGCGACGCCTTTGCCCTCCTCGGCCTCAAATAGTGAGCGCCACATTGCAAGGGTGAGAACGGGAAGCACGGAGGAACGTCGATGAAGATCACCGCCGTCGAGGCGATCGTGCTCGACACCGGCAAGAACTATTCCGATCCCGCAGCGGCGGCGGAGGCGCACGGCGTCCGGTTCGTCTCACTGCTGAAGATCAGCACCGACGAAGGGATCACCGGCTGGTCCGACATCGAGACGCAACCCCACGTCGGCAAGGCGATCGTCGATGCGCCGTCCAGCGGCGTGGTCGGCTTCGAGTCGCTACGGTCCGCGCTGATCGGCGAGGATCCATTGGAGCGCGAGCGGTTGTGGCAGAAGGGCTACCGCTACCTGGCCTACTATGGGCGGCAGGGCGCGGGGATGCAGATGCTCTCGGGGGCGGACATCGCGCTGTGGGACATCGCCGGGAAAGCGTTCGGGCAGCCGGTCTGGAAACTGCTCGGCGCGCGCTACCGGGAGCGCGTCAACGTCTACGCCTCGACCCTCTTCCGCCCGACCCCGGCGGCGATGCAGGCGGCGGTGGCCGATTACCTCGATCGCGGCTTCCGGGCGATCAAGTTCGGCTGGGGCGTCTTCGGGCGGGACCCCGCGCTCGATCTCGATCTGGTGCGGGCGGCCCGCGCGGAGGCCGGGCCGAACGTCACCCTGATGGTTGATGCGGGCTGGTACGGCGTGGCCCCGGCGAACCCGTTCCGCGAGCGCTCATTGAAAGAGTGGATCCGCGTCATCCGCCGATTGGAAGAGCTGGATGTCTTCTGGCTGGAGGATTTCCTGCACCCGGAGAACTTCGCGGGCTACGGGGCGGTCGCGGCGCACACGACGACCCTGCGCACCGCCGCTGGCGAGCAATTGGCCGGGCTCGCCGACTTCGCGCGGCTGGCCGACGAGGGCAAGGTCGATGTCCTGCAACCAGACCTCTCGCGCTGCGGCGGGCTGACGGTGGGGAAGCAGATCGCCGATCTCGCCGTGCGAAAGCAGATCGATTGCGCGCCGCATGCCTGGCTCACCGATCTGCTCAAGGCAGCGTCGTTGCACCTGAACGCGTACCTGCCGAACGCCCTCTTCCTGGAGTATAACGTCGCATCCGCGTCGCTCCTGAATACGCTCTGCAAAGAGCCGCTCCACATGGTCGATGGGGCCGTGAGCGTGCCGAGCGGTCCCGGCCTGGGGGTCGAGGTAGATGAAGACGTGGTGGCGCGTTTCCGCGTGTTGTGAGTGATGGGGGCGATCCCGCCCGATCGAGAGAGGAAGAAACGATGCCCACAGTAGCAGAAACTACCGCGACAGAGCGGGCCACCGGTAGCGTCGAGGGGATCTTCATCGCCCCCGCCGCTGGCACGCCGATGGTCGCACTGGAACAGGCGGAGGTTGTCGCCGGGCGCGGGTTGGTGGGGGACCGCTACTTCGACGGTCGCGGCTACTATTCGCAGGTACCGCCGCTGACCGGTCGCCGCCTGACGCTGATCGAGGCCGAGTCGCTCGACGCCCTGACCGAGGAGACCGGGATCGCCCTCGCGCCGCAGGAGTGCCGTCGCAACCTCGTCACGCGCGGCCTCCGCCTAGATGCGCTGATCGGCAAGCGGTTCCGCGTCGGCTCGATCGAATGCTACGGCGAGCGGCCCTGCCCGCCATGCGGTTATTTGGAGCAACTGACCGGCAAGAAGGGCGTCAATCGCGGACTGACCGACCGTGGCGGGATCCGCGCCGAGATCCTGCTCGACGGCGAGATCGCGCTCGGCGACGAAGTGACCCTGAGCAGCATCGTTTGATATCAATAGCTTGTCGACTAACTGGAACACTCTGCAGCGAACGTGACATTAACACCGCTTGGAAGCGGTTTCACAACCTGGCATGGCGCTCCAGTGCGTTGAGGCAGATGAGGGCGCAGCCGAGGTCGAGGAAGGCTTGATGGATGCGCTCCAGGCGTTCGTGGCGGATCGCCAGGCGCCGGTTGCTGTGCAGCCCGGCGAGGGTGCGCTCCACCACCCGGCGCTAGCGCCCCAGCCGGGTCTTGCTCTCGACGCCTTTGCGCGCAATGCGGCACTTGATGCCCCATCGGCGCAGGTAGCGGCGGCAGCGGCGCACGTCGCAATTCTTGTCGGCGTGGAACTTCTCGGGCCGCTTGCGACAGCGGCCATGCGGCTGCCGGATCGGCGCGATGCTCTCGAGCAGCGGCTCGCAGAGCATCCCGTCCGGGCGGTTGGCCCCGCTCGGCCCGACGGCGAGGGGGAGGCCCTGGGCGTCGGTGGCGAGGTGGTGCTTGCTGCCGGGCTTGGCGCGGTCGGTCGGGTCCGGGCCGGTCGCCTGATCCCCCCTTTGCCCGGACGCTGGCGCTGTCCGCGCTGACGCGCGACCAATCGATCCGGTCGGCCTCGCCGAGGCGATCCAGCAAAGCGCGGGCGGGACTTCTGCGGCTACCGCGCGGCCAAGCGCGAGCGCTTCTTCGGCTGGCGTCTGCGCCTGATCTGCACCACGGGCGAGGTGCTGGTCGCCTTCGACCTCGCCCCGGTCCACGAGTTGTGCTACGGCCTGCCCGCCGGGGCCGACGAGGCGACGCTCCTGGCCGAGACGGGGGTGCTGCTGGTGCCGATCCGCAAGGCCACCAGGCGCCCCGACGGCCGGGCGGACAAGCTGGCGCTGCGGGCGCACCGCCAGCGCATCGAGGCGCTGTTCAGCCAACTGGGGACGATGGGGGTGCAGCGCCTGCGAGCGCACCCCAACCCCGGCCTGGAACTCAAGCGCCACGCCGCGCTCCTCACCGCCACCATCACCAACGCCGACTAGCAATCACCGTAGCCATGTGCCGCCACGCCTCCAACGGTGCCTCCTGGACCAGGTTTTCCGCTGCTTCGGCGTCCCCGTGGGCCGGGCGCACAAACGCACCAGCCCGCGCCACCCCGTAGATTCGGTGTCGTCAGGGTATGATTCAGCGCACCAACGACAGTAGGCGGCACCCGGCGCGTGTCACCGGGGCGTTGGGAGCGGCACAGCCCCGGCTAGCGATGACCCGCACAGCGCGCACGGCGGAATTCACGATGCCGAATGTCTCGGCGAGGAGCGGCTACGGATGGGCGCGAAGGCGATCGGCGAGGCGAGCCCGGCGACAGAGCTTCGCGCGACGCGGCGGGCGGTGCTCGGCATTTTCCTGCTCAACGGCGTCGGGCTCGCGTCGTGGGCGGCGTATATCCCCTCGATCAAGCAGAAGTTCGGGTTCAGCGATGCGGCGCTCGGCGTGGCGCTGCTCGCCGTGGCCGCCGGCTCCGTCGGCGCGCTGCTGTTCGGCGGCTACCTCGTCGCCCGCTGCGGGAGCCGGGCGGTGCTGCTCGTCGGCGCGGTCGGGTTCTGTGTCGCGTTGTCGCTGCTGCTGCTGGCACCCACGCTGCCGCTGCTGCTAGCGCTCCTCGCCTGCTTCGGGGCCTGCATCGGGGCGATGGAGGTGGCCGCCAATGTCCAGGCGTTCCGGGTGGAAGAACGGTACGGGCGCCCGATCATGTCCACCTTCCACGCGCTCTTCAGCGTCGGGGGTCTGCTCGGGGCGGTGGTTGCCGGGCTGGCCCTGTCGCGGGGCCTGCCCAGCGTCGCGCACATGGTCGGCGTCGCCCTGGGGCTGGCGGCGCTCACGATCTTGGCCGCGCCGCACTTGCTGCCCGCCGACACCGCCGACCCGGCGTGCGGATCGGCCCTCGCCCTGCCGACCGGGCCGCTGCTCGGCCTGGGCCTGCTGGCGTTCTGCTGCCTGGTGGCGGAGGGGGCGATGGCCGATTGGAGCGCGGTCTACCTGCGCGATAGCCTGGGCACCGGCCCCGGCTTCGCGGCGGCGGGCTATGCCGCCTTCTCGGTGGCGATGGCCGCCGGGCGCTTCGGCGGCGACGCCCTGCGCGCCCGGCTGCGCGCGGTCCCGCTCATCCGCATCAGCGGCGCGCTCGCGGCCGTTGGCCTGGGTGTGGCCGTGCTCGCCGCCCAGCCGCTAGCGGCGCTGGCCGGATTTGCCTGCGTCGGCCTGGGCCTGGCGAATATCGTCCCCGTCCCCTTCGTCGCCGCCGGTCGGACGCCGGGCACGGCGGTCGGCACGGGGGTCGCCGCCGTGGCGTCGGCCGGCTACTTCGGCTTCCTGGTCGGCCCACCGGTGATCGGCTTCGTGGCGCAAGCAACCTCTCTGGCCGGCGGCCTGGGCCTGGTCGCCCTCCTCATGGCACTCCTCGCGCTGCTGGCCCAGGGCGCGGCTCGGGCCGATTCGGTCGAGCACGACGAGGGGTGACCCGGTCGCTGGCCGATACCCCGCTCGTCACGGCCACTCACCGTATCCAACGATTATCCTCCTCCGTTACCCGTATCCGTTACCCGTCGGTAAAAGTTTGCCTTGGGGCTCCCTCGCTCCCGATCTGTCCGATCGTCGCGCTGGGAGCCGAAGGTCACAGGCGGTGGGGGCGCTTCGGGGTATAGGCGCGCCCACCCCGTGATGGTATGCTGCCGAGGCGGGCGGGCCGTCGAGGGTCGGTGCCACGCCGATGGCACACGGAGGGGACGATGGCAGATCCACTGCCGAATCAGGAGACGATCGATCAACTGCGCCGAATGGTGGAGGAGGCTATCGTGCGGGGGACCACCCTCGCCGAGGCGGTGCCGGGGGCCGGATCGTGGCGGCTGCACGGCGCGCTCTCCTGGGCGACCAGCATGCTGAGCCGCACACCGGAGCAGCTGGCGCGCGACTTTCACCACCACCAGTTGCAGCATCACCTGCTCGCGCTGGGGAACTGGCGCCTGACGATCGCGGAGTGTCGGATCGATCCGTTCGGCGTGCCGGGGCTCGTCGTCACCGCGCGCGGGGTGCCGGGGGCGGCGCGGATCGTGGCCTATAGGATCGAGCCGGGCGGGCGGCGCTCGTACGAGGCGGTGCCACTGACCGGCGATCCGCGCGATGCCGGATACGAGCTGCTGATCGCGAAGCAGCCGCCCGATCACTGGGAGAGCGGCCCGGAGATCCATCTGCACACAGCAGACCCGGCTGAGATCGCCTGCGCTGTCGCCGCCTGGTGCGACGCCGTGCCACTGCCCGTCCTGGAGGTGCCCCCGCTCGGACCGGGTGACCTCAAGCCGCTGCGGGCGCTGGCGGCGACGCGCGCGGCGATCGCGGCCGCGGCCACGGCGGGGGCCGCCTGGTCGGCCCTCGGGCTTGTCGTCGCGCTCGATCCCGCCGCGCCGAGCGTACCGCATCCCGCGCCGACCTCGGACCTCGCGACCATCGGCCTGACTGCGGACGGCGCGGCGGCGCTGGCGGCCGACCTGGCGGCGATCGACGGCCCGCGACTCCTGGCGAACGTGCCGCGCGATGCGCGCGGGCAGTTGGCGCTCGGCGTAGATGTGGCACTGGCAGCCTATCCCAGTACCTATGACGATCCGGCCAATCCCGCCCGTCGCAGCCGTGCCTGGCTCGTGGCGCTGACGCTCGATCTCTGCGTGGGCGGCGATCGTCGCCACCGGTGGGACGGGGCGCGCTGGCTCTGGAACGGGCGCGTCGCGGCGGGCGAGGCGGAGCGCTGGGGCGTCGCCGGGCTCGACCCCGCCGGGCTGGGGCTCGCGGGACGCGCGGGGCGGATCGCCGCGCTGCGCGAGCGGCTGGCGCGCGAGGGGACGAACCTGGCCGACGCCGACCGCGCGGCGCTCTGCATCCTGCTGCAGGACGAGGGGCAACTCCGGGAGGCGCTGGACCTCTACGGCCTGGATCTGGATGACGCGCTCCTCGGGATCTTGCAGGGCGATCCCGAGGGGAGGCTACCGACCGACCACGCGACCCATTGGCCGCCGGTGCTCTGGGCGGCGCTGCGGGCGCTCGCGCCGTGGCGCTGCGAGGGGCTGCTCCGCGCCGAGGAGGGGCGGCTCGCCGCCCGCCCGCCTGCGCCTGCTGGCCTTGCCGAAGCAGCCGCAGATCAGCAAAGCCTCGGTGATGCTGGTGCGCGCCAGCGATGGCCGCCTGCGGCTCGAACTCGAGTCGACCGGCTCCACCGCTATCACGCCCGAGGTGGCGTGGCGGCGATCGATCGACCTGGATTTGCGGCGGTTCCGGCTCTGACCCCCGCGCGCGCACCATGCAGAGCGGGGCGATGCCGACGCGGTGGGACTCTTTGAACGCCCGCACTGGTTGACATGCTGGTGACAGGGAGGAGGAATAGTATTATCGGCGCGGCGGCTACCCCCTGGAGCCTGGAGCGTTGGATCGCCTATGTGTTCGACCGCCCGGTGACCGCGCCCGAGTGGTACTGGGAGGAGGGCGATCTGGCCGATGCGCCCGCCCCAGGCGTCGAACTCGATCTCCTGACGCGGCTCTGCGAACGCCCCGACGAACTCCTCGCCCCACTCGCCAATGCCCAGCTCAACCAGGGCTTCTGGTATCTCCTCGGTAGCGGTGCTTCCGGGCTGACGCTCGCCACGCACGACGTCACGATCCCGGCGGCGCGCTGGGAGCGTTGCATCCGCGCGTTCGTCCCCCTCTTCGCCCGGCTGTTCGCGCCGCGCTGCTCACCCCACCTGGGCCATCTCGACGAACCCGGTGCCGATCCGCTCAACAGCGCGTGCTACATGTGGTGGGATCTCCTGCCGCTCCCCGCACTCCCGGAGGGGCGCGCCCGCGCGGCCGTCCACGACGCCTGCCTCGACACGATGAGCGCGACGCTCGACCTGACGGCGGATGCCTGCCGCGAGAGCGCCTTGCACGGGCTGGGCCACTGGGCGACGCACGACCCGCGGCGGGTCAAGGCGCTCATCGCGCGGTTCCTGGACCACACGCCAGGGCTGCGACCGGAGTTGCGCGCCTATGCGCTCGCCGCCCAGAGTGGCTGCTGCGTCCTTTAGCATACAGGACACCTGGCGGTGGGGGGAGTGCTAGTGCGCCTTCCGGGAGGGGGCGGCATCCCAGGAGCGGCTGCGGATCTGGCGGAGTTGCATGCCCGCCAGCGCGACCACCGTGGCCCAGCAGAGGAGTTCGACGGCGACGGTCGGCCCCTGCCAGAGGCCAACGGTGACAGAGTCAGCCAGGGTCCACAGGAAGCCGCCCGACCAGTAGGTATAGACCAGGAAGAGGAAGAGGCCGCTCACCGCGTAGAAGAGCGCGGCGGCGGGCGCGCCGAGGACGACGACCCAGGGGACCATCCAGGCGAGATACTGGACCCCGAAGCCCGGTGCCAGCGCCAGGAAGAGGAAGATCAGCAGGCCGCATTGATGGAAGAGCGGGGTGTCGCGATGACGCGCGTAGATCCACCAGGAAGCCGCGCCGATCGCTGCCAGGACGACGAACTTCCCGCGCGCGGCGTAGGTGGTGCTCAGCCAGGCATCCTCGGAGAGCAGCTTGGTGAGAATCCGGGAGATTCCCCAATGGCCGGAGAAGCTGCCGTAACCGAAGACGCGCGTCGCGATGAAGATCGGATCCTGGAGGAGGAAGGGGAGCGAGCCCAGCAGGAAGGTCGCGCCCGTGGCGCCGACGAACGTCGCGCGTCGGCGCAGATCCGGCAGAGACAGGACGATGGCGGCGAGGAAGATGACGGGGACGATCTTGATATTCAGGCTCATGCCGAACGCGACCCCGGCCAACCAGGCTGGACCTTGCCGGTCGAGCAGGTAGAGCGCCAGCAGCACGAAGCAGACCATCACCGGGTCGGTGTTGCCATGGAAGCCCGCGATCATGATCGCGGGCGGCGCGAGGGCCAGCAGCGCGAGACTCGGCGGCGAGCGAACTCCCCCTGGTTGGTGCGCGAGGAGACGCCAGACGAGCAGGAGGCTGAGTAAATCGGCGATGATCGCGGGGAGGCGCAACCAGAACTGGAATGGTAACCCGCTCGTGGCGGTGAGCCATGCCACCATTTGCAGCCCACGAATCATGAAGGGCGGGTGGTTGAAGAACTTCGAGCCGTTCGCGGGGTCCGTGCTATGGTAAAGTCCGACCCCGCCGGATGCGCGCAACTGCTCCAGGAACCACGCCCAATAGCTGACGTCGTTGGTGCCGTACGTTGTCAACGCGAGCAGCAGCTTCAGCGCCAGGCCAAGCAGCGCGGCCAGAGTGATCGCGATCAGCCACAGGGACACGATGGGCCGGGCCTGTAGCCCACCCCGCCCATGACGCCCAGCTTTCGCCACGATCCCCAATCCAGCACTCCTAATAGCGCGCGGGCCGAGCGCGCCCACCCGATCTGGCCATCGGACGATTTCCCAGTCGCCACAAGGCGCACCATAACATACGTCGCCCGCCCCCTATACCGTATATCCCGCTGGTTCCATCTCTGCACATCGCCAATGCGGCACTTGCCCACTTCCCTTGACGATTGCTGCGACACGATAGTCGGTGCTACGATGCGCCGCGTTGGGGTAACGGCGCAAGAAAAACGAGAGGAGGGTGGCCGATGGGGATTTCCAAGCGGTATCCCGGTGTCTACGCGGCGATGGCAACACCACTCACCGGCGGGGGTGAGGTCGACCCCGCCGGGATCAAGCAAGTTGTCGAGTACCTCTTCGCCAGCGGTGTCACCGGCTTGTCGATCCTCGGCTCGACCGGCGAGGGGCCGTCGTTGACGATCGCGCAACGGCGGCGGGCGCTGGAGGCGACCGTGGAGGCGACCGCCGGGCGCGGCGCGGTCTTCACCGGCGCGGCGAGCAGCACCGTCTCCGAGGTCGTCGCCAGCCTGGAGGCGAGTGCCGGACTCGGGGCGCAGGGCGCGCTGGTGCCGCCGCCGTACTATTACCGCCTCGAGTCCGACGCGATCGTCGGCTACTTCGAGCGCGTCGCCGAGGCGAGCCCGCTGCCGCTGATCCTCTATAACATCCCGGTGATGACGAAGTTGCAGCTCCCGCCCGATGCGGTCGCGCGCCTGGCCAGGCACCCCAATATCATGGGCCTCAAAGACTCGGGTGGCGACCTCGGCTACTTCGCCAGCCTCGCGCGCCTCGTCGCGGATGTGCCGGGCTTCACCCTCTACACCGGCTCAGATGAGTTGCTCGCGGCGGCGCTCACGGTCGGCGGGCACGGCCTCATCGGCGGGGCGGTCAACACCGTGCCGGATCTCTTGTCCGCGATCTATCGCGCCCACGAAGAGGGGGATGTCGCGCGGGCGGTGGCACTGGCGGGGCCGGTCGCGCGGGCGAATGCGGCGGTGCGGGTCGGGACGTTCCCCGCCGGGATTAAGGCGCAGTATTTCCTCAAGGGGCTGTGCGGGCCGCACACCGCCGCGCCGATCCCGCCACTGAACGAGGCCGAGATAGCGCAACTGCGGGAACGCCTGATCGCCGCCGAGGTGAATCTGCAGGTGGCGGTCGCGGGCGACTGACCCCACAATCCGGCCCGGCGTAAAGACGGTGCGCGGCGCGATCGGCGGGAGGAATAGCCCTCGTGTCGGTCGCGCCGCCCTTGTCGTTGCCCACCGCCGCCCGCCGTCGCCAACGTCAGTATCGAACGAAGCGATCACCCTTCCCTGCTACAATCCTCAGCAGTTGCACCGTGGCAACGACTCACCGAGGAGGAGGGGAATGATGATCGCGAAATTGCCGCTGGCCGAGGCGGCCTGGGAGATCGGCCCGCAGGTCGTCGCCGACCGGCGCTATCTGCACCAGCACCCCGAGCTGGGGATGCAAGAGGAGAATACGGCGCGCTTCGTCGCCGAGAAGTTGCGGAGCTTCGGGATCGAGACCAGCACCGGGATCGCCACCACCGGCGTCGTCGGGCTCCTGCGCGGCGGGCGACCGGGCAAGACCGTCCTCCTGCGCGCCGACATGGACGCCCTGCCGATCGAGGAACTGAACGACGTGCCATACAAATCCCAGACCCCCGGCGTGATGCACGCCTGCGGCCACGACGCCCACACCGCGATCCTCCTCGGCGTCGCCCACCTCCTGGCCGATCGGAAGGACGAGATCCACGGCACGGTCAAGTTCACCTTCCAACCGGCGGAGGAGTCGGTCGGCGGGGCGGAGCCGATGATCGCCGCCGGGGTGATGGAGAATCCGCAGGTCGACGCCGCGTTCGGCGTCCACATCGCGCAGGACATCCCGGTCGGCTCGATCGGGGTCTGCGCCGGGCCAGCCAACGCCGCCGTCGATGAGGCGGTGATCACGATCACCGGTCTCGGGGGGCACGCTGCCCGCCCGCACGTCGCGATCGACCCGATCGTGATCGCGGGGCAAGCTATCGTCGCGCTCCAGACGCTCGTCAGTCGCGAGATTAACCCGCTCCGCCCGGCGGTCGTCACCGTCGGCGCGCTCCACGCCGGGACGGTCTCCAACATCATCCCCGAGGAGTGCCAGCTGCGGGTGACGATCCGCACGACCGACGAGGAGACGCGCAAACTGCTGTCGGAGCGGATCCCGGCGCTCGTCGCGGGGATCGCCACGGCGATGCGCGGCACCGCCGAGACGCAGTACACCTTCGGGTATCCGGTGCTGGTCAACGACCCGGCGATGACCGACCTCGTCCGCGCGGTCGCCCGCGAGGTCGTCGGCCCGGACAAGGTCGTCGAGCGCGAGCCGGGGATGGGCGCGGAGGACATGGCCTACTTCCTGCAAGCCGCGCCCGGTTGCTTCTTCCGGATCGGCTCGCGCAACCCCGAGCGCGGTCTGGTCCACGGCCACCACCACCCGCGCTTCGACATCGACGACGAGGGGGCGCTGCCGGTGGGGGTCGCCGCCGTCGCCGCCGTCGCCCTCCGCTTCCTCAACGGGGCGGACTGACGCGCGCGAATTGGGCGTGGCGAGGGAAAGGTGAGGGGAAGATGGGCGCGATGGACGCGGCTACCCGGCGACTACTGGCGGAGTTGGCCGCGCACGGCCAGGAGCACGACGCGCGCGAGGGGGACCACGCGCGGCGTCTGCTGAATCTCGAACCGGATACGGCGCAATTGGTCAGTATCCTCGTCGCCAATGGCCGACGGACACGCCTGCTCGAACTCGGCACCTCCAATGGCCTGAGCGCGATCTGGCTCGCCCACGCCGCGCGACCGTTCGGCGGGCGGCTGATCAGCATCGAGCGCGACGCGGCGAAGCGGGCGCAGGCCGAGGTGAATCTGCGGCGCGCGGGGCTGCTCGGGGGGGTGGAACTGCTGCTCGGCGACGCCGCCGCGCTGCTCGACACCCTGGTCGGCCCGTTCGACTGCGTCTTCTTCGATGCCGACCGTCGCCTGTATCCCGAGCAACTGGCCCGCCTCCTGCCGAAACTGACACCCGACTGCCTGCTCCTCGCCGACAATGTCCTCTCGCACCCGGAGGAGATCGCGCCCTATCTCGCCGCCATCGACGCCCTGCCCGATTTCGCGCACGTCATCGTCCCGACCGGCAAGGGACTCAGCGTCGCCTATCGAGGCGCACCAGGCAATCCATAAGCCGCCCCAAGCGGCACAGAAAAAGGGGGGCCCGCGACGCATCGAGCGTCGCGGACCCCCTCCTTAATGATTGCTATCGCACGGGGGCTGGCCCTACTGCACAGGTGCCTCGCCCTGTGGCGGGCGGCGACCGCTGCGGCTGCGACCGCGCAAGGGCGCGCGGCGACCCTCGCGCCCCTCCCCCTCGACCGGCGGCCCCGCTTCGCGGCCACGTTCCTGACCACGATCTCGATCCTCGGTGCCGCGCCCACGACCCTCGCCGCGCTCCGCACGGCCTGCCGTTGGCCGCTCGCCCGAGCGCGACCGTGACTCGCCCGAGCGCGCGGGACGACCCTCGCCATTCGGCGGCTCCGCAGGGCGGGTCACCGGCTCGTCGCGCCCCCCGGCCCCGAGATAAGCGCGCAAGGTTGGGAACGGCTTGCGCGCGAGCGCGAACGCCTCGCGTGCCGCCGCGAGGTCACCGACCTCGGCGCTGCCGTGATAGCCGCTCTCGTCGTTCGTCGGCACGACGACCAGCGAGGTCGCGTCTTCGCCGAGCGCGCGCCGGAAACTCTCCAAGGCGCGCGTGGCATCGTCACCCCGGATGGAGAGGAAAACTGTCGTCGGCATCCGTCGTCCCCGGCCTCATCGCGGGCCTATGAGGGCGCGGGGTATGGCGGAAACCAAGAATTCGCACCACCCCGCGCCCGCGCCGACCCGGTCATTTGTTAGCGATTCGCCGCCGCCCGCTGCGCCTCGCGCGCGGCCTTCCGGCGCTTCTTGCGCTCGCTTGCCTTCACCTTGGCGCGGGATGCTTCGCCCTTCGACAGGTAGTGGCGCTTGCGCTTCGCCTCGCCAAGGATTCCCGATTTAATGATCGTGCGCCCGAAGCGGCGTAGCATCGCCTCGAAACTCTCGCCCGGCTGCTGATCGACCTGCATTGAACTTCGGCCCT
Source organism: uncultured Thermomicrobiales bacterium (assembly GCA_902806415.1). Classification (GTDB taxonomy): domain Bacteria; phylum Chloroflexota; class Chloroflexia; order Thermomicrobiales; family CADCWN01; genus CADCWN01. The sequence continues at coordinate 21,552 of CADCWN010000207.1, read as the reverse complement.
CCTCTATATCGCTATCTTCGGGTCACCAATTCTCTGTGTCGCGCGCCCGGCCCAAGCCATGACGGTGCGTCGCGACACGGCACACGCCGCAATTATCGCACACGCGTCGCTGGTTGTGCAGGATGGTGCGAGGAAAGGTTCGTGAATGCGGCGAGCCGGGCGACCCCTTTGCCAGAGTGATACCGCTCCCCTATCGTCGTGCGCCTTGCCTGACCACTTGCCATATCCCTGCTCTTCCTGCACAATCATCTCCACGACGCGCACGGCAAGGTATCGCGGTCACGACGCGCACGGGTGTTGGGTCGGTCGGGCCGCGCGGAGGGAATGTTCAGATGGTAACAGTGCCAGGCGCACGACCGATCACGGCACCCGGTTGGACCGGCCAGCCGCGGCTCGATCTCGGGCTGGTGGACTGCGATGTCCACCAGGGGATCAAGCAGCCCGAGGATTTGTACCCCTATCTGCCGCGCGTCTACCGGGAGCAGATGATCGAGCAGGGGGGGATGCGCATCCCCGGCTCGGGGTATTTCAACGTGCCGCAGAATGCCGGGCGCACCGATCTGGCCGCCGCCAACTGCGACGCGACGAAGCACAGCACCCACAAGATGGGCAACAGCTACGAGCAGTTGCGCGATGAGCACCTGGATCTCTGGCACGTCGATTACGCCCTGCTGACCGGCGCGGGCGTCTACGGTGCCTCGGTCCTGCCGGACCCCGATTTCGCCGCCGCGCTCTGCCGCGCCTTTAACGACTGGACGATGGAACACTGGATCGCGCGCGACGAGCGCCTGATCATGGCGATGGCCGTCTCCACCAGCGACCCCCGCCTCGCGGTGCGGGAGATCGAGCGGATCGGCGCGGACCCGCGCGTGCGCGCGATCATGCTGCCGACCGGCAACAGGATGCCCTACGGCAATCGCTTCTACCACCCGATCTGGGAGGCGTGCGAGCGTCACGGGCTGGTCATCGGGATCCACCCCGGCAACGAGGGCGCGGGCCTGGCCGGCCCGCCGACCGGCGTCGGCTACCCGACCTACTATATCGAGACCCGCATGGCCCGCCCGCAGATGGCGATGGCCCACGCCGTGTCGCTGATCGCCGAGGGGGTCTTCGAGAAGTTCCCGCGCCTAAAGGTGCTGATCGACGAGTGCGATCAGTTCTGGGCGGTCGGCCTGATGTGGCACATGGATGCCGATTGGAAGAGCCTGCGCGACCAGACCCCCTGGGTGAAGCGCCTGCCGAGCGAATACTTCCGCGAGCATATCCGTGTCGGCTCGCAGCCGATGCTCGAAGCGGCCAACAACGAGCAATTTCTCTGCATGCTCGACGCGATGCACGCCGACGAGACGCTGGTCTACTCCTCCGACTGGCCGCACTGGGACTGGGACGACCCCGCCACCACCTTCCCCAAGCTCCCGGAGCACCTGCACCGCCGCGTCTTCGCGGATAACGCGCGGGAGATGTTTGGCTTGTAGCGAGTCGAGTCCGTAGTCCGTAGTCCGTAGTAGTTACGAAGGAAGCCGAACACCTTGCTTTGCCCTGGACCCTCTACGGACTACGGACTCCCCCGGAGGCCCCATGCCCCTCGACCCCAGCAGCGATATCCGGCGCGTTGTCGCCGGGCGCGTGGAGGAGATCCCGCCCGGCGAGCGCAAGCTGATCGTGCCGTTTCGGGGGCGGGCGGGGATCGGGGTCTTCAACGTGAACGGCGATTATCACGCGCTGCGGAATCTCTGCCCGCACAAGTTGGGGCCGCTCTGCACCGGGCGCGTTAGCGGGCGACCGGAGGCGGTCGCCCCGCCCTCATCTTATGCGGGCGAGCCGGAGATCGAGCGCGACGGCGAGATTGTTCGCTGCCCCTGGCATCTCTGGGAGTTCGACATCACCACCGGCCAGTGCCTGGTCGATCCCAAGATGCGGGTCAAGACCTACCCGGTCGCGATCGAGGAGGGCGAGGTTGTTGTCTACGCCGACCCCGCCGATCTGCCGCCCCAACCGCCGAGCGGTGCCGCTGTGCCAGCGACGATGGCGCGTGGGCGATCTGCGGAGTAGCTGGCGCGCGTACATTGCCGACAGAAGGAGTGCCGATGACCGCCACCGCGACCGATCGCCTCGCGCAAATCGTGGCGCAGGGCGTGATCGACGCCGACCTCAACGTCGTCGTCCCGAGCAGCGCCGACCTGTTCCCCTACCTTCCCGAGTATTGGCGGGAGCAGATCAACCAGACCGGATTCAAGGGGCCGGGGGAGAGCTCCTATCCCGCCAGCGCGGAAACGTCGGCCCGGCCCGAGGCGAAGCCCGATGGAGGCCCCGCCGGTTCCAGTCTGGCGCTCTTACAACAGCAGGCGCTCGACCCCTGGGGCACCGAGATCGGCATCCTCACCTGCGCCTACGCGGTCGAGGCGATCCACAACCCCGACGCCGCCGTGGCGATGGCGAGCGCCGTCAACGATTGGTTGATCGCCGAGTGGCTCGATAAGGAGCCACGCTTGCGCGCCTCGATCGTCGTCCCGAGTCAGCAGCCCGAATTGGCCGCGCGCGAGATCGACCGGGTCGGCGGGCATCCCGGCTTCGTGCAGGTCTACCTGCCGGTCCGCGCCGAGGCTCCCTACGGCAATCGTCGTTACCTGCCGTTGCTCGACGCGGCGGTGCGCAACGATCTCGTCGTCGGGATCGGCTTCGGCGGCTCCCCGCCCAATCCGCCGACCCCCTCCGGCTGGCCCTCCTACTACATGGAGGAGTGGGCGGGGATGGCGAGTATCTTCCAGTCGCAGTTGATGAACTTGATCTTCGAGGGGGTCTTCGACCGTTTCCCGGCCCTCCGCGTCACCCTGATCGAGAGCGGTTTCACCTGGCTCCCTTCGCTGCTCTGGCGCTGGAATAAGGAGTGGAAGGGCTTGCGTCCCCAAACCCCGTGGGTGCGGCGTCTCCCCTCGGAGTATGTCCACGAGCATGTCCGCTTGACGACGCAGCCGTGGGATGCGCCGCCGGTCGAGGCGCAGTTCTTGCAGATCATCGACCAACTCGGCTCCGATGAACTGCTGCTCTTCTCGACCGATTATCCGCATTGGCAGTACGATACCCCCGAGGAGGCTCTGCCGCCCGCCGGTCTGCCCGATGCGCTGATCGCCAAGATCATGCGCGACAATGCCCGCACCTTCTACCGGTTGTAACCTCTCCCACCCCCCTGCCCCCTCCTTTCCCTACAGGGGAGGGAGGGGGAGATTGAGCGGAGGCGAAATCGGGGGAGGGAGAGGTCTAAGAAAGGAGCCCTGACATGGCGACTACACTCACCCGCGAGCAGACGCGCACGCGGGTCAAGCCGGCGGTGATCGATGGGGATATTCATAACGATCTGCCGTCGCCGCAGGCGCTCCTGCCGTTCCTCCCCGCCGAGTGGCGCGACTACCACGCGCGCTTCGGCACCTTCGGCTACAGCGCCACGGCCTACCCGCGGATCAATCCCAACGCCGCGCGGCACGACGCCTGGCCCCCGGGGGGTGGGAACCCCGGTTCCAGCCTCACCTTCATGCGCGAGCAGCTGCTCGACGCCTGGAATATCGAATACGGGATTCTCAACTGTCTGATCGGTGCCGGGGCGCGCCGACTCGACCAATCCGCCGCAGTCGCCCAGGCGATCAACGAGTGGCAGGTCGCCACTTGGCTCGATCCCGAGCCGCGCCTGCGCGCCTCGCTCGTCGTCCCCTACGAGGATGGTCAGCTCGCCGCCGCCGAGATCGACCGCGCCGCTCGCGATCGGCGCTTCGTCCAGGTGTTGCTGATCGCGCGCACCGCCGAGCCGCTGGGCCGTCGCAAGTACTGGCCGCTCTACGAGGCGGCGGTGCGGAACGATTTGCCGATCGGGATCCACTTCGGCGGCAGCGGCGGCTTCCCGTTCACCGGGGCGGGGCGTCCCTCCTATTACATCGAGGATCACGCCGGGATGGCCCAGGCGTTCCAGTCGCAGGTCGTCAGCCTCGTCTGTGAGGGGGTGTTCGAGCAGTTCCCAACCCTCAAGATCGTGATGATCGAGGGTGGCTTCGCCTGGCTGCCGCCGCTGATGTGGCGGCTCGACGCGGCCTACGGTCGCCTGCGCGCGGAGACGCCGCACCTCAAGCGTTTGCCCTCCGAGTACATCCGCGAGCATTTCTGGATCACGACGCAGCCGATGGAGGAGCCGACCAAGCCCGCCCAATTCCACCAACTCCTCGACCAGTTGGGGATGTCCGACCGCCTGATCTTCGCGACCGACTATCCCCACTGGGATTTCGACGCGCCGGACCAGGCGTTCCCGGTGCGCCTCGATCCCGACCTGGAGCGCCGGATCATGGCCGATAACGCCAAGGGGCTCTACAAGTTCTGAGTCGGTAGTCGGTAGTCGGTAGAGGGTCCGAGGCAGGGCAAGGTGCGCGGTCTTCTTCGCTGCTACTACCGACTACCGACTACCGACTACCGACTGGAGGAACCATGCCGAAACATGTCGTCGCCACGGTGGAGGAGATCCCGCCGGGCGGGCGCAAGGTTGTCGAGATCGCGGGGCGCTCGATCGGGGTCTTTAATCTCGGCGGCGACTATTTCGCCCTGCGGAACCGCTGCCCGCACCAGGGCGGGCCGCTCTGCCTGGGTAAGCAGAGCGGCTTCATCCATTCGCCGTTGCCGGGCGAGTACGAATACAGCCGACAGGGCGAGATCCTGAAATGCCCCTGGCATAGCTGGGAGTTCGATATCCGCACCGGGCAGTCCTGGTTCGACCCCGCGCGCGTCCGCGTCCGGCAATACGATGTGACGGTCGCGCCCGCGCAGGCGCTGCTCGATCGCGAGGCTCCCGCGCCCGGTCTCGAACCCGGCCCGTACGTCGCCGAGACATATCCGGTGACGGTCGAGCAGCAATATATCGTGATCGATTTGCCGGGATAGCCCTCCCGCAGGACAAAGGGGGCGACCCGCCCGTTGGCGCGGCGGACCAGCGCCGACGGGCAAAGTCGCCCCCTTTGTCCCGCCACTCTTCCTATTGCGTCCCGGCGGCCCTCTCTGTTCTACTACCCCTGGCCCGCCCGCCGCCGCCGGGGGAACTTTTTGTCCCCCCGAATCGTTCTTGTCTCCGCGTCGGTGTGGTCCCGCGTGGCGGTGTTCACCCCCTGGTTGGCGCGGTAGCCGCGCGATGTGACCGCTCGAAAGCAGGAGTTGATGGAGACAACACGCCCCGAAGGGTGGCGCACGAGTGCCGGGTATCGCCTGATCGCCCCGCTGCTGCGCCTGATCTCGCCCGAGATGGCCCGGTTCATCCGTTTCGGTCTGGTCGGTGGGAGCGGCGTCGGCATCAACATGCTGGCCCTCTACTTGCTCCACGACGAACTCGGCCTGCCGCTCTCGCGCTCGGCGATCGTGGCGATCGCGCTGGCGATCACCAACAACTTCATCTGGAACAACTTCTGGACCTTCGGCGCGACCGGAATCCAACCGCGCCGCCTGATCCAGTTTGTCGCGGTTTCCCTCGTCGGCATGGTGATCAACCTGATCGTCCTCAACCTCCTCTTCGCTGCGGGTATCCACTACGCCCCGGCGAATCTCGCGGGGATCATGGTCGCCACCGCCTGGAATTTTTACGCCAACTCGCGCTGGACCTGGGGTGCCGAGCGCGCAATCTGAGCGCGCCGCGCGATCGCGACGTTTCTCGGGCCGGGTGCTAATCGACAGCCCCGGCCTGTCTGCGATCTCGTTCGTTCCGTAACCGTGCTCGCACGCTGGCACGAATCGTCGCCTGCACCGGGTCCGATCCTGTAGGGGGGCGATCCGCCCGCCAGCGACCGAGTGATCGTGCGTGCAGGAGGCAAGCGCGTGGGAGATGCAAGTTGGGATTCATCCTATCGTGCCGCAGCGCGGAACCAGTTCCAGCGCCCGCCGTTCCATTCGACGAGACCACTGTGTTTAGGCCAAGGAGTTCCTATGCGCCCGCGCGCCGTTCGTCTCCTCTTGGTTCTGCTCGTCGTCATCGCCGGGGCACCGTTCGCGGCGGGCGGGGGGGCGGTGCCGCCCGCGAGCGCGGCGGGCGCGATCCGCTGGGGCTATTACGTCACCTATAACCCCGACTCCCTCGTCAGCCTGAAGGCGAACATCGACAGCCTCACGCACGTCTCGCCGTACTACTACAGCCTTAAGGCCGACGGCACGATCGACGTGCGCAACGAGCAGCCCGACACGACCGCTTTCCTGCGCGCGAAAGGGGTCAAGATCCTGCCGATGATCAGCACGGGCGCGCAGTACGACGCCTTCCACGCGCTGATCGACACGCCAGCGGAGCAGGATCGCCTCGTCGCGGCACTCGTCGGAATCGTCACGGCGAAGGGCTACGACGGGATCCAGATCGATTTCGAGGGGTTGAATCCCGCCGACCGGTCGCTGCTGACCGACTTCATGCGCCGTCTGCACGCCCGCCTGGGTCCGGCGGGGAAGCTCACCACGATGGCGGTCGCCGCCAAGGCGAGCGACACCAAGACCGGCTGGGGCGGCGTCTACGACTACGCCGCCCTCGCGCCGCACGTCGATCTCGTCGTCCTGATGGCCTATGACTTCCACTACCAGAACGGCAAGACTCCGGGCGCGATCGCGCCGAGCGGCTGGGTGCGCTCGGTCGCCCGATTCGGCGCGAGCCAGTTCGGGGCCGACAAGACGTTGCTCGGCGTCCCGTTCTACGGGATGGACTGGAATACGGCCAAGGGGCCACCGGCGCGCACGGTGAAGATGGCCGAGGGGCCGACCCTCGCCCGCAAACCCGGTGCGACGAGCGGCTACAGCACGGTCGATGAGGCGAACTGGGTGCGCTACACCGACGAGGCCGGCGACAAGCACGAAGCCTGGTACGAGGATGAGCGCAGCATCGCCGCGAAGCTGAATATCTCCGTCGAACTCGGCCTGGCCGGCTTCGCCGCCTGGCGGATCGGGCAGGAGGATGCGGGGGCCTGGGTCGCGATCGACCGCCTGACCTCGCCCGCTACTCGCGTCGCACCGGTGCCGAACAGCGCCACGCAACACTACTTCCCCGAGACGGGGCAGGTTGTGCAGGGGGCGTTCCTGCGCTACTGGCGTCAATATGGCGGGCTGGCGCAGTTCGGCCTGCCGCGCACGCGCGAGTTCCAGGAGCGCAGCCCGTACGATAACAAGCTCTACACGGTGCAGTATTTCGAGCGGGCGCGCTTCGAGTTGCACCCGGAGCATGCTGGCACGCCATACGAAGTCTTGCTGGGGCTGCTCGGGCGCGATTTCCACCGGATCGATCCGCCCGCGCAGCCGAAAGAAGGGGCGACCTATTTCGCCGCGACCGGTCACAACCTCGGCGGTTCGTTCCGCGACTACTGGCTCAGCCACGGCGGATTGTTCGTCAGCGGCCTGCCGATCACCGAGGAGTTCGTCGAGATCAGCCCCGACGATGGCAAGCCGTACACGGTGCAGTACTTCGAGCGGGCGCGCTACGAGTATCACCCGGAGAACGCCGCCCCCTATGATGTCCTGCTCGGCCTGCTCGGCAACCGGCTCATCCGCGAGAAGGGCTGGATCCCCTAATCGTCGCCTCGGTGCGCGGGATGTTGCCAACTCTTCGTCGCGCGGCCCGTCCCCTGTTGAGGACGGGCCGCGCGATTTTTCTTCGCTGCACGATGCGCTAGTATATGCAGATAGACGAGTGGTGCGATAGGCGGGAGGAGAGGACAATGTTGCGTACACGCCTCTGCGAACTATTCGGGATCGAGCACCCTATCATCAACGCGCCGATGGCCGGGGCGGCGACGGCGGATCTGGCGGCGGCGGTCTCGGAGGCCGGCGGGCTGGGGATGATCGGCGCGAGCATGTCCGGCGGGCCGGACTGGCTGCGCGAGCAGATCCGGCTGGTGCGCGCGCGGACCGACCGACCGTTCGGCGTCGGCTTTGTCTCGTCCGCGCCCGACACCGCCGAACTGGTGGCAGTCGCCATCGCGGAGCGGGTCCCGGCGATCAGCCACTCGTTCGTCGATCCCACCCCCTATGTCGCCGCGGCGCACACGGCGGGGATCAAGGTGCTGGCGCAGGTGCAGACCGTGGCGCAGGCAACCACAGCAGCCCGCGCGGGCGTCGATGTCATCGCCGCGCAGGGGACCGAGGCGGGCGGGCATACCGGCAGTAGCAGCGGATCGTTGCCGCTGATCCCGGCGACGCTCGCAGTGGCCGGGAGGATCCCGGTGGTGGCGGCGGGGGGCGTCGGGGACGGGCGCGGGCTGGCGGCGGTGCTGATCCTCGGCGCGGAGGGTGCTTGGATCGGCACGCGCTTCGTCGCCAGCCGCGAATCGACCTACGGGGAAGCGCGCAAAGCCCGCATCGTCGCGGCGAGCACCGATGATACGATCCTCACCCGCGTCTACGATCTCGCGACCCAGGCACCATTCCCGCCCGAGATCGTCGAGCGCGTCGTGCAGAATGACTTCACCGCGACGTGGCGGGGCCGCGACGACGAGATCGTCGCCCGGCGCGCGGAGGTGCGCGCGCAACTGAGCGCCGCCCTGGTCGGGGATACGCGGATCGTGAAGGTCGCGGCGGGCACCATCGCGGGGCTGATCGACAGTATCGAGTCGGCCGGCGACATCGTCCGGGCGATCGTCGCGCAGGCCGAGCAGATCCTGCGCGAACGACCGGCGCAGGTGCTGCGGTGAAGGTTGGCCCAATGCCACAGAGAAATACACCGGCCAGTGCTATTCTATGGAGGTTGACCGATTGATCCGGTAGGCGGCTGGTGAGTTAGTGCCGCCGGATGAATCCGGCGCTCCCTGCCTGCGGCCACGAAGCCCACTCAAGTAGGCTGGGTACGAGATCAAGATCGCAAATACCATAACCCTCGCGACAGGCGTGCCAACCCTGATGTCTGTCGTTTCCCAGTCCACTTGAGTGGCCTTCGTGGCCGCAGGCAGGGAGCGCCGGGGATTTCAATCCCCGGTCCACCACCCCACCGAATCAACTTCTCCACCCCCAGCAGTAAACAATACCAAGCTTGTGACGGTGCCGAGGCGCGGAGATTTGCCGCACCCACGGCTGCCCGCATTCTCGTCACTACCATCCCACCCGCCCCCCTTCGTGAAAACACTATAGAAAATTTGTTCTAATTGTGCTACGCTAACGCCAGCGATGATCGTTGGCGATCCGATGGGGCCAGCGGACGCGGGAGCGAAAGGAGCGGTGCGGGTGATGAACAAGGCGAGTGGGGCGCGGATCAATCCCCTGTCGCGGCGGCCGCGGCAGCAGCGGCTCGTCTTGGCCGTACGCGGCGCGGCGGGGACCGGCAAGAGCCACTTCGCCGCCAGCATGGCCGATGCCGGCCTGGGGCGGCTCTGCTACTTCGATGTCGAGCGCAAGGGTCGCCTGCTTCCCGGCAGCGACGGCGCGAAATTCGACGCCATCGAGATCCAACATCCGGACGAGCTCCCCGAGTTCATCGATTGGGCGCTCGATGGCGAAGGGCGCGAGCAGGGTTACGGCTGCTACGCCCTCGACTCCTGGGCGATGTATTTCGGGCGCAAGCACCGCGACACCTTGCTGGCCGTGCGCGAACGGACCGGCGACCTCACCGCCCAGCCGAACGCCGATGAACTCGCCGCTGACCAGATGGTCTTGCAGGAGGTCCTGCGCCGCCTCTGCGTCGATAGCGGCGCGTGCGTGGTGATCATCGATCAGATCGGCGCGAAGGGGAAAGAGGACCGCGAGGAGAACGAGCTCGGGCGCGTCCTGCCCCTGACAACCGGCGGTCTCGAATATTTCGTGGACGTGATGCTGGAGGCGACGCTGCGCCTTGAAGGGTTGAGCGCCGTGCGGATCTTCCGCGTCGTCAAGAGCAACAGCTCCGCGTTCCCGATCGGCCTCGAACTGCGCGATCCGACCTTCGCGGCGGTCCTCGCGCGCCTCACCGACGGCACGAACGGCGGCGGCTCGACCCTCCCGGTCCACGACCCCGCGCCGCAGACCGAGCCCGAGATACTCGAAGTCGCCCCCGCGCTCACGATCGTCCCACCCGCCGGCCCGACCTACGACGAGCTGGTGGCGAAGGCGACGGAACTTGGCTTCAGCCGGGCGCAACTCGTCACCGCCGCGCGCCACTATTGCGGCGGTAAGGATGATCTCGAACGGCTCACGCCGGACGAGATCGCCGAGCTCGATCGGCGACTCTCCGCCCATGCGTCCCGACGCCAGGAAGGGAGTGTCACCGGCGAGGACGCTGAGCAGACGGGGCTTGCCGCGAGCGGTTTGGGGCGCGGGCGGCGCAACCAAGCCTGAGCCGTGAGCGGCGCGATAGGCCGGGGACGAGGCGGGGAGGATTGTATCCCACCGCCTCGTTTTGCGCGTTGTCCCGCGCCTTTGTCGTGTCCGCGCGTCATCGTTGCCAGCCGACGACACCCCCTGCCGGTCCCTGCTGGCGAGGCCGATCGGTACGTTTCGCCCTGGTCGCCTCGCCGCATATCCGCTACGATTCTTCGGCGCTCGCGCGGCGATGGCACAGGGGCTCTCGGGAAACGAGGTTCCCGGCCACGGCGTGAGCATTTGCGTTAGCCCGGCGTATATCCCGGTGGAACGTTATTCTGCCAGCGAGTGTTTCGGAAGGGGAGGGGAGATGTTGCGAGCCTGCAAGCTGTTCTTGGCCGTGGGCATGCTGGCGCTGCTGGCGGCGTGCGGGGGCGCGGCCCCGACCGCGACGCCACCGCCGACGAATACGCCCGTGCCGCCCACCGCGACGGTCGCCCCGACGAATACGCCGGTGCCGCCGACCGCCACCGTCGCGCCCACCAATACCCCGGTGCCGCCGACTCCGACGGTCGCCCCGACGAACACGCCGGTGCCACCGACCGCTACGATCGCCCCGACCCGCGCGGCGACTGCTGCCGCGACCGGCGCTCAAGTGACCGACAGTTCGGGCAAATGCCGGATGACGCTCAATCCGGTCTTCAGGGCGAATGCTGGCAGCACGGATACCTATTCGACGGCGGATAGCCTGGCAATCCTCACCTTCGCCGGTACCGACACGCCTGGACTCGCTCTCGACGCCGCGACCACGGCGTTCATCGGCGGCTTCCAATCGGTGGTGACCGGCTATGTGGAGACGGGGCGGCAGACGAGCAAGGATGCGCGCGGCGACATCCAGATCGTCACCTTCAATGGCGCTGTCTCGGGTCAGCAGGCGAAGGGCGTCTTCTACTTCGTGCAGAATGGCAGCGTCCTCTGCTCGCTGGTGGCGCTGGCGATCCCGCCCGGCGATCAGCAGTATGCCGACGCGGCGCAGCAGACGGCGGGTACGCTCGTCGTGGTGCAGGGTGGTGCCGGTAGCAGCGCCGCCCCGGTCGCCCCGGTCGCCCCGACCCGTGCCCCGGCGGCGACAGTCGCCCCGACAGTCGCCCCGACCCGCGCCGCTGCGCCTCCATCGACCGCTGGCGGCACGACGGTGACGGACACGTCGGGCGCGTGCCGGATGACGCTCCCCGCGAATTTTAAGGCGGGATCGGACGGGGATAACTACGAGACGGCCGATGATCTGGCGCTCGTAACGATCGGCGGCTCGAACATCGGCGGCCTCGCCTTCGCCGACGCGGTCAACCTGTACGTCACCACGTTCCAGGGCGCGATCAATGGGTTTGTCGAGACCGGTCGGCAGTCGGTCGCCGTCCCCGGCGGTCAGAAGGAGACAATCACCTATTCCGGCACGCTGGTCGGCCAGCCGGTGAAGGGGGTACTCTACTTCTATCAGGTCAACGATACCCTCTGCTCGCTCAGCGGTGTCGCCCTGCCCCCCGGCGATACGCGGTACCAGGCCGATCTCCAGGTGATGGTCGACACGCTCGGGCCGGTCGGTCGGTAACCCCACGTCGCTCTCGACCATTGGGAACGGTGCCGCGCCCTGTCGGAGCGCGGCACCGTTTGGCCGCGTCGGGCTTCCCCTGGCGCGGACTTCCGGTGCGGATATGGCGGCAGCGTTTGACAGCCCACCCGACCGCCGCTACAATCAGAACGAATGTGTGACTCTACTTTCGCGAATGGTACGAGAGAAAACGGCGATCGTCGGACACCGTGATCCGACCGGTGCCGATGGCAGGGACGCGCGACAGCCCGGCGGCAAGGGCAAGGGCGGTGCATGGAGCGAGTACTCAACGGGCGCTACCGATTAGGGCCGAAGATCGGCAACGGCGGGATGGCCATCGTCTACCGTGGGTTCGATACCGCGCTCGGGCGTCATGTCGCGATCAAGGTTCTCCGCGAGCAATACGCCGCCGATCACACCTTCGTCGCCCGCTTCGAGCGCGAGGCGCAAGCGGTCGCCGCGCTTGTCCACCCGAATATCATCAACATCTTCGATGTCGGTTTCGATTGGGACGAGCGTAGCGGCACGGGCATCGGTCACTACTTCGTGATGGAGTTGATCGACGGCCCGAACCTCAAGGAGTTGATCCGCGCGCGCGGTACCCTCCCGATCGAGGAGACGGTCGCGATCCTGACGCAAGTCCTCGCGGGCCTCGGCTACGCGCACGCGCGCGCCCTCGTCCACCGCGACATCAAGCCGCAGAATATCATGCTGACACCGGAGGGGACGGCCAAGGTCACCGACTTCGGCATCGCCAAAGGTTTGGCCGACACCACCCTGACCGACGCCGGTTTCGGCATGGGGACGGTCCACTACATCTCGCCGGAACAGGCGCGCGGCGAGCAGGCCAGCCCCGCCTCCGATCTCTACGCCGTCGGCGTTATCCTCTATGAGTTGCTGACCGGGGTGTTGCCGTTCACCGGCGACAGCACGGTCGGCATCGCGCTGAAGCATGTGCAGGAGCCGCCCCTCTCGCCGAAACGCCTCAACGCCGCGATCCCCGCGCCGCTGGCGGCGATCACGATGCGGGCGCTGGCGAAAGAACCGGGCGCGCGCTTCGCCGATGCCCGCGAGTTCGCGGCGGCGCTCGCCGATTGGCCCCGCTGGCGCGACCGGCGCGTCGCCCCGCCGCCCGATACGCGCCAACGTCGCGGTGGGACCGCAGCGCGTCGCGGTGCGGTCGTGGTCCCGCCGGTCGCGCCGGTCGCGCCGCGTCGGGGTAGTGGGCGTTCCGGCGCGGCGGCGCGCGGCGGTGTCGGCTGCCTCACCTGGCTCTTCGGCACGGCGGTGCTGATTGCGCTGGTCGCCCTGATCGCCGTCAGCTATCGTCTCTCGCCGTTCGGCGAGAGCGCCGCTGCGCCGACGCAAGCGATCCTCGCCGGCCTGCCGACCGAGGCACCCGAAGAGCCGACCGCGACGCCTGAGGCCGGGCCGCCAACGCCGCCCGCCCCCGTTGTCGCGACGGCGACCCTACCAGCGACCATCCGCCCGGCGATCGGCACCCCAGTGCCATCGGCGCGTCCGACGCCAACGGTGGCGGTGATCTCGACCGCACCGCCGACCGCGACCGTGGCGGCCACGGCCACGGTCACGGTTGCGCTGCCGACAGCGACACCCCTACCAAGTCCCACGGCGACCGCCGCACTCGCCAATGTCCCCGACCTGATCGGCAAGACGCTCCCTGGGGCCAGAGTCACTGCCGAGGAAGCGGGGCTTGTCGTGGAGCAGGTCGGCGCGCAGTATAGTGACCGCCCTGCCGGGCAGATCATCACCCAGCAGCCCGGGGCCGGACGGCAGCTCGCGCGCGGCGGCACGATCACCGTCATTCTCAGCCGTGGTCAGCAGGCGATCACGGTGCCGGATGTGAAGGGGCAGGGGTACGCGCAGGCCGCCGCCCAGTTGGAAGCGGCAGGGCTGGCCGTGGCGCGCAAGGATGTCCCCTCGCGCAACGTCCCGTCGGGGCTGGTGATCGACCAGGATCCGCTGCCTGGCAACACCACCCGTCCGGGCGCGACGATCACCCTGACGGTCAGCCTTGGCGACGTCGTCCAAGTCCCCGATCTCTTCGGCGACCCGTTCGAGATCGCGCGCCAGCGCCTCGTCGAGGCCGGGTTCACCGTTAACGTCAACGGCCAGACCAAGGCCCAGATCGAGCGTGAGAACCCCACCTTCTTCAGCGTCTACCCCACCGTGCAGGATGGCCGGGTGATCAGCCAGAGCCTCCCAGCCGGATCGATGCAGCCCCGCGGTGCGGCCATCTCCATCGCCTATTACAAGGTACGTTGAGCGGTCTGTCCAGCGAGTGCTCGTGAATCTGTGGGAGTGAGATGCCCCCGCCGCCCTGACGGCGACCCTCTCCTGAAGGGTGAGGGTGGGTGAGGGATCGGCCAACCCTATAGTCGAATGCGGACAGATTACCAATACGGTTGGTAGATGTTGCCTCTTGCGCGGGTCGCTGCTACGATCGCACGGTGATGACAGCCACCGAGAGTAGTGCCGGGCCATCTCCCTCCACCGCGCGCCATGGGCTTCTGCTCGCGGCGCTCGCGGCGGTGCTAACCCTCGCCCTGCTCCTGATTCTTGCCCTCCTGCTCGATCGCCCGCCCGGCGCACCGCAACTCACGTTCATCGGCGCGGGCGAGGCGCTCAACGTCCTCGCGGAAGGGGCTGGCGGCGGGCGCGTGCTGATCGGCGGCGGCGCGAACGGCTCCGAACTCCCCGCCGCGCTCGGTCGCCAATTCGTCCCCTGGCGTCGAGGGGTCGATCTCTTGATCGTCGCCGACCGCCGCGATCTCACCGGCGTGACCGAACTTGTGCGGCGTGGGGGCGTGCGCGAGGTGTTGACGATCGGCCTGACCGATGACCGCCTCGCGGCGGCGCTCACCGCGCTGCGCGAGGAATGTGCCGCGCGCGGCGTTGGGATACGCGCGAGCGTTGAGTCCGAGCGGATCGCGATCGGGCGCGGGGGCGGGTTGGCGCTCGACATTATCCCCGCCACGGTCGAGGGCAACGAACCGCGCCTGCGCCTGCACGCCGGGTCGCTGAGCGCGGCGATCGTCATCGGCGCTGCCGCGCCCGAGCCCGCGATTGCCGCCATTGTGCCGCGCGCGGGACAGGAGGGGTATCGCATCGCCGCTGCTACGGCCCCGCGCCTGCTGATCGCCCCCGCGCCGCCCGCCCCCGCAGTTGCCCCGTTCCCAGCCGACGGCCAACTCCTCATCGTCGCGCCCGGCCAGCGGGCCACGCTGAGTATCGCCGGATCCTCACTGCGGCTGCACGGTGGGAGGATCATCACCCTGGACACCGCCCTCACAAATCGTTAAGGTGGCAAGAAATGCCGCTGCAGCGGCGTCGCTCATGGCACTGCGACTGGGGGAAGTGCCAATGACCCTTGCCACGGCAAGTGCAAGCCGGTGAATCGACTCACGCGGCGAGGTGTGACGAAGGGGGGCGGGGGCGATCATCCCCGCCCCCTTCCCGCTGCCGACTGAGCACGGAGCGGCGCGCACGCACACCGAAGCTTTGGGAACACACTGCGGATCGCGGCCTTCGCAGGGAGGCTTGGCGACGGCATGGGCCATCCGCGACGCCAAGGTACCCTTGGGGCAATTCAGCCACCACTGGGCAAGCCTCGCGAGCGAGTATCAAACGTGGCGGCCTCGTCGGAAGCCGGTGAACAGGACGTAGAGGAACCAGATCAAGGTACCAAGGAGCGTCACCGCGAGGACGATAATCCCCAGGACGACGAGAATAGCACCAACATCATTTCCAACCATCCGGTCCTCTCTCGTCTCATCGGTCTCTTCGCGCGTCATTCGCGCATAGCGTGCCGCGCCGAAAGGCAACCCTTAGTATAGCGTCGGGATAGGATGAGGCCAAGGATACGATCGGGCTGTGACAGAACGGCAAATTCGTCGCCGCGAAGTATTGCGTTTCGCCCGAAGCGTGCTATAGTTGTCCGTACACCTCGATGATCCGTCGGGTTTCTCCGCCAAAGGGCGCGGGCAGCACTTGCTGACCCTTGGCACGGTGAAGTCATTTCGGATTGTCGGGATGTCCCCTCCCCCGAGAAATAACGGCACGAGAGGGCCATATATCAGCGAGCGGATACAAGAGGAGTAGGCGATGGTCGCGCAACCGCAGGAAGAACGGGACGAAGCACGCCTCCATCGTGGGGCGCGCGGGCGCTTTGCGCCACCGCCGCAACTCTTCCCGCTCGCGCTCGTCGGCATGATTGACCGCCCGGACAATCCGCTCCAAATCGAGCGCGATGCCGACGGGTTCTACGTCGTGCGTCAGCGAACCACGGGCCGCTTGGTCGCGCGCACCGTCGATCCCGCGACGTTACAGCGCCTGCTGGCAACCCTCGCGCAAGCCACGCTCGAGTAGCACACGCCCCTCAATACTGGGCATGAGAAGAACGAGCAAAGATCTCGATTCACCCGCGCCAGCATCACCGCGCTTACAGCAACCGACTCATCGCCCCGGCTATCCGCATCCTCCACGCACCATGCTGTCCCTGCATTCCTCCGCAACTGTTCATGGTCAACCACCGCAAGACTCGCCACCGATTACCCGAGGCCGCAGCAGAGGATCGGCTCGGGAGCGGATCAACACGGATCGCTCGGGAACAATAGCGGGCCAAAGGGCTTCGTTAGAGGCAGATTGCGGAGCGCCCGAGAAGGTCAGGGCCAGGGCGCAACTGCGTATCCATCCGTGCGCCGTGGGAGTATCACTACTGTAACCGGTGTGCCAAGATAACCGATCGAGTTGGGCGCGGAAACGAGGATTCATGGGGAAGAAGGTCGTCCTGCGCGCTCTGGTAACCGGATGCGGGGCCGGATTGGTCCTGACCGCGACGATGCTTGCCCTGCGACTCTGGGTCGAGGCACCGTCATTCCCCGAGCGGATCGCGGACAACGTGCTGCTGCTGATCCCACAGGCGCTGTTCAGTGCGGGGCTCGATCGCTTCGGTTTCGCCGCCAAGCCGCTCCTGTTCGTCGGCATCGTCACGGCCCAGGTGGCGCTCGCGAGCCTCGGGGGGCTGCTCTACGGCGCACTGGCCATCCTGCTGGCGGGGCGAATTGATCTCACCAGCCCGGCGGTGGGCGGCGCGGGCGGGATACTGCTGGGGGTCGGTATCGACTTCGTGGTCTTGCCAGCGCTCGGGACCGGATACCCGGCGACGACGACGGGCGGGGCCACGTTCCCCGCCGCCCTCGCGCTGGCCGCGCTGCCCGGCCTAGCGTACGGGCTGGCGCTCGTCGCCCTCCTGCGACTGGCGACACCGCCTCGCCCGCGCCGAGAGCCGCTGACCGGCGCGTTCGGCGTGGGTGGGGCACGCATCGCCCGGCGAAGGGCCTTCGCGCTATTCCTGCCGGGCCTCGGCGCACTGATCACGATCGTGGCCCTGCGCCGTCTCATCGGCTGGTCGGGCGGCGGTCCACCGCCCGGCAACGTCGCGCAACTGCCCTCGGCCACAGCCACGCGGACGGCGACCACCGCAGTGCCGACGCCTGTAAGCTCAGCGGCACCATTGCTCGCGACCGTAGCACCGACTGCGGCGACGACCGCGACCGCGACACCGACCGCGCCCGCCACCGCGAGTCTGCCACCCGCCGCCCGCGCCATCGCCGGGAACCTCCCGAATGGCGCGGCGACGGCGGCTCCCGCGCCATCGCCCACGGTGCCACTCGCGCCCGGCACCACGCACACCGCCGTCACCACACCGACGGCGCTCGCCACGAGGGCACCGACCGCCGCGCCGATCCCGGAAGGCCCGGCTATCCCCGCCGGGGTCGCGCCGCAGATCACCCCGACGGCCGAGTTCTATCTGATCTCCAAGAACCTGATCGACCCCACCCTCAAGGCGGAAGGGTGGCAACTCGCGATCACCGGGTTGGTCGCGCGCCCGCAGACGCTGCGCCAGGCCGATCTCCTGCTGCTGCCGCCGACCCACCTCGCGGCGACGCTCGAATGTATCAGCAACGAGCCGGGCGGCACGCTGATCGGCACGGCAGTCTGGACGGGGGTTCCACTACGCACTATCCTCACCAGCGCCGCGATCCAGGATCGAGCGACCCACGTCGTGTTCGTCTGCGCCGATGATTATGTCGAGCGATTGCCGCTAGAGCAGGCGCTCGACCCCGCGACCATGCTGGTCTACGCCATGAATGACGCGCCACTCACCGCCAGGCACGGCTTCCCCGCCCGCCTCATCGCCGCCGGGCGCTACGGGATGAAAAACCCCAAGTGGCTCACCCGGATCGAGTTGGTCGATGGGGCCGCGCCGAGCTATTGGTCGCAGCGCGGCTGGGATCCCGACGCGCCAGTCCAGGTCTTCACCCGCGTCGATGCCCCGCCGCGGACGGTCGCGCCGGGGCCGGTCAGCGTCGGCGGCGTCGCCTACGCCGGGGATCGCGGCATCTCGCGCGTCGAGATCAGCGCCGATGGCGGCGCGACCTGGCTGCCGGCCGCGCTCGAACCGGCCCTCTCGCCGGTCACCTGGGTCCGCTGGGCCGCCCGCTGGACGCCGCCCAGACCCGGCACCTACACTCTCGCCGCCCGCGCCGTCGAGGCGGACGGCACGCCGCAGGTGGCCGTGACCCGCACCCTGAATGCGCGCGGGTCCACCGGCTACGGGCGGCGCGACGTGACCGTCACTCCCTGATCGACGCCCTCCCTCACCGCGCGCTCCAGCGGAAGGAGCGGGTCGCGATCAGCAGCGAGGCGACCATCCAGGCGAGCAGGATGAGGAGCGGTTGCCCCAACTCCTGCAATCCCGCGCCATAAATCATCACCTGGCGCAACGCCTCGTTGATATGGGTCAGCGGCATGGCACGCACGATCGGCAGCAGGAAGCTCGGCGCGGCGGACGTGTCGAAGTAGGAGCCGCCGAGGAACATCATCGGGAAGGCGATCAGGGTGGAGACCGACTGCGCGCCGTCCGACTTCGGCACGAACGCGCCAATCACGAAGCCGAAGGCGAGGATGGCGAGGGTCGCGACAAGGATCAGCACGCCGAGGGTCCACGGGCTCCCCGCGACCCGCACCCCGAAGACGACCCGCGCGATCACCAGCAGGATCACGACCTGGAGGACCGAGAAGGTCAGGCGGGCGGCGATTTGCGTCAGCAGCAGGGTCAGCGGGCGCAGCGGCGTCACCGCCAGGCGCTTGAGGACGCCGCGCTCGCGCCAGGCGATGATCGTCGCCCCCACCGCCAGGTTCGCCCACATGATCATCATCCCCGCCATCCCCGGCGTCAGCCAGTCGATCTGGCGGACCACGCGCCGATCAATCCCCTGCACCTGCACGGCGATCGGCTCCGGCGCGCCGACGATGGCGCGATTCACGCCGCCGAGGATCCCGGCCACAATCCCCCGCGCTTGCCCGCCGCGCTGGGGGTTGCTCCCGTCGTAATAGACCTGCGTCGTCGCCTCGCCGCCCGCCAGGTCGCGCCCGAAGCCAGCGGGCAGGACAACGACCGCGGCGACCTGCCCACCCTTCAGCGCGTCGAGCGCGCCCGACCCGTCCGCGAAGTGGGCGACCCGCACGCCGCTCGACGCGCTGAAGGGATCCGCGACCCGCGCCGCCGCTGGCGAGCCATCCTCATCGGCGACGGCGATCGTCAGCGGCGCACCGTCGCCGCCGAGGAGTGAGCCGAAGATCAGCATCGAGACCGCCGCGAGGCCGAGGCTGCCGATCAGGGCGGTGCGATTGCGGAGGAGGAGTTTTACTTGAATTTCGATCAGGACGAGCCAACTGCGCAGCGTGCGGGCCATCGGTGACTCCTTTGCAGAGCGACGAGCGGCGGGCCAGCGCACGGGCTGGCCCGGTCAACGTTACGGTTCATATGAAGTGGATTTCGGGGCCGTAGGCCACCTAGCGCCGGATAAGATCGGCGGCCCCGGCCTCATCAGCAACCACGTTCTTTCCCGGAGCCGGTATCAGTCACGCTCGACGATCAGCTCGCGCACCCGCAACCGCCCGACCTCGAGTTCCCCGATCGCCAGGCGCTCGATCGCGCCATCCTTGATCCGCACCGCCCGGATGACCGCGCGCCCGATCGCGATTGCGCCGATGGAAAGCCCGCCGATCGTCAGCACCCCCATCGCGGTGAAGGCCAGCGCGGTCGCCCCGAATGCCGTCGCGCCCCGCGCGAACGCCCCTTGCGACCCGGCGGTCGGGTAGCGCAGCGTCTCTTCCCGTTCGTTCGCCATCCTAGGCCTCCTTGCTCGCAATTCATGTGGTGTTGCGATTAATCCCGCAGCGTGTGTCCGGTGAGGTTCAGGAATACGTCCTCCAGGCCGGGCTGGCGCACATGCAGATCGGTCAGCGGTGTCCCCTGGCGCTCGGCGGAGTGGAGCAACGCAATCAGGCCGCGCTCCAGATCGGCCACCCTGAAGGTGTAGTGACCCTCCACGCCGTCAGACCCGGCGACCGCGCCGATGCCGGGCAGGGCCGCAAGATCGTACTTCTCGACCGGCCCGGAGAAGTCGCAACGGATCGTCAACCCGCCACCATAGCGCGCGATTAGGCCCGCCGGGGTGTCGAGCGCCACGATCTGCCCGCCCGCCATGATCGCGACCCGATCGCAGAGAACCTCGGCCTCTTCCATGTAGTGCGTCGTCAGCACAATCGTCTTGCCCCGCCCGCGCAGGTCGCGCACCAGCGCCCAGAGCGACCGTCGCGCCTGCGGGTCGAGTCCGGTCGTCGGCTCATCGAGGAAGACGACGACCGGGTCGTTGACGAGGGCCGCCGCCAGGGAGAGACGCTGTTGCTGCCCTCCCGAGAGGGTGCCGAGCGGCGCGTCGGCACGATCGGCCAGGTTCACGTCGGCGAGCAACCGACCGACCGGCAAGGGGTGGCGATAGAGGGCCGCCAGCAGGCGCAGATTATCGGCGATCGACAGCTCCTCAAAGAGCGCCGTGCTCTGGAGTTGCACGCCGATCCGCGCGTGGACGGCGCGCTTGTTCTTCCACACCTCCAGCCCCTCGACGGAGGCCACGCCCCGATCGGGATCGCGCAAGCCTTCCAGGATCTCCAGCGTCGTGGACTTGCCCGCGCCGTTCGGCCCGAGAATCCCGAAGATCTCGCCGCGTCGCACCCCGAACGAGACGCCGCCCACCGCGACCTTCGTCCCATACGCCTTGTAGAGTTCCCGCGCCTCGACAATCACCTCGCCAGTCTCATCGCCAGTCACGCCAACGGTCCCCCGCGACGGCACGACCGCCCGTTCTCGCAGGATCATCATCCCCCTCCACGCTCACCGCCCCGCGCATCAGTACGGGAACACACGCCCGTTATCGCGGACATCAAGGTCCGGTTCGTCCGCCGCCCAAGGATCGTGCGCACGCCGATCGGCCCAGCCGCGCAGGAGCAGGAAGCCGCCGACGAGGAGCAGGGCGATCGTCCAGGCATGGCCACCGATCGCGCCGCGCCGGAAGATCAGCAACTCGAAGAACGCGCCGAAGGCGAGGAAGATGGTGAAGCCGACCGCCGCCGCGCGCGCGCCGTTCCGCGCTAGTTGGGGATTCCCCGCCCACAGGCCCGCTAGGGCGGTGCCGACGCCACCGGCGGTCGGCATCAGCGCCCAAGCGTAGGCCCACGACTCGAAGTAGTCGAAAGCACTCTGGAAGAAGAAGAGGAGCCCGAGGGCAGTCAGGATACTGGCCGGGACCGCCAGACCC
>CADCWN010000206.1 GCA_902806415.1 uncultured Thermomicrobiales bacterium | reverse complement strand
CAGACCTGGGCGATGATCGCCGGGTGCCTCGATCGCTGGACCCCCGCCGATCTCGACGCCACGTTCACGCGGGAGCGCCCGAACAGGCCGCTCACCCCCCGCACCCGCCAGTGGATCATCTGGCACGTCATTGCAACACAATAGCACAAAGCGAGGGGGCACGCGGGTCAAGGTGTCGGCGCGGGAACTGGCGGTGCTAATCGCCAGGGCGTGAGTTTAACCAATTTTGGATCGGCGTCGCGAGAAGCGCGGGGACAAGGGCTTCTTCGGCCTCCGGCTGGATCCCGATAGGCAACGCTATGATCGTCTAGCCGGACGGGGGGACTGCATCTTCTTCGGTGCGGGGACGGACAACCCTCGCCCGAGCCGGATGTGGGCAGAGCTCATGCGCCGGTCGGTCCGTTGGACCTCGCGAATGCCCATCTCCGGCCTATTGGCGGCTGGGCCGGTGCATCCGCGTACTGCGGATAAGTTCCGCCGCGCTGGCTCTTCGCGCACCCCCAAGCGCGCCGTCATGTCGCCGTCGTGCATCGCCGCACGGAGCGGTGCAGGCGATGGCCCTCCACGAGGCCAGCGTCTCGACGGAGCGACGCTCGTCAGTCTTGGTGGCCAGGCTGGTCGGGGTCCAAGGAGCGCGAGGCTCCGCGCCACGGCGGCTGCCACTCGCTCGCTGGCGACTGCGGATCGTGCCGCTGGGGCGCACGGTGTTACGCCCCAGCGGCGCGATCCGGCGGGGCTCAGAGCCAGATGTCGGAGGTGCAGTCGCCGCCGGGGTAGCGCATCTCGTGGGCGCGGGCGGGGCCGTCCGGCTCCCGGCCGAAGTCGACGAAGAAGCTTTCATCGACCCGCATGCCGCCGTTGGTCGTGTCGCAGTCGATCCGCATGAGGTAGGAGCCCGCCTTGGCGAGGTCGGGGTAGAACTGGTTGTCCCAGGTGCTGTAGAGCGAGCTGGTGACGTAGAGGCGCTTGCCGTCGAGGCTGAGCTGGAGCATCTGCGGGCCACCGGCGAGTTCGCGCGCGACATCGGGCGTCCTGCCGAGGAGGCCGCCGAGCCAGACCTGGCCGGTCAGCCTCGGGTTGGCCGGGTCGCTGACGTCGTACTGGCGGAGGTCGCCGTGCAGCCAGTTGGAGAAGTAGAGGAAGCGGTCGTCCAGCGAGAGGACGAGGTCGGTGATCAGGCCGGGCAGCGGGAACGGCCAGCCCGCGACCTCGACCGAGTCCACGTCGATGATCTTATCCGCCCGCCAGTGCCCATTCGGCTTGTGATAGTGGAACATGTTGCTGCTGAGCGCCGCCCCGACGAACCCGTGCGCGCTGGTCGGGTCGTGGTGGAAGCGCACCTCCAGGGGGATCAGCCCCTCCGCCCCGAGGTCGATCGTCTGCGCGATCTCGCGCCGCTCCCAGTCCCAGAAATGGATCTGCTGACCGTACTTGCCGGCCGCGACATCCTCCAAGTCGAAGCCCCCCTTGAACGCGTTTGGCGCGCCCCACTCGCTGCTGATCATGACGTTGTGGCGCGGCTGGTACCAGAAATCGTAGTTGAACCTCATCTCACCAGTCGAGTTTTCCCAACGACCGGCGACGTTGAACTCCTCGTCGAGCAGCAGGAAGCCGCCGGGGCCGTTCCCCTCGGCGTCCCCGAGCATCGAGATCATCACGTGCCCGTCCGCGAGGCAATGGACCGTGTGCGGCGTGGTGAGGCCGGTCTTGGCCAGGATCTCCTCGGGCTCGATGACCTTGTGGAGCGTCGGGGCGCGCTCGTCGCCGGTGTCGATGATGTGGATGCGGCTGGAGCCGGTGCCGGGGACGACGAGGAACCGGCGCGACTTGCCCGCGTCGCCGTGGCAGGAGGAGCAGGCGTTCCAGCCGAAGTGGTGCAGCTCGTCGCCGAGGTTCGGCACCGGCGTGCGGGCGATCACGCTGGAGTGGGTGGGCGAGGCGGGATCGACGTCGATCGTGGCGAGGTAGCCCGGCTTGTCGATCCCGGTGTTGTCGTAGAGCGCCACGGTGTAGAGCAACGTCTCGGGCGGGGCCTGCATCGCCTCCGCGGGCGAGGCGTAGCCCGGCCCGCAGCAGGCGTCGGCGTGCGCGTGTCCTCCGGTCGCGGCGTCGTGGGCGTCGGCCATGCTACACCTCCTCGACACGATATGGACCCGTCGGGCCCGGCACGCTGCACCGGGACCCTACCACCGCGAGTGTACCCCCGCCCGGCCATGCCGTCTATCCCGGCGTCACGCTTTGGCGCCCGGTCGCGCGGCGACCCGGCGACGGATCGCGGTGCTATGATTGCGGCCTGCGGACTGGACCCGGAGCGAAGGAGGGGCCGATGGACCTGCGCACGCTGCAACGACCGCTGAAGGACCGCTATCGGCAGGACGCCAGCACGGCGCGGGTCACCCTGCGCGCGGAGGGTGGCCAGACCGACACGCCGCTCTCCTGCTCGGTCGATCTCGGGCGGGCGATCTATCAGGCCGAGGCGCATCAGGGGGTCGGGGGCGCGGGAGCGGCGGCCTGCTCGGGCGACCTGCTGCTCGGGGCGCTGGCGGCCTGCGCCCAGCTGACCTGCCAGCTCGTCGCCACCGCCATGGGGATCCCGACGGAGCGCGTCGCGGTGACGGTCGAGGGGGACATGGACCTGCGGGGCACGCTGGGGCTGGCGCGGGATGTGCCGGTCGGCTTCTCCGCCATCCGCACCCACTTCGCCGTCGACGCGCCGGGGGCCACGGCGGAGCAGCTCCGGGCGCTCCGGGAGAAGACGGAGCAGTACTGCGTCGTCCTCCAGACCCTGCAGCAGCCCCCGCCGATCGCGGGCACCTGGACGACGGGCAACGGAATCAGCCTCGCCACCGAATAGCCATCACCATCGGTAGCGTCATGATTGGGACTACAGGAGGACCGCCGGGCTGCACGGACAGCGCACAACTGTCCGTGCAGCCCGGCACAGGTGCGAGGATCGGGAGGTCAGCGACGATAACTCCGCACGCCATACTTTGGCCGGCGGGGCGGTTACCCTGCCGCAGGCTCCAGGCTTGGCGTGTGCGCCCCGCTCACGATCATGATTCGATTCGACAGGATAATCTCGTGCCCATCCACCGGTTTGTTGGCCAGACGGTCGAACAAGCGCCGCGTGCTATACCGCCCAATCTCGTAAGCAGGTTGGATCGCCGCGATCATCGGCGGCGCATAGACGCTCAGCGCCGCGCTATCGTAGAAAGCCGCGATGGCGATCGGTTCCGACCGCTGGGCATTGGCCCTTCCCAGGGCGTGCAGCGCACCGGTCGCCAGCCGATTGTTCCCAATAAATATTGCGTCGGGCGGCGGATTGCGTGCGAGTACGGTATTGACGAGTTGCTCGCCAACTTGCTCGCTCAGGGGGCCGATCCGCACGAGCGCCGGATCGAGTACCTGGCCGGCGGCGGCGAGTGTTTCTCGGTAAGCGCGCAGGCGTCCCTGCTCGATCTCACCCCCGATGAAGGCGATCCGGCGACAGCCTGCGGCGAGCAAGTGTTGTGTCAGGATCACGGCGCTAGCGTAGGCATCACTGCGAACAGTATCAATTTCAAGCCCGGAAACAGGCCGGTGGACGACGACGCACCCCATCCCCTGCTGCCTAAGCCGCCGCAGCAGGGGGACACTCTTGGCGGTCGGCGCAATCAGCAAACCATCGATGCGACGGCGCACCAGTCCATCAATGTAGCGCGCCTCTTTCGCCGGGTCATCGTCGGTATTACCCAGGAAGACATGGTAGCCGCGCGCCATTGCCTCGTCCTCGACGCCACGCAGCACTGTCGTCCAGAATGAACTGGCGATATCCGGCACGAGCAGCGCTAGGGTCTTCGTGTTGTTGGAGCGGAGGCTGGCGGCCATCTGATTGGGGACGTATTGCAACTCCTCGATCGCGGCGAGGACCTTGGCGCGGGTCTCCGCGTTGACGTAGCTCGTATCGTTGATGACGCGCGAAACCGTGGGGAGCGACACACCCGCGTGTTCCGCCACATCTTTCATGGTCACGGCCATCGTCGTACTCCCGGTCCCCATCAGGATTACCGTCGAACGGGCTATTGCCATGCGCCTTGCCGCACCAAGGATAGCACCCAGGAGCGGCTTGTAGCCAGGCATTCGCCAGCGCTCGCACATCGTCGAAACTATGTTAACGATTTCTCGAGGGCTGGAGCAATAGAACCATCGTCCACTAGTTGATCATATCCGCTGTCAGATTTTTGATTTGACAAGATATTCTGCCCATGATAAGGTTTTCATATCAAGGCGTGTCCGCGAGGAATTACCGAGTGGTTGGGGCAGTAGCTAATGAGCGGTGCACGCACCACCAGCACTCACTGCCGCTGATCGCTGGACCGTCAAAGACAGGTCAGCGAGCTAGTCTACGCTGGATGGCACCCAGGCGCGGGTGGCACCGGGAGACAACCGCCGTAAGGCGATTCACGATACGGAAGGGAGCACAATGGAACGCAAAGACGCCCTTCGTCCGATCTCGCGGCGCGACTTCCTCACGCGGACGACGGGGCTCCTCGCCGGGATCGCCGCAGTCGGTCTGCTCCAGGCCTGCGGCGGTTCGGCCGCGACACCCGCGCCAACCGCGCCCGGCGGGGTGTCGGGCACGCAGTCGGCGCAAGCGCCCGCCGCCGGGAGCCCGAAGCGCGGCGGGACGCTCACCGTGGCGGTGCAGAACGACTGGGTCACGATGGACCCGCTCTTCAACACCGCCGAGCCGACCGGCTTCGCCATGATGTACGACGGCCTGATCCGCTGGGGCAAGGATCCGCAGTCGGGCGTGTGGGGGCCGCAGCCCTGGCTCCTGGAGGCGTGGGATTTGCAGCCGACGGAGGCCAGGCTCACCCTCCGCAAAGGGGTCAAGTTCCACGACGGTACCACGTGGGATGCGCAGGCGGCCAAGTGGAATCTCGACCGGATGATCTTCCACCCGGCGTCGAGCGCGCAGGCCAACCTGACCGGCATTGACATCTCCGGGGAAGACCAGGCCCAGCTGGAGGCGCTGCGGGCCAACGCCGCGGGCCCCTTCACCTTCGCCTCCAAGGCCGTGGAGATTGTCAACGAGACGACGCTGCGGCTCCGCCTGAAGAACCCGATGGGCTCGCTCCCCTCCGTCCTGAGCAGTGCCGGGGCGATGCAGATCAGCCCCACCGCCTACAACAAGGCCGGCAAGGACGCCTATGCGCGCAACCCCGTCGGCACGGGGCCGATGCGTTTCGCGGAGTGGCAGTCGGGCAACCAGGTGATCGTCGAGCGCTACCCCGAGTACTGGCAGATGGGCACCGATGGCAAGCCCCTGCCCTACTTCGACAAGATCGTCTACCGGCTCATCCGGGACGACTCGGTCCGCCTGCTCGATCTGAAGAGCGGCACGATCCAGTTCACCGAGCTGATCCAGGGGAAGGACATCGCCGGGATCAAGTCGTCCGGCCTGACCCTCGCGCAGTCCGAGACGTCGGGCAACAACTACCGCCTGATCTTCGACTCGACCAACCAGAACAGCCCGTTCGTGCGGCAGAAAGACCTGCGCAAGGCGTTCCTCTATGCGCTCGACCGCGACGCGATGCTGCAGACGCTCGGCTTCGGGGCGGGCTCGACGCGCCAGTACTTGCTCCCGAAGGGGTCGTTTGCCTACCCGGAGGGGGTCCCGTCCTACGGCTTCGACAAGGCGAAGGCGACCCAGCTCGTGAAGGATGCGATCGCCGCCACGCCCGCGCTCGCGGGGCCGAACGGCAAGATCCCCGTCACCCTCACCGTCATCCAGCGCGCCGTGGACCAGCAGCAGGCCGAGATGCTCAAGCAGTTCGCCGATAGCGTCGGCTTCGACCTGACGATCGAGGTGCTCGAGCGGGCGGCGTGGACGGCGAAGCTGGTCCGGACGCCGGGGCAGCCGGGCGGCGAGTTCCAGGTCGCCACGATGCGCAACCCGGTGACGGCGGACGATCCCGATATCCAGTGGCGCACCTTCTACCACTCGAAGGGCTCCTTCAACGTGGCGCACATCGCCGACCCCGAGATGGACGCTCGGCTGGACCGCGCCTCGGCGAGCTACGACGCCGAGGCGCGGAAGAAGCTCTATCGGGATCTCGCGCAACAGGCGTACGACGACCCGTGGTACGGCTTCATGTGGCAGCAGAACTGGAACTGGGCTTACGCCGCGAAGTTCCAGAATTTCCGGGAGCCGGTGACCAACCTCTGGATCTTCACGGAAAACTGGCTCGGATAGGCACGTCGGTCGCGGGTGCGCTCGGCACACGAGTCGCACCCGCGACCGACGTGCCGCGAAGGGGTTGGCGTGGGGGAATATTTCGTCGGGCGCGTGCTGCAGATGGTCCCGGTGTTGCTGCTCGTCAGCATGATCTCGTTCGCGCTCTTGTTCCTGCTGCCGGGTGACCCGGCGCTGCTCATCCTCGGCGACCAGCAGGCGAGCAACCAGCAGGCGTATGAAGCCCTGCGCACTGAACTGGGGCTGGATAAGCCGGTCCCGATCCAGTATCTCAACTGGCTCGGTAAGACGCTGCGCGGAGACCTCGGCCTTTCCACGCGCGATCGGCAGCCGGTCGTCGAGGGCATCCGCACGCGGCTCCCGGTAACGCTGCAATTGGCCTCCCTGTCGATGCTCCTCGCGCTCGCGCTCGCCCTCCCCGCCGGGATTATCTCGGCGGTTCGCCCGAATTCCTGGTGGGATCGCATCCTGAGCGTTGTCGCCCTGGCTGGGGTTGCTATCCCCAATTTCTGGCTCGGCATCCTGCTGATCTACGGGCTGGCGATCTTCGCGAAGCTGCTCCCGCCATCCGGGTTCGTGCCGTTCGGCGAGGATCCGGGGCGGAATCTGAAGCACCTCATCCTTCCCTCGATCACTCTAGGGCTCGGCCTCGCGGCGGTGCTGATGCGCCAGACGCGCTCGTCGCTGCTCGAGGTGCTGCAGCAGGACTACATCGTCACGGCGCGTGCGAAGGGCCTGGCCTCACGCAATGTCGTGCTGCGGCACGCGCTCAAGAATGCGCTCATCCCGGTGATCACCATCATCGGCCTGCAGATCGGCCTGCTCTTCGGCGGCGCGGTCCTCACGGAGAGTATCTTCTCCATCCCTGGGGTCGGGCGCTGGTCGGTGGACTCGATCCTCCAGCGGGATTTCCCCGTGGTGCAAGCGGTATGCCTGATCCTGGCACTCGGAGTCCTCTCCGTGAATCTGCTGACGGACTTCGTGTACGCCTTCGTCGACCCGAGGATTCGCAGGAAATGAACACCTCCAGACGGTCCACGACCGATGGCACCCTGGCGGCTGGGCAGCGCGGCGCGCAGGTAGCCAAGCGTCCCAATCGGCTGCTCGCCTTCCTGCGCAATCTGGCGCGGACCCGCATGGCGGTCCCCGCCCTCGCGGTGCTCGTCCTGCTCGTCCTCTGCGCGATCTTCGCGGGCCAACTCGCGCCCTTCGATCCGGTCACCGACCAGATCTACGCGGAGGCGAATCGGGGGATCTCGGCGAAGCACTGGCTCGGCACCGACTACCTCGGCCGTGACATCCTCAGTCGGCTGCTCTTCGGCGCCCGGATCTCCCTCTCGGTCGGCATCGTCTCGGTCGGGATCGCGCTCCTCGTGGGCACCACGGTCGGGGTGGTCGGGGGCTATTTCGGCGGCGCGCCCGACGCGCTGCTGATGCGCTGCGTCGACGCGATCTCGGCGTTCCCGGCGCTCATCCTCACCCTCGCCATCACCTCCGCGCTGGGCCGCGGGATCGTCAACGCGATGATCGCGATCGGCATCGTCAGTATCCCGGCGTTCGCGCGTCTCGCGCGCGCCGCGACCCTGTCCGCGCGCGAGGCGGACTACGTCACCGCCGGGCGCGCGCTCGGGGCTTCGAATGCCCGCATCATCACTCGCTACGTCCTCCCCAATATCGCCGCGCCGCTGATCGTGCAGGGGAGCCTGTTGTTCGCGGGCGCGATCGCCACCGAGGCGGGGCTCAGCTTCCTCGGCGTCGGCGTGCAGCCGCCGACGCCGAGTTGGGGCGTCGATCTACAATTCGGCTACCAATACATGGAGATCAACCCGATCCTCGCGTTCGCGCCGGGCGGGGCGATCTTCATCACGGTGCTGGCGTGCAACTTCTTCGGCGATGCCCTACGGTCCGCGCTCGACCCGCGGCTTTCACGCCGTGGCTGAATGTGTGACCATAGCGCGACTTGCGATCATAGCGCAGCTAATGAGGACCAGGAGGTGAGATGGTAGACATAGACGCAACGGCGCGGCACCAATCGTTGATCGATGCCGATATCCACAACGTGGTACCGACGATCGAGACGCTGTTCCCGTACCTGACCGAGCATTGGCGCGAGTATATCCGCCAGTCCGCCTTTAAGGGCCCGACTGAGACGCCCTACCCCGACGGGGCGGCCACCTCGCTCCGCCCCGAGTGGCGCGCGTCGGGGGCGGGACCGGCCGGCTCGTCGCTCGCGTTGCTCCAGGAGCAGGTGCTCGATCCGCAGGGCGCGGAATACGCCATCCTCAACTGCGCCTATGGGATCGAGAGTATCCATAACCCCGACGCCGCCGCCGCGCTGGCGAGCGCGGTCAATGATTGGCAGATCGCCGAGTGGCTCGAGCGCGAGCCGCGCCTGCGCGCCTCGATCGTCGTGCCGAGCCAGCAGCCGGCGATGGCCGCGCGCGAGATCGACCGCGTCGGCGGCCATCCCGGGTTCGTCCAGGTCTACCTGCCGGTGCGCTCCGCGATGCCGTATGGCAATCGCCTCCATCACCCGGTCTACGAGGCGGCGGTACGCCACGATCTGGCCGTCGGCCTCCACTTCGGCGGCGGGACCGGCACGCCGCCCACGCCGGTCGGCTGGCCCACCTATTACATCGAGGAATACGCGGGGATGGCCCAGGTCTTCCAGTCGCAGCTCACGAGCCTGATCGTCGAGGGGGTCTTCGACCACTTCCCGGCGTTGCGGGTCGCCTGCATCGAGAGCGGCTGGACCTGGCTCCCGGCCCACCTCTGGCGAATCGACAAGGAGTGGAAGGGCTTGCGGCGCGAGGTGCCCTGGGTGCGCCGCGCGCCATCCGAGTATATCCGCGAGCATGTGCGGTTCACGCTGCAGCCGTGCGACGCGCCGCCGGACCCCGCGCGACTGGCGCAGCTCTTCGCGCAGCTCGAGTCGCCCGATCTGGTGATGTTCTCGAGCGACTATCCGCACCGGCATGCCGACGCCCCGGTCGATGCCACGTTCGCGGAGGTGTTGCCCGCGCCGCTGCGGCAGAAACTGCTGACGGACAATGCGCGCACCTTTTATCGCCTGTAACCGCGCGGCGGCGTACTCGCCGCATGGCATTTCACGGCAGGCTGAGGAGAGAGACAATGGCCCAGACGATCACCCGCGAGAAGGTGCAAACACGCCCGAAGATGCGCCTGGTCGACTGCGACATCCACAACGCACCGGCCTCCCCGCGCACGATCCTGACCTACCTGGACTCGCGCTGGCATCGGCGATTCGAGCAATATGGGATGCGGGGGTATCAGGGCTCGCTCTACCCGCGCAACAACCCCCAGGCGGCGCGAACCGACGCCTGGCCCCCGTCCGGTTTGCCCGCCGGGGCCGACCTGCCGTTCTTGCGCTCCCAACTCCTCGATGCGTGGGGGATCGAATATGGGATCCTCAATCCGCTCGTCCCGGTGGTCGGGCCGGACGCGGAGTACAGCGCCGCACTGGCGAGCGCGGTCAACGACTGGCAGATCGCGGAGTGGCTCGAGCCGGAGCCGCGCCTGCGCGCCTCGATCGTCGTGGCGCATGAGGACGACGAACTGGCGGCGGCGGAGATCGAGCGACTGGCGCACGATCGCCGCTTCGTGCAGGTGCTCCTGCTGGTGCGCACGCGCGAACCGCTCGGCAAGCGCCGCCACTGGAAGATCTACGAGGCGGCGGCGCGGCACAACTTGCCGGTCGGGATTCACTTCGGCGGTTCGGGCGGCTCCCCGTTCACCGGGGCGGGTTGGCCCTCGTTCTACCTGGAGGATCACGGCGGGATGCCGCAGGCGTTCCAGGCGCAGTTGATCAGCCTCGTCTACGAGGGGGTCTTCGCGCGGTTCCCGGACTTGCGGATGATCTTCATCGAGGGCGGTTTCGGCTGGCTGCCGTCGTTGCTCTGGCGGCTGGATCGCAGCTGGGAACAGCTGCGCGAGGAGGTGCCGCACCTCGAGCGCCCGCCCTCCAGCTATATCCGCGAGCAACTCTGGCTGACGACGCAGCCGATGGAGGAGCCGTCCAAGCCCGCATTCTTCCTGCAATTGCTCGAACAACTCGACATGAACGGGCGGCTGATGTTCGCCACCGACTATCCCCACTGGGACTTCGACGCCCCCGATCGCGCTTTCCCGGTCAAGTTGCCGACCGATCTGGAGCGGCGCTTCCTGGCCGACAATGCGCTCGAGTTGTACGGCTTACCGTAGGGCGGGAGCCTGGTGCGGCCTGCAATTACAGCGCGGCGAAAGGAGCGGATGACGAGGCGATGGCGAAGCACGAGGTGGCGACGGTCGAGGAGATCCCACCGGGGGAGCGCAAGATCGTCGAGGTGGCCGGTCGCT
>CADCWN010000205.1 GCA_902806415.1 uncultured Thermomicrobiales bacterium | reverse complement strand
GAGCTTCTACCTGGGGGCCGGCCTGAGTCTCTATGGCGTCTTCAACATCACCACGCTGGCGG
The DNA here is from genome assembly GCA_902806415.1 of uncultured Thermomicrobiales bacterium. Lineage (GTDB taxonomy): Bacteria > Chloroflexota > Chloroflexia > Thermomicrobiales > CADCWN01 > CADCWN01. The sequence continues at coordinate 2,057 of CADCWN010000205.1, read as the reverse complement.
GATCGCTTCTCGGACAGTTGCTCCCCGACCCGACGCGACTCGGCCTCAGCTTCATCTTCCCGCTGACCTTCCTGGCCCTGCTGCTGCCGCTCTTGCGCGGCTGGCGACAATGGATTGTGGCGGCGACCGCCGCGCTCACCGCGTTGCTGCTCGGTCGCGTCGCGGCGGGCGGTGTCGCTATCCTACTGGCCGCGCTGCTGGTCGCGAGTCTCGGCGTGACGCTCGAACGGTTTGGTACGGGCGAAGGAAAGGGCCACTAATGGGCAGTCTTGGCGTTATCCTCGCGGCGGCGGCGGTGACGTATGGCACACGACTGGCCGGTTTCGCGCTCGCGCAGCGCCGCTTGCCGCCACTCTTCGGTCGCTCCCTCGCCTATATCCCGGTCGCCGTCTTCGCCGCCCTGATCGCCCCCGATCTCGGTCTTGGCACCGCCGAGTTGCTCCCACGCCTTCTCGGCATCGTCGCCGCGGCGGTCGCGGTCTGGCGCACGCGCCAACTCTGGGCGGGCCTCGCCGCAGGGATGGCGATGTTCTGGCTCATTCGCGCGATCTAGCTTGTCGCGAGCGGGCACCGATGCGAGCAGAGGCGGGCGGTTGAACCCTGAGACTGCGCTCGGGGTTCTAAACCGCCCGCCTCCAGCCACCAACCGCCAGCCAGCCTACCCAACAGCTGCCTCTAACCCGCCCCCGCCCAACGCCGCCAGCCCCGCACGAATCTCCTCCACCGCCGCTGGCCCGAGCGGCTCCTGCGGCGCGAGCGGCGCGCCGACCGCGAAGCCTTGCAGTTCGAGCGCGGCCTTGATGCACGCCGCGAGGGAATACTTCTCGAACAGCTCGTTCAGCCGCCAGAGCGGGCGCTGCAGCGCGTATGCCTCGTCCCAACGCCCCCCGCGCGCGAGGTCGTAGAGCGCGACGCTCTGGCGCGGGATGACGCAGGCCGGGCCGGCCATCCAGCCGACGCCACCGAGTTGGAAGACGACCGTCGGGATGTGCGCCGACGCACTGAAGACCTTGACGCGGTCGCCCACGCGATTGAGGATCGCGAGGATCCGCCCGGTGCGCCCGGAGGCATCCTTGACGTAGCGGATATTCGGCAGATGGCTCAGCGCCTCGACGATCTCCGGCGTCACGTCGGCCCCGCCGAGTCCCGGATTGGTGTAGAGGACGACGGGGACCGGCACCGCCTCGGCGATCGTGCGGAAGTAGCGCTCGATCCCCGCGCGCGACACCGGGAACTGCGTCTGCAACATCACGATCAGGCCGTCCACCCCCAACCCGACCAGCGCCTCGGCCTGTCGCAGCGCGTCGGCGGTCGAGTGGGCCGAGACGCCGGGCACGACCGGCACCCGCCCGCCGACGGCATCGAGGGTCGCGCGCACCAGGGCGACCCGCTGCGCGGCGGTGAGGTAGACGATCTCCCCGGTGCTGCCGAGCGGGCTGAACCCGTGGATCCCCTGCCCGATCAGGTGCTCGACCAGCGCGCGCAACACCCCCTCGCGCACCGCGCCGGTCGCCTCGTCGATCGGCGAGACCAGATAGGGGAAGATGCCGTGGAAATCGGCCCTGGGGGTCGTCATATCCACTCCTGGCGTAATAGGGAGCAAGCCGACGGTCGACAAATCCGCGCGTCGATTATAGCGCCGATCGTGTGCGCGAGCGCCCGCCATGCAGGGTGCGGTTTCTCCCTCGGCACACGCGCCAGTAGCGTCGTTAGAGCGAGCCAATGGTGGCACCGAGTGCCTCGACTGCGCTACCATCCCGGCGGAACAATTGCACGTACAGCGCCGTGCTGGCATCTGAAGACGAGGATAGAGCGTGGTGCAGGCCCCCTCGCGGCAGCGAAACGCGCGACGGCGGACGCGACGGACCACACCGGGGCAGGCGCTGGTGCGCGCCCTCCCGGCACCCTTGCGCCGCTGGCTCGCCGCGACGTTAGGTCCGATCCTGCGAACGCTGAGCGCGCCGCCCGTCCTGGCGACCCTCCTGATCGCGCTGCCCGCCCTGCTCCTGATCTATCAGTACCAGCGCCCGCACCGGATCGATGTGGGCGAGGGGAAT
>CADCWN010000204.1 GCA_902806415.1 uncultured Thermomicrobiales bacterium | reverse complement strand
GAGCGGGGCGAGGGGCGTGTCGAAGCGACGCATGGCGCTACAGCGTCACGAAGATCGTGTCGCCCTCCACGCTGACCGGGTAGCGGCGCAGGCGCACGCGCTCGTCGGCGAGCGCCTTGCCGGTCAGCAGATCGAACTCCCAGCCGTGCCAGGGGCAGGCCAGGATCTCCCCTTCGCGCCCCCAGTGATATTCACCGGGCGGCGAGGTGAGGGTCGTACCCCCGACGCGACCCCGGCAAACCGGGGCCAATTCGTGCGGGCAGAGGTTCAGCGTGGCGACGAACTGCCCGTTGACATTGAAGATGCCGACCGAGTGTCCCTTCACCTCGACCAGGCGGCGCTCGCCGGGTGCGATCTCGCTCGCGCGCCCGACCGCCCAGCGGCGTGGGCTGCGCTCCCGAACCGGCTCAGTCATGTCGCGCCTCGGCCAGTTCCGGTGCCAGTGCCGCCGCGCTTTTTGCGGGGAGGCGGTAGAGTTCGCGCGCCGTCTCGCTCATCACGCGCGGGCGCAGCGCGGCGGGGAAGGGGCGCGCAGCGAAGTCGGGCGTGTCGCCGTCCCAGTGCGGAAAATCGCTGGAGAACATCAGCATCTTGCCGACATCGAACATCTCCAGCATCGAGCGGAAATGCGCGCCGGTCTCCGGCTCCTCGATCGGCTGGGTGGTGAGGAGGATGTGATCGGCGATGATCTTGCTCGGCGGGCGGTCGAGCCAGGGGGTCGTCTGGCGCAGGCCCATCCAGTTCTTGTCGAAGCGCCAGAGGAGGGGCGGCAGCCAGAGCGCGCCCGCCTCCATCATCACGAAGCGCAACGTCGGGAAGCGCTGGAACGTCCCCTCGGAGATCAGGCTGATCAGGTGCGCCATGTAGCTGGCGATCAGGCCGGTGTGCCATTCCAGATAGCTCGACGGGTAGCCGCCCGCGGTCGGCACGCCGGAGATACCGACCCCCTCGGTGCCGGGATGGATCGCCACCGGGAGATTGTGCGCCACGGCGGCCTCGTAGATCGGGTGGAAGAAGCGGTGCCCATAGGACATCTGCGCGCCGCTCGGCATCATCACCTGGATCATCCCCGGATGGTCGCCGAGGCGGTGAATCTCTCGCGCGGCCAGTTGGGGATCGGTCGGCGAGACGATCAGCGAGGTCCGCAGGCGCGGGTCTACGGGGAGCCAATCGTTGACGAGGACGTCGTTCATTGCCGTGCAGACCGCCGCGCCGAAGTCGGGCTCCGGGGAGAG
>CADCWN010000203.1 GCA_902806415.1 uncultured Thermomicrobiales bacterium | reverse complement strand
TGCTCGGAATGCTCGGAATGCATGGTCGCCCCTCCTGCGCGCGCCAATCGCTGACGCGCCGTCCGTGTCGCTTGCATTCCCTATCGCCCTATCGTATCTACGAGTGTACCCGATCGCGAGGGGCGAGATCAAGACGGGTGAGCAGTCGTCAGTCGTCAGTCGTCAGTCGTCAGTAGCTGCGCGGTGACGGTAGGAAGCTGTGCATCTCGATGAATCTTTACTGACGACTGACGACTGACGACTAGTATTCGGAGGCACCAATGACCACGCTGCCCAACAAGGTCGCCCTGATCACCGGGGCCGGAAGCGGCATCGGGCGGGCGACGGCGGAGCGGTTCGCGGCGGCGGGGGCGGCGGTCCTGCTGGCCGACCTGCGCGGGGCGGACGCCGCCGCCGAGGCGATCGCCTCGGCGGGCGGGCGGGCCGACGACCTGGCCCTCGACGTGCGCGACCCCGCCGCCTGCGCGGGCGCGGTGCACGCGGCGCTCGATCGCTTCGGGCGGCTCGACATCCTGGTGAATAGCGCCGGGATCAGCCGCAGCGCCCCATTCCTGGAAACGACCCTGGATGACTGGCAAGACCTCCTCGCCGTGAACCTGACCGGCACGTTCCTCTGCGCCCAGGCGGCGGCGCGCGCGATGGTCGCGGCGGGCCGCGGGCGAATCATCAACATCACCTCGGTCTCGGGGCAACTCGGCAGCGCCGGGCGCGCCGCCTACGGCGCGTCGAAGGGCGGCGTGATCACCCTGACGCGCGCGATGGCGACCGAACTCACCCCGCTCGGCGTCACCGTCAACGCCATCGCCCCCGGCCCGATCGAGACCCCCTTCGTCGCCGGGATGACCGACGCCGACCGCGCCACCTGGCGCGCGCGCCTCCCCGCCCGCCGCCTCGGCCAGCCCGAGGAGGTCGCCGCCGCCGCCCTCTTCCTCGCCTCCGACGACACCGCCTTCGTCAGCGGCCACATCCTCAACGTCGATGGCGGCTTCACCGCGGCGGGGATCTTCACGCCGCCGGGGGGATAGTCGTGGGTCGTGGGTCGTGGGTCGTGAGATTCTCGCTGTCGGCGGCAATAGGTCCGTGAACGCAACGCCCCTACCAGTCAGTTCTCACGACTCACGACCCACGACCCACGACTACAGACTACCCCGGTCGCCCGATCAAATACCCCTGCACATAGTCCGCGCCGTGCTCGCGCGCCCAGGCCAGCTCCTCCGGTTCCTCGATCCCCTCGGCGACGGTGCGGAGGTCCAGTTCGCGCGCCACTTCGAAGATTTTGCCCGCGATCTGCGCCTTGTACCGGTCGCGGTGGACGCCGCGAATGAGGCCCATGTCCAGCTTGAGGTAGTCCGGTCGCAACTGGTGCAGCAGATTCAGCTACGAGTAGCCGGAGCCGAAATCGTCCAGGGCGACGCCGAACCCGGCGTCGCGGTAGTAGTCCAAAATTCGCTGCAAATGGGAAAGTTCCTCCGGGCGGTCGGACTCGTTCACCTCGAAGACGATCCGGTCGCGCGCGATCCCGACGGCGTCGATCGCGGCGACGGTGGAACGGAGGCAGAAGGCCGGGTCGTAGATCGCGGTCGGGTTGAAGTTGATGAACCACTTGCCACCGATGCCGCGCCCCGCCGCCTCCCGGATCGCGGTCTTGCGGGCCAGCAAATCCAACTGGAACAGCAGCCCGGCCTCCCGCCCCGCATTGAGGAGCGGCCCGGCCCCGATCAGCGCGCCATCATCGGCGACGCCGCGCAGCAACGCCTCGTGCGCGAAAGGGCGGGCAGGCTCGGCCGCGTGGACGATCGGCTGGAAGCGCGCCGTGAGCCGCCCCTCGCGCAGGAGGTCGAGGAGCCACCCCGACTGCACCTGACCGATGAACCGCGCCAGCGGCATGACCAGCGGGAAGGCGCTCAGCGGCGGGATGGTCGGATCGTCGGTGAAGAGGGTCTGCGTGTCGCGCAACTCCTCCCCGCCGAGGGTCGCCGCCAGTTGGGCGATGAGCGGGGCCAATTCGCTCTCCGCCAGCGTGACGCGGACACTCCGCCCGTCGCCCAGCCGCTCGTAGGCCGACCCGGCGGCCCGGATCGCGCCGAGCGCCTTGCCGAGGGTGTGGCCGAGCGGGACCCAGAGGTACAGTTCGCCCGCCCCCGCAGGCGCATCCGGCAAGCCCTCGCAGCGCGGACACGGCGCGCTCCCGACGACGGTGGTGAGTGCGATCGGTTGCATACGCCAGATTCCTCGCAGACTAACGGTCGATCCATCACCCACAGTCTAGCCTTCGTGCGTGGCGGAAACCAGAGGCAACGGGCCGAACGCGGGTGGGAAAATAGTCCTACCGACAGCCAAATGCCGGCATTGGCGACCACCTCTAAGCCACGCCCACTCCCAATGCCAGGGATGTCCGCGGGCGTGGATGGCGGGGCCGACGTGCGGGCGTATGCAGGGTGCCCCTACAACCGATGGTGGTCGGCGTTCGGCAAACGCGCTCGTGTCCTGACGTTGGGGATGCCGATCGTCTGTGGGGCAAGGCAGTGCGGTGGGGCGTAGAGGCGTATTGCATACGCCCGCCCGTCGGCCCCGCCACCAATCTTTGTAGAAGCCTGGGCGTAGGTCCGGCGTATCCAGGGAAGGTCCACGCCGGGCATTGTCCTGACTTGCAGCAGGATGAATCCTGACTTGCAGCAGGATCAATCCGGTTCATCCGGAGCGGCGGGGAGAGGTCCGTCCCCCTCGCGACTCACGCCCCCCTTGCACCACCCACCCCACTGCCGCTATATGATCTCGTGCGCGGTTGCCATCACAACGAACAGGAGGGGTGCCGATGACATTAACCGGACAGGTCGCGCTGGTCACCGGGGCCAGCAGCGGGATCGGGCGCGGGATCGCCGAGGGGCTGGCCCGGCGCGGTGCCGACGTGGCGATCAACTACGCGCGCGACGCCGCCGGGGC
>CADCWN010000202.1 GCA_902806415.1 uncultured Thermomicrobiales bacterium | reverse complement strand
TCTGGAGATGGGCCTCGCATGAACGAGGCATGTCACCATGAATTCGCAATTCGCGCACCATAGACCGCCCTGGCAAGCGGGAATGGCCCGAGGCGGGCGGCTACATGCCATAAGCGCCTAGCGACGCTATCGCTGCGAGGGCCGGGGCTCCCACCATGCGGGAGCCCCGGCCTTTGATTTGCCAATCGGCCCGCGCGCCGCTAGAGTACCGTTCGATCTTTCCAGGACATAGGCGTGCACCTTCGCGGCGCACGCTGCAACGCGCGGTCGCTCGGGACGATCGTCCCGAATGGTTGCAACCTCTCGGCGGATAAGTGCGTTACACTACCGGACTGAAATAACCCTGGGCGGCGATGGTACGCCAGGTGGGACGCTGTGCCAGCGTGGGACGATACGACGAGATGGAGAATACCCAACCGTGAGGAAGCGTGTGTGGCGTGCCCCATTCCTGGGCTTAATCGCCCTGTTACTGATTCAGCATCTCGGCGTCGCGTCGTTCTCGCGCATCCCCACCGCCGGGGCGACCGGAACCCTCGTCGCGACGCCCGAGGCGGTTGAGGCGGGAACGGCGATCGCGGTGAGCGGCGCGGACTTCGCGCCGAACGAGGCGCTCGATCCGTCCGTCATCACCCCCTACGGCCAAACCCTCGCGCTCCTTTCTCAGGGTGGCACGCCGCCGACCCTGCGCGTCGGCTCCGCCGGTGGCGGGGGTGCCGTCACCGCCGACGCGAACGGCGCGTTCACCTTCTCCCTCCGCACGGCGGCGAATTATCAGGCCGGTGACTGGACCGTCATCGTTCGCGGTCGCGACTCGGGCCGGGAGCAGCAGGGCGACTTCGCGCTGAGCGCGCCGCTGGTCTCCGCCGCGACCCTCACGCCGGGCGCTTCCCCCATCGCCACCCCGGCCACCCCGCCCGCGCGCACCACGCCCGCCGGCGAAGCCGCCGCCCCGACCCCGGCGACGCCTGCGCCAGCGACGTCCACGCCACCCCCCGCCCTGACTGCGGCCCCCATACAGCCAACCGCCGTCGCCACACCGACGCCGACGCCCGCGCCGTCTGTCCCCGCGCCGACTGCGGCACCGAGTGGTGTGCCGGCACCTTCCCCTGCGCCCGCCCCCTCGGCGGCCCCCGCCCCTTCCGGCGCGCCGAGTGCCGCGCCGAGCCCGAGCCCGTCACCGAACGCGAGTCCGTCGTCCTCCACCGCGCCGGGCGCGAGTCCGGTCCCCGCGACCTCACCGGGCGCGGCCCCCGCACCGACGGTTTCTCCCACCGCCACCCCCGCGCCTTCGCCCGCCCCCACAGCCCCCGCCGCGGGCGGCTTCGCGCCCGGCGCGCAGGTGATCGTCAACTCGCCGACCGGCAGTGCCGCCGTGCGCGCGCAGCCGGCGGCGGCGGCGGTTGTGCGCACCGTCAATAGCGGCACGGTGCTGACGATCGGCGGCGCGGCGCAGGATGCCGAGGGGCACCGCTGGTGGCCTGTCGCCGGGGCAGGGTTCACCGGTTGGATCATCGCCGACCTGATCGCGTCGGCCCCTGCCACCGCCCCAACCACCTCCCCGTCTACGTCGCCTTCCGCTTCGCCGGCCCCCGCGCCCGCGCCAGCCCCCACGGAGATCGGCCCCGGTGTGCAGGTGACGGTCAGCTCGCCCGCGAATCTCCGCGCCGAGCCATCGACCAGCGCGACGATCCTGCGGACGATCGCCAGCGGCACCGTCCTGAATGTGATCGGCGCGAGCCAGAGCGCTGATGGGTACGCTTGGTGGCCGGTGCAGGCCGATGGCGCGAACGGCTGGATCGTGGCCGGTCTGCTGGTTCTGGTGACCACACCCGCGCCGGGCGGTTCGCCGTCGCCGGGCGCGAGCACCGCGCCCGGCACGGATACCGGCACGAACGGCGCGACGCCGATTATTCCCCCGCCGACCGCCGGGCCGGCGGTCGCGCCGTCGCAACTCCTGCCGACCTTCGCGGCGGCGTCCGCGCTGACCGGCGTGCCGCAGGAGATTTTGCTGGCGATCGCCCGCGTCGAGTCGAACTTCACTCCGAGCGCGACCGGCCCGTTCATCCCGCAACTGGCGGGGACCGAGAACGAGCGCGCGCTGGGGATGATGCAGTTCTTGCCGGGTACCTACCGGATGGTAATGCAGCGCGTCGATGCGGCCACCGGCAAGGGTCTCGGGATGATGGGGATCTGGGATGCCGAGTCGGCGATCTACGCCGCCGCCTTCTACTTGAAAGATAGCGGTGCCCCCGGCGACATCCGCCGCGCGCTTTTCGCCTACAACAACGCCAATTGGTACGTCGAGCTGATCCTCTCCTGGGCCAGCCACTATCTCGGCGGCGCGATCCCCGATCCCAATCTGCTCGATCCGAGCCGCACCGGCGGGACGCCGCTCGCCGCGCCGCAGAATCCGCTGCTGCCGAGCAACTCGCGCCACCTGGACATGGCCTCGCCGATCCAGTTGTACGCCCCCTGGACCGCTGGGGAGACCTGGTATGTCGGCGGCGATGGCTCGTTCTACGGCGATGGCTACCACACCGACCGGCTGGGCAACTACTACACGGTCGATTTCAACAAGGGGACCTGGCCGCGCAGCGAAGAGGACGATGGCGCGCCGATCCTCGCCGCCGCCGATGGGATCGTGAACAACGTCTATCAGGACGGGGCGGGCGCGTGGGTTGTCGAGCTCTATCACGTCGCGCCTGATGGCTCGCAACTCCGCACCCTCTATGTCCACCTGAAGGGGGACCCGCGGATCAACCCCGGCATCAAGGTCAACCAGGCGGTCCTGCACGGCACGCCGATCGGCCTGAACGGCAGCACCGGGAACTCGACCGGCTCGCACCTCCACTTCGGCCTCTGGATCCTGCGCGACGGCCAGTGGATGTCGATCCGCCCCGAGCCGATGGAGGGACAATACCTGCGGAACGGCCTCAGCATCGTCAGCACCAACCGCCCGATCGCCAGCGACACCGGCGCGCGGGCGCTGGAATTCGGCTTCGCGCCCGCCGGGCCGTCGAATGCCGATAAGGTGACGATCGTCGCGGCGGGCCGGGCTGATGGGCTGCCGGGCGCGCGGATCGACGCCTACGTCAACAGCGCCAGGGACGGCAGCGACCGGGGCCAGTGGTTGCCGATCGGGTCGGTCGAGGGCGAGAATGGACAGATTGACTGGCTGACCGCGCCGGTCGCCGAGGGGGCCTATCGGCTCCTCTTCGTGCAGACCGATGCGGCGGGCAACCGGACCTTCCGCGGGCTCACCGCCGAGACGGCCGTTCGCTACACGATCCGCCGTGGTGAGCCGCGCGCCGCGCTCGTTGCCAACCCTCGCGCTGATCTGACGGCGCTGATCCCGCTCGATGGCGCGACCCTCCCCGCGCTCGGGGGGCGCGCGCTGACGGTCAGCGGCCCGCTGCGTTTCGCGACGCCGATCGCGCAGGGAGGCAGCGCGACCTTGGGTGCCGGGGCCGTGGTCGCCGCGACCGGCACACCCCCGACCGGCAAGGTCCGCGAGGCCGAGGGCTTGCTGGTGGAGGAAGCGACGACGAACCTCGTCACCAATCCGAGCTTCGAGCGCGGCGCGGAAGGCTGGACGACCCGCAGCGCCCCGGAGAATGTCGCGACCGCCCTCCCTTCGGATAGCGCACTCTTCGGCAAGCGCAGCCTGCGCATCGACAACACGAAGGGCACCGGGCCCGTCATCCTCGCGACGACCGCCGGGGATGGCAATGCGGCGACCTGGTCGGTCTACGCTCGCGCGCTCCCCGCCGGGGAGAGCGCGACTCCGGGGGGTAGCATCGCCCTCGGGATGTCGGGATTGCGCCCGCAGGAGTCCCCGCTGACCGCCGAGTGGCAGCGGATCGCCTTCAGCGGCGCGACCGGCACTGCGGGGACCGAGCGGCAGATCATCGTGCCGATCGGCGCGATCGTCGAGCTGGACGGCGCGCAGCTCGAGGCGAAGCCGTATGCCACCAGCTACGCCGATGGCGCGCTCGGCTCGGGTTACGGGTGGGACCGCGCGGCCGATAGCTCTCTCTCCGGTCGCCTGCCGACGGCGGCGCGCCTGCCGCTCGACGGGCTGATCAGGGCGGAGGGCGGGGCGCTCGCCTTCTGGGCCACGCCGCGCGGCTCGGTCACCGATGGTGCCGTCGTCTTTGCGCTCGACGATCGCCTGACACTGACCGTCGCGGGCGCTCAAGCGACGCTGCGCTGGGATGATGAGACGATTGCGACGATGCCGTGGGAGCGTGGTGTCACCCGCCACTACGCCCTCACCTGGGACCGCAGCACGCTGACCTTCCTGCGGGATGGGCAGATTGTTGGGTGGAGCGCGGTCGCCGACTTCGCCTTGCCGCCGGGAGCGACGCTGTTCCTCGGCTCCGACCTGGACGGGCGGCGGGTCATCAACGCGACCTTCCAGGATCTCGCCCTCTGGCAGGCCGCACCCACAGCCGAGACTCTGGCGACGCTCGCCAGTGCCGGGCAGTTTCTCACTGCGGGGCAGGATGAGACGGTGACGCTGGATGTTGGGCTGACGCTCGCCACACAGGGCCTCGCGCCGAACGGGATCAAGATGCAGTTCAGCTTCGACGGCACCGCCTGGACCGAGGCCGAGCCGTTCGCCCCGACCAAGGTGCTCACCCTCCTCGACCAGCCGGGCGAGCAGCGGATCTACGTCCGCTTCACCGACGAGGAAGGGCGCACGATCGTCGTCACCGACCGCGTCGAGCTCATCCTCCCGCCCAAGCCTGTGGAGGACAGCGGCGACGGGCGCTAGCCAAATCTGTATGCTGCGCCCCGCCCCCGCTATTAGCGGGGGCGGGGCGCGGTTTTGAACGGCCTGGGCAGCGCCGCCTCCCCTCATCACGGCAGGATTGTTTCCTTCGCTGGCAGCGGTTTGGGTGAGGTGCTATCCTAAAGTGGTGCGGATCGCCGATCCTATCCGGCAGACGGTCGACGTCGGTGCCTCGCTGTTCGCGCATCCCGCATGCTGATACGATCCCGAATGCGACCCCAGGGGAGGGCATGGACGACATACGCTACGATTTCGCGACGGTGAATCGGCTGGAGGCTGAGGCGATAGGTCGGCCCGGCCAGCGCACTTTTCGACTGATCCTCGGCAATGAGCGCGGCGAGACGGCGGTCCTCTGGATCGAGAAAGAGCAGGTCCAGGCGCTAGGCGACGCCATCGATCGGCTCCTCGCCCACCTCGGCCCGCGCCGCCTCAAGCGCCTCGATCTGGCCCCGCGCCCGCCCGAGCCGGTCGGCCCGCTGCTGGATGCGCCGACGGTCGAGTTCAAGATCGGCACCCTCGCCCTCGGCTACGAGGCTGAGCAGCGCCTCTGCCTCCTCCAGGCCCACGACATCGAGGGCGATCCCGAGGGGCCGCCCACCTTGCGCTGCCTGATCCGGCAGGGCCAGTTCCGCCGCCTCAGTGAGCAGATCTCCGGGATCGTCTCGACCGGGCGCCCGCGCTGCACAATGTGCGGCCAGCCGCTCTCCGGCGGCCCGCACTTCTGCCCGCCCTCGAATGGTCACCTGACCCGCGCCGAGCGGCTGGGCGACGATTGATGAGTGCGGGACGGGGAATGCGGAACGCGGAATCAGGGGCGTAGGGGGGCAGGAGCATTGGCACAAGGAGCGCACGCCTCCCCCAATTCCGCGTTCCGCGCCCCGCGCCCCGCGTTCCGCGATGTGTTGCGCCGGTTTCGCCTGACCGAATTCCAGTTGCTGATCGTCCCCTCGCTGATGGCGGTCGTCGGGCTGCTGACGATCTTCCTGGTGCCGCGACGCGACACCGCCTTCACCTGGCGCGACATCTGGATCAGCCTGGCGTTCGTCGCCCTCCTCTACATCCTCAACCTCTGGTTCAGCGCGATCGGCTTCCAGGGCGACCAACTGCTCCTGCCGATCACCGCGACGATGGCCGGGCTGGGGCTGATCATCATCCAACGCCTGCACCCCGTCCTGGAGCGCCAGGATCCGCCCCTGACCGGGGTGTCGCAGCGGCAGGCGTTCTACATCGCGGTCGGTTTCGGCCTGCTCTGGGGGATCGTCGTCCTCTTCCGGCAGCTGCACCTGCTCCGGCGCTACAAGTATCTCGTCGGCTTCACCGCGATCGGCCTGATGGTCCTAACAATGCTCGTCGGGACCGACTTTGGCCAGGGGGCCAAGCTCTGGATCGTCGTCGGGCCGATCGCGGTGCAGCCGGGCGAGGCGGTCAAGCTGCTGCTGGTCTTCTTCATGGCTGCCTATCTCGACGATAAGCGCGAGCTCCTCGCCTCCGAGTATCGCCTCGGCCCGCTGCGCTTGCCGCCGATCCCGTACCTCCTGCCGCTCGGCCTGATGTGGGCGCTGGCGCTGGCGATCGTCGCGATCCAGAATGATTTCGGCTCCGCGCTCCTCTACTTCTCGATCTTCCTGACGATGCTCTACGTCGCCTCGGGTCGGTTGATCTACGTCGTGGCCGGGCTGGCAGCGTTCGCACTCGGGGCCTATGCCATCTACCGCGTTGCGCCGCACGTGGGCGCGCGCGTGGCGATCTGGCTCGATCCCTGGCCGCGCGGCCTCGGCTCCGGCTTCCAGATCATCCAGAGTCAGTATGCGTTCGCCTCGGGGGGACTGTTCGGCACCGGCCTCGGCTACGGCAACCTCAGCCTCATCCCGCTCATCCAGAGCGACTTCGTCTTCGCCGCGATCGGCGAGGAGTTGGGCCTGCTCGGCACGATCGGCACCCTCGCGCTCTACCTCCTGCTGACCTATCGCGGCCTTTACATCGCCCTGCGCGCCGCCGATGGTTTCGCCCGCCTCGTCGCGGTCGGGCTGACGACGATCATCGCGATGCAGTCGCTGATCATCGTCGGCGGGGTGGTGCGCCTCATCCCGCTGACCGGGATCACCTTGCCGTTCATCTCCTACGGCGGCACCTCGCTGCTGACCAACTTTGTCCTCGTCGGCCTCCTCCTCTATATCTCCGATCCCCGGCGTGGCGCGCTGCGGTGATGAGCTGTTAGCCGTCAGCCTTCAGCGGTCAGCAAGCCGAGTCGTCCTCTGGTGCGTTAATATGGCTGAGCGCCCGGACGGACCGCGCGCTGATCCCTGATCGCTGATAGCTGAGGGCTACCCAACCGTGACACCTGACGACGGACTCGGCGGCGGCATCGGCAGCGGCTTGGCGCGCTTCGGCGCGTTCCTGGCCGCCGCCGCGATCCTGGGGATCGGGATCCTGCAGCGCGAGGGGAACACCGACGCGCGCTGGCTGCTGGCGCTCGCGGCCAGCGCGCCATTCTTCGTCCTGCTCCTCTGGCCGCGCCTGCCGCCCAACCTCCCGACCTTTAATCGCACCGTCGTGCGGATCGGCACGCTGCTCGTCGTCGCCTTCCTCTTGACCAGTATCCACCTCGTCCGGCTGCAAGTCGTCCGGGCGGACGAGTTGGCGACCGAGAGCCGACCGACCGCCAACGGCGACACGATCGTCAATCAGCGGATCCTGCTCGAACAACTGCGCCAGCAGCGCGGGCGGATCGTCGATCGCAACGGCCAGATCCTGGCCGACACGACGATCACCCCGGATGGCTTCGCCCTGCGCAGTTACCCCTCGACCAGTTCATACGTCGTCGGCTACTACAGCCCGCAATATTACGGCCTCGCGGGGATTGAGCGCGCCTACGATCGCTATCTGCGCGGTTCATCCGGCGGCAACCCATTCGAAACCCTCGCGGGCGACCTCCTCCACGAGCCCCTGGTCGGCAACGATGTCGTCCTCACCGTCGATCTGCGCCTCCAGCAGGTCGCCGACCGGGCGCTCGACGCGACCGGCAGGCGCGGGGCGGTCGTCGCGCTCGACCCGCGCAGCGGCGCGATCCTGGTTAACGCCGCCGCGCCGCGCTTCGATCCCCAGCAGTTGGCGATCGATCCGCGCGAGTCGGAGCGCGATGTCGCCCGCGCCAAGGCGTACTGGTCGGCGCTCAACGCCGAGGGGTCGGGCGATCCGCTCCTGCCGCGCGGCACGCAAGGGCTCTTCGTCCCCGGCTCGACGTTCAAGACCTTCACCGTCGCCGCCGCGCTCGATGGCGGGATCGTCTCGCCCACCAAGATCTATCCCGATCCGGGCGAGATCGTGATCGACGGTCACCAGATCATCGAATTGAACCGACCCGAGCCGGTGAAGAACGAGTACAGCGTCACCGAGGGCTACCTCTACTCGCTCAATATCGTCTTCGCGCAGATCGCCCTCGACACCGGCACGGTGCGGACGAACGAGTATGCCAAGAAGTTCGGGTTCGGCGAGGAGATCCCCTTTAACGGCCTGTCGAATGCGCTCGGGCAGCGCGGCGCGGCCAGTTCGATCTCGTCCGATCCGAACTACCTGTCGAGCAAGCCGGCCCTGGCCGATACCGGGTTCGGGCAGGGCGAATTGCTGACCACACCGTTGCACATGGCGCTGATCACCGCCGCGATGGTTAATGGCGGCAAGATGCCCGAGCCGTACATCGTCGGCGCGGCCCGCAGCCCCGGCGGTGAGTTGCTGGAGCAGACCCGCGCCAAGACCTGGCTGACCCCGATCAGCGCCAACACCGCCGACCAGGTCCGCACGCTGATGCTCGCCAGCGTCGAGCGTGGCGGGTCCACCAGGGCGAAGATCGATGGTCTCGTCATCGGCGGCAAGACCGGCACCGCCGAACTCGGCGATGGCGACTCCCACTCCTGGTTCATCTGCTTTGCCGGCAAGCCGAATGGGCCGCCGGAGATCGCGATGGCGGTGATCGTCGAGCGCGGCGGCTCCGGCGCGGGCGCGGCCCTCGGGATCGCCCGCCAGGTGATCGAGGCGTATTACGCAGTGAACCGCTGACGGGTCATCTCGAAGCGGTGCCTGCGGCGCTAGATCGCTTCCCATTCCGCGCGTCACCGCAGAATCTCGTGTAGCAAGTTCCGGTTGCCAATATCTTGATTCGGGATACGCACGCGCATGGTTCCTCGCTGCATAAAACTATGGCGAGATCCCGAGTGTGGCCCGGTGAAGCCGAGCGCGCGGAAGGCGGTGATCAATTCGGCGCGACGTATCGGCTCGAAACGCGGCATCAGTGACCGATCCCCGTGGCATGCTTGAGGTTGATGTCAATGCCGTCGAGGATCGGGAAGTCCTGGTGCATCGATAACCCGAGGGCGATCCAATCCTCCAAGACTTCCTGCAATTCCGCGCGGCCCGTCTCGATAGTGTCGGCGTCCGCCCATACCCCTTGGAGTTCCGGGATCTCGAAGAAGTAGCGGCCGCTCTCATCGAGCTCTTTGTAGGTAGTGCGCGCCATCGTAGCACGGATATATGCGCTCAGCATTGATTCTCTCTTCGCTATCCCTGGCCGTCTGCGCCTCGATCGTGTGCCGCATCGCATCCTTGTCCATCTTCTGCTGCGGTCGGCTTTGGCGTCAAGGTTTCGAGCGGGCGCTTTCCGCAGGCCAAGGAGATAGTCGTGGAGAGCACGTCCCTGAGCTTAGCAAACATTCGCGTGCCTGGCCGCCTTTCCCCCAGATGGTGCGTTGAAACCCGCGATCTGTTACCCCTGTACGAAAGGCCAGCGGTATCCCCCTCATCGGGTCGGTGCGCGCCGCCCCCAGCACCGCGACAATACGATCCGCCCACGCTGCCCCTTCGACCTTTGACTTTCGACCTTCGACCCAGGGGGAACACCATGTCCGATGAGATCGCCGTCGGCTTCGACTTCGGGACCTCGAATTCAGCGATCGCCGTGGTCGAGCCGGGCGAGCGTGCGCCGCGCCTGCTGCACCTTGACCGAGGCAATCCCGAATCGACCCTTGTGCCGACCTTGCTCTACATCGAGCGCGGGGGCGCGACCCACCTCGGGCAGGACGCGATCAACGCTTTCGTGCGCCTCGAAGCGGGGCGCACGACGATCCGGCAGCAGGTTGCGGTGGAGCGGGAGATCGACACCGTCTTCGGGCGCGAGGTGGTGCGCTTCAACATCGACGTGGGGCAGCCGGGGCGCTTCTTCCAGGCGCTGAAGAGCTATCTCGCCGACGCGAGCTATCAGGGGACCGACACCTTCGGGCAGTTCCGCACCCTCGAAGACCTGATCGCCCTCTTCCTGGTCGAGATGCGACGCCGCGCCGAGGAGGCGCTCGGGCGGCCAATCAGCCGCGCGACGATCGGGCGACCGGTCCACTGGGCGGAGAACGATCCCGATGGCGACACCCTGGCGCTGGAACGGATGGAGGCGGCGCTGGCGACGGCCGGCTTCGGGGAGGTCACGTTCGTCCCTGAGCCGATCGCCGCCGGGCTCCATTTCGCCTCGACGTTGCCCCGGGCCAGCAACGTGATCGTCTTCGACTTCGGCGGCGGTACGCTCGATGTGACGGTGATGCGGATCGGCGGCGGGGCGCGCGAGGTCCTCTCGACCGCCGGGATCCCGCTCGGCGGCAACACCCTCGACGAGGACATCATGGACCGTCGCCTGCTCAAATATTTCGGGGAGGATTTGCACTGGGGGGAGCAGCGGCTGCCGATGCCGCGCCATATCATCGAGGCGATCCGGCGCTGGTACACGATCCCGGTCCTCAACGACATCCGCGTGATCAATTTCCTCGACAGCCTCACCCACCAGACCGACCGCGCCGCGCAACGCCAGGTGCGCGCCCTGATCGCCCTGGTGCGCGGCAACTACGGCTGGCCGCTCTTCCGCGAGGTCGAGCGCGTCAAGATCGGGCTCTCGCGTTGTGAGCGCGATCAAGTCGCGTTCTTCGAGGAGGCGATCGCCATCAACGAGCCGATCACGCGCAAGGAGTTCGACGCGCTGATCGGCTCGCGCGTGCGCCAGGCGGAGCGCTGCCTCGACGCCGCGCTGCGCGCCGCCGGGGTCGCGCCGGGCCAGATCGACGCGGTCCTTCGCACCGGTGGTTCGTCGGGGATCCCGCGCTTCCAGCGGATGCTGTCCGAGAAGTTCGGGGCCGAGAAGCTGCGCTTCCAGGATGCTTTCACCTCCGTCGCCACCGGCCTCGCGCTCAGCGCCGCCGGGCAGGGGACTTCCGCGCGCACCGCCTGAGCAAGAGCGAGCACCGCAGCGTTGCGGCTCGCAATTTGCGGAAGCAATGCTCAAGTAAGTGGCTGTGTGATGTCCCCGGCGTCTTCGTTCGGCCACAACTTGGCGAGGGGGACAGCACCGCGAAGGGTTCTGAGAGTGAGGGGCGATGCCGGACGAGCAACGAGAAGACCCGCCGCGAGAGCCCGAGGAGCTTCAGCCCGAAGGAGGGAAACCAGCCAAGGGGGCGCTTTCCGTCGCCGATGCCGTTGCGGAGGAAGAGGGAACCCCCGGTACACGCCAGCAGCAGTACTTCGTGGGGCGCCTCGAGCCGTTCTTCGACGGTGCGACCCTGCTCCTCTACGGTGCCGTCGGGCTCCTGCTGATCGTGGTGGCGCTGGCGGCGCTCGCGTATGCGCTTTTCAGTATCCCGAGGAATCTCGCCGACGGGGTGCCGACCACGCTCACCAATCTCCTCAGCGAGTTGCTGCTGGTTCTCATCCTGGTCGAGATCATTCGCACCATCATGACCTTCATCACCACCCGCACCAGTTCGGTGCGCCCCTTCCTGACCGTCGCGATCATCTCATCGGTGCGACGTATCCTCTCCGTCGGGGCCGAACTCTCGCTCAAGGATCTTAAAGGGGACGATTTTAACCATGCGATCATCGAGTTGGTCGTCGAGGGTGGCCTCATCCTGATCGTCGCGCTCGCCCTCTTCCTGGTGAGCCGCCGCGAGGGAGGGTAACGGGTGCCGAGTGCCGAGTGCCGAGTGCCGAGTGGCAGGGGTGCCGAATGACGGGCGATGGGTGCGAATGGCGAATAGGGGAGATGATGTGGACGGGAGCACAATTAGACCGTCGCATACGACCTTCGACCTTCGACCTTCAACTTCCCCCCTTCGTATCCACGCCGTCGCGTGGCACGGCCCGAGCGGGCGACCGCCGCTGATCATGCTGCACGGCATCTGGGATACCTGGCGGATCTTCGAGCGCCTGGCCGCGCGGCTGGTGCGGGAGCAGACGCTCTATGCCCTCGATTTGCGCGGGCATGGCGACAGCGACAAGCCCGCCGACGGCTACGCGATCACGGACTATGCCGCCGACGTGCGGGGGGTGCTCGCACGGTTGGGTCACGAGCGGGTGGCGCTGCTCGGGTTCTCGCTCGGCTCGCTCGTGGCGGCGCAAACCGTCGTTGAGACGCCGGGGCGGATCGCACGGCTCATCCTCGAAGACCCGCCGCACAGCCCCGGTGCCGACCCGCGCGGTCGCGCGGCCTGGCTCGGCGCGCTGCTCGAACTCAAGCAACTGCCGTTCGAGGAGGTCGTCGAGGGCTTATCCGATCTCTACCCGACGCGCGACCGCGCCACCAATGAACTGAGCGCCCGCGCCCTGATCAACACCGCCGACGGCCCGTTCCGCGCCTTGCGCAACAACGGCATCCCGCTCGACCTGCCCGGTATCCTCGCGGATTCCACACAGCCAACGCTTATCCTCCGCGCCGATCCACAGTTTGGCGGCGCACTCAGCGAGCGCGGGCGCGACGAACTCCTCGCCGCACGCCCCGATGCCCAAGTCGTCGAATTCCCCGACACCGGCCACCTTATCCATGTCGAGCGCGAGGAAGCCTTCATCGCGGCGGTCGAGGCATTCCTGTGCGGGTAATCAAGGATGACTGAAGATTGTATGCCACCGGTAATTCTGCGAGAGAAGAAAGGATGGGCTTCCGTCGCTGATGGTGGGCAGGCTCAATGACAACCGTTGTAAGAAAGCCGCATAGATACTTCCCAAAGAATCGCTAATGCTCTGTTAGGGTGGAATAGGTAGACGCTTCTCGCGCTGTGGGAGTATGCTCTGATCTCCGATATACTGTGGGAAAGGAGTGGAGGGGCTGGATGGCGACACTCACCAGACGAGCTGTCTTGGCGCGGCGGGAGGAGATCGTCCGCATAGCACGCGCACATGGGGCGTCGGACATCCAGCTTTTCGGCTCCGTCGCCCGCGATGAGGCCGACGAGACGAGCGATATCGATTTCCTCGTCACGCCCGCCGAGATCACGCCGCCTTTCTTCCCCGGCGATCTCATCGTCGCCCTCGAAGCCCTCCTCGGCCATGCTGTGCAGATTACACTCAGCTCGCCGCGAATGAGTGAGCGCCTGCGCCAGGCGATCGCGGGGGACCTTGTAACGCTATGACGAACAAGCACCCCGAGCGGGACCACGATCATATCCGCCATGCCCTGTGGTGTGCTGCTCGCGGCGGGCAATTGATTGCGGTTGGGAAAGACGCCCGCTTCAACAACGCGGACATGATCGATATATCAAGCGATGCGACGTTTACCGGCCTGTCCTAATCGAAAAAACCCTCCGATCTCCATCCACCCCCGTGCCGACCCCTATCTCGTCGCTGGCACGTAGACGTGCTCACCCATTTCCAGGCAATACCGCAGAATCCCCGCAGGCCGTCAGCGCGCCGCTGCGGGCCGATCGATAGCGGTCGCCTGTGCCCCGGCGGTCAGCGCCACGCCGAGGCTGTCCGTGTCCGGCACGAAGCGCACGTCGTCGAGGTGGATTGTGCCGAGGTCGCGCCCGCTGGCGTTGCGCAGGATCAGCGCGCCGATCGCCCCGCCGTCGGGGTTGAGGTCGGCCATCGGCACGGCCAGGCGGACCCAGCCATCGCCGAGGTCGGCCAGGATCGTGGCCTGATCGAGCGGGATTGCGCGGATTGCCTCGCCGCTATTCTGCGCGGTCAGGGCGATCGAGAAGTTTGCCAGCGATTGCCAGTGGGTATTGAACGACCATTCGAGTCGGTCATACCCGCCCGTCGCGAAGCCACCATCGCTTCCGATACTCAGCGCCCCCCATGAACTGAGCGAGAGGGCGTAGGAACAACGCCCGCCGACCCGCGTCTGCCCGTCGCAGGGGTCGGTGGCGTTGACTCCGACCGGTCGGACCCAGAACGGGGCCGGAACGACATCATCGTAGAGGATCAGCGCGCTCGTCGGGTCCGGCGCGGCGACCGGCGCGGACGGATCGATCTCCCCCGCGCCGCCGCTCGTCTCGCCGGGCCGGGGCGCGAGCGGCGCCGGGCCGAGTTGCACCAGATGGTCGTAGAGCCCCCGGCCCATTGCGGACGGCGTGCCGTCGTAATCGTCGATCAGGACCGGGCCGTCGCAGCGCGCCCAAGTATTCCAGGCCCAACCGAGGTAGCTGGCCTCGCGCGCGTCGAGCCAGCGCAGGGTTCGCTCCAGGAAGGCGGTCTTGCAGTCATCCTGGCCGATCTCACCGGCGATCAGCGGCACCCCGGCGGTGGGGATACCGATCTGCGCGTCCCAGGTCGTCTCGTTGTCCCAGTGCATGAAGTTGTAGGAGTGCCAGGAGGCGGCGAGATTATTCAGCGGATCGCGCGGGGCGTAGGTGCGGAAGCGGGAGAAGCCGTTAGCGTATTGCACCCCGCCGAGCAGGATGACGTTGCGCGCGCCGGTGCCGCGCATCGCGTCCACCAACTCCTGCATCCCGGCGGCGGTGTAGTCGAAGCCGCGACAGGTGCCGCCATCGCGCCAGCAGCGCTAGGCTTCCTCGGTATTGCGATTGAAATCGGGGAACGGCTCGTTGTAGAGGTCGAAGAGGATCGCGCCGTCGTCGCGATAGGCCGACGCCACCTGACGCCAGAACTCCGGCGCATGGTCGCGATCGGGCATCGGGCGCAGCCGATCGGCGCGCAAGCCCGCTGGCGCGGCCCAGTGCAGATCGAGGATGACATAGAGCCCCGCCGCGCGCAGCGTGCCGACCCACTCGCGGATCGCCGCCCGATACGCCTCGCCGCCGAGCCCCTCCGCCACCGTGTCCAGCCCCAGCCAGCAGTGCTCGTTGAGCGGGACGCGGACGGCGTTGCTCCCCCAGGAGCGGATCGCGGCGACCGAGGCCGCGTCGTGCGGGCCGTCGAAGAGCCCCCAGCCCTGGATGCAGGCGTATTCGGTGCCGGCGCGGTTGACCCCGAGGAGCCGTACCGGCTGCCCACGGGCGTCGATCAGTTGCGCCCCTTCGACCCGCAAGCCGCGCGCTGGCGTTTCGGCGGCGACCGGGCGCGCGGCGGGCGTCAACGTGAGGAAGATGAAGAGCAGGCAGAATGCGAGCGCGATTCGCCAACCGGTGCGCGGTGCGCCGATACCAGGGCTGTTCCTGAACCGCTTGGAGGCGATCGCCCGTCGCGCCAACAGCTACCCCTCGACCTTTCGCGCGATCAGGCGCGTGAACCCGAGAGTGCGCCCGGCATCGATGCGCACCATCTCCGTCTCGCGCTCGTTGCTCGGGTAGCCGTGCGCCGTGGCAACTTCCAGCCAGCGGAGCCAGTGCTCCCAGCCACGCGGTACCATGTCCGCGACGGCCACCTCGACCAGCCCCGTTCGCTCCCAGTGCGCTCGCCACCAGGCGGGGCTATGAAAACTCCAGAAGTCGGGCTCCCAGTACGGCGCGAGGTGCGGCGGTACGCCGTCGGCGAACTCATCGCGCAGTCCCGGCACGACGATCCCCAACTGCCCGCCCGGTCGCACGAAGCGCGCGTAGTAGCTCAGGTAGAGATTGTCGGTGCCGAAGTAGTGGTAGGCATCGGCGCTCACCGCCGCGTCGAAGAAGCCGTCGGCGAACGGCAGGGCGTGCGCCTCGGCATGGATCGGGAAGATCCGGTCTGCCAGCCCCGCCTCGCGGATGCGCGCCCAGTTGTCGCTCGCCGCGATCCAGAGATCGGTCGCCCAGACCTGGACGCCGAACTCGCGCGCCAGGAAGATCGCGCTCATCGCCTTGCCGCAGCCCATGTCCAGCACGTGCATCCCCGGTCGCAGGTCCAGCCGTTCGCAGAGCGCCTCGGTCAGCCAGACCGCATTCGGCCCCATCAGGTTCTCGAGCATCCACTCCGGCTGATATTGGGCCGAGCGCGGGAACTCGGGGAACCGCGTCGCCCCCGCGAGATCCCCACCCATATAACGCTCCGGGGCCGCCGGGTGGTGCTGGTCCACGCTCATCCGCGTCCTTTCGTCGATCGTCGCGCGTGTTGGCGTAGTGTACTGTCGGTGCTGGCGGGAAGGCAGGGCGGATGGACCTCTCCCCGCCGCCCCGGCGGCGACCCTCCCCGACGCGGGGAGGGTGAGGAGATTGCCCGGCAGCGGGTTAGGCGATGGCGGGATGTGTTACGTCCAATTCGCGCGCCACGCGCATGATCGCGTCCCAGGTGGCGTCGGCCAGCGGTACGCCGTCGTGCTCGCGCTCGCGGCGGCTGTGCGTCTCCGGCTCACCCGGCAGCAGGACCATCTCGAAGCCGACTGCTGGAGGCTGCTCGGCGAGTCGGTTCGCGATCCGCTCGACACTCGCCGCGAAGTCGTCGGCAGGGCCGAAGGCGGATGGCGCGAAGCAGGCGACGAAGAGGCAGGAGTCGTGTTCGCCGGGCGGGGTGCGCTGCCCGCCGCTCAACCCCGCCGCCAGCATCTCGACGATCACCGACATCGCGTAGCCTTTGTGTCCCGCGAAGGGGAGGAGCGCGCCACCCGCGAAGAAATCTCCCACGTCGGTCGTCGGCTGGCCGTCGCGGTCGATGATCCAGCCCTCGGGGACCGCCTTGCCGGCGTCGCGCGCCACCAGCAGCTTGCCGCGCGCCACCGCGCTTGTCGCGTAGTCGAGGAGGATCGGTGGCGCGCCGCTCGCGTGTGGGATTGCCCAGGCGAATGGATTGGTCCCGAGCGCCCGCTCTCGCCCACCGAACGGGACCGTCTGGAACGGCCCGTGCTCGCCCGCCGCCGCCGCGAAGGTGATGAAGCCTTCCTGCGTGCCGGTCTCGGCCCATTCGCCGATTCGTCCGGTATGCGCGCAGCCAAACGCCGTTGCCGCGCCGAGTCCCAGCGCTTTGGCCTTCTCCGCCGCCAGAGTCGCCGTCAGTCGCGCGCCAAGCTGGCCGAATGTTGCGCCGCCATCGACCACCGCCGTCGCGGGAGTCTCGTGCGTCACCGTCGGGGTGGCGGCGGGCTTGAGACCGCCTTGCTTAATCTCCTCGATACAGCTCGGGATGCGCAGCACGCCGTGGGAGTCATGCCCTGCCAGATTCGCCCCGACGAGCGAGGCGGTCACCCCGGCGGCATTCTCCGGCGTAGCCCCTGCGGCGCGGAAGATCGCCTCGCCGAGTGTCCGCAGGTCGTCCACGCGCACGGTCGGCATCTTCACCTCCTATCAAGAGGGAACGTTCGCAGGAGACACGGAGACACGGAGAAGGACGGGAGGAAGATATGTATTCGTCACTCGTCACTCCCCGCCCCCTCCGTGTCTCCGTGTCTCCTGCGAACGTTCTCCCTCTATCCGCCCTACGCGGTCGCCTGCCGGCCTACCACCACTGCTTCCCGGCGGCGGCCTCCATCCGCAGCCCCGGCTCTGGCATCTCCCCGACCGTCACATCGATCAGCACCGGGCCGTCGGTCGCCAGCGCCTCGCGCAGGACGCCCTGGAATTCGTCGGGCGACTTCGCGCGCATACCGGGGATGCCGAAGAGTTCCGCCGTCTTGGCGAAGTCGGGGTTCAGCAGGTCGGAGGCGATCGTCCGCCGCCCGAATTGGTTCTGCTGAATCCGCTTGACGTTGCCGAACGCGCCATCGCTGAAGACGACCGCCACCAGCGGGATGTTGTGGCGCTTCATCGTCGAGAGTTCCTGCACATTGAACATGAAGCCGCCGTCGCCGTTGATCGACACGACCTTGCGGTCGGGCATCCCGACCTGCGCGCCGAGGGCGATCGGGAAGCCGCAGCCGAGGGTCCCCTGGTAGCCGGGGTTGATCTGCGTGCGCGGCCCGTAGGTCGGGTAGGCGTTGCGCGCGAAGTAGCTCACCTGCGTCATCTCGCCGACCAGGATCCCGTCCTCCGGGATCTCGGCCCGGAGGGCCGCCGTGTACGCCGCCTGCGGCTGGATCTCGAAGAGCTGATCCTCGACGAACTCCTTGACCGCCGCGACCTCGTCGGCGCGCGACGAACGGTTGCCGACGCCCTTCGCGCCGTCCATATTCGCCAGTAGATCGGCGAGGCCGAGCTTGGCGTCACTGACGATCCCGATCGTCGGCTTGCCGTTGCGCCCGACCTCCTCGGGATCGACATCGATCTGGATCGTCGGCACGCCCTCCGGCAGCCCGCCCCAGCGGGTCAGCGGCTCGGCGAAGCGCGTCCCGACCGCCAGGATCGCGTCGGCGCGCGGCAGCATCAGACGACCCTCGTTGCCGCTCAGCGCCAACGGGTGCCGGTCGGAGAGCGCGCCGCGCCCGTTCGCCGACATCACGACCGGCGCTTGCAACGCCTCCGCCAGCGCGCGCAGTTCGTCCCACGCCTCGGAGGTGAAGATCCCGCTGCCGACGAAGATCAGCGGTCGCTCGGCTTTCGCCAGGAGTTCCGCCGCCCGCTTCAGCAGCTCGGGATCGCCCGACTGGCGCTCGACCTGCGCCGGGTCGAGGAGTTCGACCTCGGCCTGCATCTGCAAGATGTCGGGCGGGATTTCCAGGGAGACCGGGCGCGGGCGCCCGGAGCGGAGCTCGGTGATCGCCTCGCGCACCAGCCCCGGGATCTCGGAGGGGTGCATCGCCCGGCGCGCCCACTTCGTGACCGCCGCCATCATCTCCAACTGATGAGGAATCTCGTGCAACAGCCCAGTACCGACGCCGATCTTGTCCGACTGGATCTGCCCGGTCAGGCAGAGGACCGGGGAGCAGCAGGCGTAGGCGGTCGAGAGCCCCGCCATCGCGTTCAGCAGCCCCGGCCCCGGCACCACCAGGTTCGTCCCGATCTTGCCGGTAGCGCGGGCGTAGCCGTCGGCCATGTAGGAGGTCGCCTGCTCGTGCCGCGTGTGGATCACGCGCACATTGTCCCGCTCCTCGTAGAGCGCGTCGAACGCCCAGTCGAGCTGGACACCCGGCAGGCCGAAGATGGTGTCGATCCCCTCGCGTTTCAGTGACTGGACCAGTGCTTGTCCGCCGGTCAGCGTTGCCATTCCGCCCCCAATCTATCCAGGCGCGTCCCATACTACGCGCCACTCTACCGCGCACCAATCCCCTTCCCAAGAGATTCGCGGTGCGGCTGAATGATAACACTGTTGGGATTGGGCGGGCGCGGCGCTCGTGAGGGTGATCGTTGCGGTCGCGGGGTGCGAGAGGCCGGGCCTATGCCGAGGGCGATGCGCGCGTTCAGGAGGCGGGCTCGGACGGCAGTGCGAAGAACGCCGCGACCGGGGCGCGGAAGGCGAGGGTGGGCGAGACGAGCTCGCCATCGGCGGGGATGCGGAGCACGCGCAGGAAGTGGCCCAGCGTCGGGTCCGGCTCGCTATGGACGAGGATGTCGCGCTCCTGTGGTCGCAACACCCAATACTCCGGCACGCCAGCGCGGGCATATGCCTGCCGCTTGAGGACTAGATCATGCTGCGGGTTGGAGGGCGAGAGGATTTCGATCAGTAACAGCGGGATCGTCTCGATCCGTCGCTCCAAGATAAGGCTGCGATCGTCGGGGCGGAGCACCAGCAGATCGGGCTGCACCGGATCACAGCCTGGCATGAACAGGCCGACCGGCGCATTGAACGTGATGCCGAGGCCGCGATCGTCGATCTGCGTGTAGAGGAGTCGCTGGGCTAGCCGGCTGATCCACTGATGCCAGGGGCTCGGCGCGGTACTCATGTACAATACCCCGTCGATGATCTCATAGCGTTTGCCGTCATCCGGCAACTCGTCCCATCGCTCGCGATTCCAGGTCGCCTCTGATGAATGGAGCACCAGTTCGAGCGGCGCTGTTGTCATGGTCATCTCGCTCACCCCCTAGTCCCGACCGATCGTGTCCAGCTTCACCTAGTATACGGGGCTGCGAACGATGCTTCTACGCGCGGGAGCTCGATCGGCGACCGAAGTTGATCCGCGTCGAAACGAAGCCCACCGCCTCGAAATCCGAGGCGGCGGACGGGCTCATCTTTCCGGTTCGTACACCGCTGGCGTGTCAGTCGCGACGACCGACCGTTTCCAGGGCGGCGGCAGCGGTCGGTGCAGCACGTCCGAGGAGCGCGCGGGCGTGCTCGGCCAGACCCTCGGCGGTCAGCCCGCACCAGGCGCGCTGCTGCCCCTGTGAGCCGTGCGGGATCATCTCGTCCGGCACGCCCATCAGGTGCGTCGGGATGACCACCCCCTCGCGGGAGAGGAGTTCGAGGACCCCCGCGCCGAAGCCGCCGGTGACGACGTTCTCCTCGATCGTGATGACGTGGCCGCAACGCCGCGCCGCCGCAAGGATCAGTGCCTCATCGAGCGGCTTGACCGAGCGCGCATTGATCACCGTCGCCTCGATCCCCTCCGCCGCCAGGATCGTCGCGGCTTCCTGTGCCACGGCGACCATCGTGCCGGCACCGATGAGCGCGATGTCGTCGCCGTCGCGCAGCGTCTCGCCGACCCCGATCGGCAGGGGCTGCGGATCGGCATCCAGCGGCACCCCGACGCCGTTGCCGCGCGGGAAGCGGATCGCGATCGGCCCGGTCTCGTGCGCGATGGCAGTCGCGATCATCCGCTGCAACTCCAATTCGTCCTTCGGGGCGAGGATCGTCATGTTCGGCAGGCAGCGCAGGTAGGTCAGATCGAAGACCCCCTGGTGCGTCTTGCCGTCGTCGCCGACCAGCCCGGCACGGTCGAGCGCGAAGACGACCGGCAGATTCTGGATGCAGACGTCGTGGGTGATCTGATCGAATGCGCGCTGCAAGAACGTCGAGTAGATCGCCGCCACCGGGCGCATCCCGCTGCACGCGAGGCCCGCTGCGAAGGTGATCGCGTGCTCCTCGGCGATCCCCACGTCGAAGAAGCGCTTGGGATAAGCTTTCTGGAACTTGTCGAGGCTCGTGCCGGTCGACATCGCCGCCGTGATCCCGACGATCCGCTGATCACGGTTCGCCTGCGCGATCAGCGCTTGCGCGAAGACATCCTGGTATTTCGGCGCGGTCGCCTTCGCCCCGCCCGCCGGGCTCAGCTGATGCCAGTTCAGCTTCAGCGGGTCGGCGGCGAGGTCGAGACCCTTCCCTTTGGTGGTGACGACGTGGACGAAGACCGGCTTGTGATATTCGGCCAGCACGCGCCGCGCCTGTTCGAACGTTTCCAACAGGGTCGGGAGGTCGTGTCCGTCAACCGGACCGAGATAGGTGAAGCCCAATTCCTCCCAAATCATCGAGTGGACGACGAATTCCTTGAAGCTGTCCTTCATCCGCCGCCCGATCTCGACGAGCATGTCGCCCGCCGGGAGGTGCTGCAGGACGTCCTCGGTGATCCCCTTGAGTTGGTTATAGTGGGCGTTGGTGCGGACGCGGTTGAGATACTTGGTCATCCCGCCGACATTCGGCGAGATCGACATCTCGTTATCGTTGAGGACGACGATCAGCGGGGCGCTCATCTGCCCGGCGTTGTTCAGCGCCTCGTAGGCCATCCCCCCGGTGAGGGCGGCGTCGCCGAGGACGGCCACGACAGGCCAGCGGAGCCCTTTCAATTCGTTCGCCGCCGCCATCCCGAGTGCCGCCGAGACGGCGGTCGAGGCGTGTCCCGCGCCGAAGGCGTCGTGCTCGCTCTCGTCGCGCGAGAGGAACGGGGCGAGGCCGTCGGCCTTGCGGATCGTCTCGAACTGGTCGCGCCGCCCGGTGATCAGCTTGTGAGGATACCCCTGATGTCCGACATCCCAGACGATTCGCTCGCGCGGGGAGTCGAAGGTGCGGTGCAGGGCCAGGGTGAGCTCGACCACGCCCAGCCCCGCCCCGAGATGGCCGCCATTCAGGTTGACGACGCGCCACATCTCGTCGCGGATCTCGCGGGCCAGGATCTCCAATTGTTCGATCGAGAGGTCGCGCAGATCGGTGGGGCTATCGATCGTCTCCAAAATCATCAACTGTTTCCTTCTTCGCCGTGGTGTTGACTGCCGCACCACGTAGGTGGGCGCGGGCGGCACAAAGCCCCCGCGGTGGTTGCAGCAACCCTGATCCTAGCATGATGAACGCGCGGCCGTCAAACGAGGTTACGGGTCCGGGTTTGCTTCAGATGGCGATTACCATCGGAGAGATACAATGCAGGCGGTATGCCAGCGACATTCACGCCGATGGTGACGGGCGCTCGTTGGCGAGCACGCGATCGGATCGGAGAGCATGGTATCATCCGCCGGTGCCGCTAGCCGGGGGGATAGTCGGATGGGGCGGTGGGAAGGGAACCGGGTGCGCGGGGACGAAATGGGCGGCGAGGATGGGGGCGAGGGGAGGCGTTTCGCGATCCGCGCGGCGAGCGGCCCGCGCGATCTGCGCGAGGTGAACGCGATCCGCCGGGCGGTGTTCATCGATGAGCAGCACCTGACCGATGTTGTCGATCGCGATCCCTACGACCACGGCTCCGGAGCGGTACACATTCTGGCGTTCCTCGATGATCGCCCGGTCGGGGTGGGACGACTGCACGTTTCGCGCGACGAGGGGCAGATCGCCTGGGTGGCGATCCTCTCGCCCTATCGGGGACGAGGGATCGGCTGGGAGATCATGGACGCCCTGCTGGCCGCCGCCGGGCAGCGCGGGGCCACGCGGGTGACGCTCAGCGCCCAGACGCACGCGGTCGGATTCTACCGCTTGCTCGGTTTCCGCACGGTGGGCAAGGTCTGGATGATGGGCGGGATCGAGCATATCACCATGGTGCGCGACCTGGAGGAATGACGGTCGTGGCGGGCAATCCCGCAGACATGCGAGGCCGCCATCCCTCGTTCCGTTCTCAATCTGTCACCCCCGCTGGTATACTGCCGACGAACTGTTCCGAGCACGAGAAGCGGATGCGAGGCTGGACGCGGCTGTGGCGTGGGGCACAAGGAGCGATCATGCCGCAGACGAATGGTAGAAGAGCGCGATGAATGAAGAGCAGCGTGCGGTCCTGGCGGCGATCCACCACATGGAGGGGAACCCCGGCACACTGATCGACGAGTATACCGTCGCGCGCGCGGCCGATATCCTGCCCGCCGATCTCTCCGGGAATGAGTATCTGCAAGCGGCCGGGCGCGAGCGGATCCGGCGGGCGCTCGAAGAATTGGAGACTCTGGGTCTGGTGCGGCTCGACCGTGAGGGCTATTGGCGACCGCGCACCACCCTCAGCGGTCGCCGCGCCTTACAACGTCCCCTCGTCGCGTTGCCGCCGAATCGGCCGCGCCTGGTGCCGACACCCGACGCCGCCGATAGCGGGCGTGCCGTATCCGGCGCGCCGCTTGCGGCAGGGGCCGCCTCGGCAGGAAGTGCCACCGCCGTGCGGGGACGCTGGCCGGCGTGGTGGCCGGCGGCGCTGCGCGTCGGCGATCCCTCGCTGACGCCGATCGTCGCGCCAGCGGTGGCGGTGTTGGCGCTGGTCCTGGTATTCATAGTCGGCGTGCGGGTTCTCGGCGGCGGCGCGGCGGAGGCGACACCGTCGCCGAATGTGGGCGGCGCGCAGACCGCCACGATCGCGGCGCAATCCCCACCGCCCACAGCGCCCCCCGTGGTGCCGACTGGCGCGGTCGCCCCTGGTGGCGCGTCGGGGGCACCGCGCCCGGTGACGCCGACGCGCGCGGCCCCGACGCCGACACCGGCGAATCTCCCCCCGACCCCGACCGCCGGGCCGGCTGCGGCGCGCGTGCGGGTCGCGAATACCGAGAATAAGGGTGCCAACGTTTACGTCTTGCCCGCCGGGGAACGGCGCTTCGCTATCCCGGAGGGCTTCATCCTCGAAGTCATCGGTGATGATCAGCGCGACACTAAAGGGCAGAACTGGAAGCATATCCGCTACCTCGATTTCGAGGGTTGGATACCGGAGGAGTACACGACCCCGGTGGAGTGATGGGGCGGGGGGGCCTCTCCCAGCCGCTCCGGATGAGCCGGATTCATCCTGCTGCAAGTCAGGACAATGCCCGGCGGCGACCCTCCCCTACAAGGGAGGGTGAACATGGTGCGGAGGCGGTGGGTACTGGCGAAGCACGGCTCTTGACGCCGCGTTTCGCCGATGCGTGTAGCTCCCAGCCCGAGCGCCGCCGCCCGACTTGTCAGCGGCGGGCGGCAGCTGCCTGGGCGGGGACGACGCGGCGACCGAGCAGCAGCTTGAGGATCCCGAGGACCAAGCGTTTGCCGCGCGCGCCGATCTCCGCCGTCGGCCCGGCGCACGACGGACACCCGCTCGCGCAGGGGCAGGCGGCGATCAGATCGTGCGCGGCTTCGAGCAGCGTCTCGTGGGTGTCGTAGAGCTTCTGGCTGAAGCCGATCCCGCCGGGGATCTTGTCGAAGATCGTGACCGTGCCACGCCCGGTGAACGGCGACTTCACCTCGGCGTGGACCCCGATGTCGCGCGGATCGCACATCAGGTAGAGAGGCGCGACGACCGCCAGCAGGTTGGTGAGCCCGACGAGCGCCCCCTGCAACTCCGCGACCTGCATCCGGTCGGTCAGTGTGTGGGGCAGGCAGAGCCAGTACGCCCCGGTGTGCAACTGCGACTCCGGCAGGTGAATCTCGCCCCAGCCGATATTCTCGTGCGTGTGCAGCTTGATCTTCTTGTACTTCGTCGGCAGCGCGCCGATCAGCACCTCGCCGTGCGCGCGCGGCGACCCGACCGGCTCGGGCGAGAACTGTTCCAGTACCTGGACGCGCACGGCGATGTCGGCGTCGGTGTAGTAGTCCACCGCCACGCCGTGGACATACGCTTTCTGCTCGTCGAGGTCGTAGCGATCGACGTGGAATTGTCGCCCCTCGTGGAAGTAGATCGCCTCGGTGTGGACGAGCATCGGGGCGCTGAACTGATCGACCTCGCCGATCACGCGCGGGCGGGCACGTTCGCTCTCGTCGATGATCACCACATTATCGCGCGCGGCGGTGCGCAGGCTGATCTCCTCGGCGGGGTACGCCTGATCGGTCCAGTGCCAGGCACCGTCCACCTCCTGCACCACGCCGTCCTCGCCGAGCAGTTGCAGGGCGGCGAGGACCGTCCCGGCCTCGGCGGTGCCAAAGAGCGGGTCGTCGCCGCCCTCCTCGCGCGTGTCGAATGGCAGCTCGAACGCGGCGCATTTGAGGTGACTGAGGAGGATCAGCAGATTGTCCGGATTGATCAGCCCGTGTTCCGGCGCGCGGTCGAAGAAATATTCGGGGTGGCCCATGATGAACTGGTCGAGCGGGCTCGACGACCCGATCAGGATCGCCGCCGCGACCCCCTGGCGGCGTCCGGCCCGCCCGGCCTGCTGCCAGGTGGAGGCGACGGTGCCGGGGTAGCCGGTCATCACGCAGGCGTCGAGCGCGCCGATGTCCACGCCGAGCTCCAGCGCGTTGGTGCTGACGACGCCGGTGATCGCGCCATCGCGCAGGCCCGCCTCGATCTGTCGGCGCTGGTTCGGCAGGTAGCCGCCGCGATAGCCGCGCACCGTCGCCTCGCGGTCGATACCGGGCGGCAGCGCCTCGCGCAGATAGGTCAGCAGGACCTCGGCGGTCGTGCGGGCGCGGGCGAAAACGATCGTGTGGATCCGGTTGCGGATCAGTTCGCCCGCCACCCCCGCCGCTTCGAGGACCGAGCTGCGGCGGATGCCGAGCTCAGGATTGACGACCGGGGGGTTGTAGAAGATGAACTCGCGCCGTCCGCGCGGCGCGCCGTTGCGATCGATCGTCGTCACGCCGCCGGGCGCGCCGATAATCCGCTCGGCCAATTCGCCGGGATTGGCGATCGTGGCCGAGCAGAGGATGAAGATCGGGTCGGAGCCGTAGAAGCGGCAGATCCGGCGCAGCCGTCGGATCACGTTGGCGACGTGCGAGCCGAAGACGCCGCGATAGCCGTGCAACTCGTCGATCACGACGTAGCGCAGCGACTCGAACAGGCGGACCCACTTGGTGTGGTGCGGCAGGATCCCGGAGTGCAGCATATCGGGATTGGTGATCACCACATGCCCGGCGGTGCGGATCAGCTTGCGCGCGGTCGCGGGGGTGTCACCATCGTACGTGTGCACCTTGACGAACGCGGCAGGCGGAACGGGGAACGCGGAATTTGCGCCGGAAGATGGCTCAACGCTTATCTCTTCCGGCGACGTTACTTCCCCGTTCCCCGTTCCGCCTGCCGCGTTGGTGATGTCTGCGGTGAAGCGGCGTAGCACGGCGGCCTGGTCCTGGGCGAGGGCCTTCGTGGGGAAGAGATAGAGGGCGCGCGCGCCGTCATCCGCCAGGATAGCGTTGAGGACGGGGAGGGTGTAGCAGAGGGTCTTGCCTGAGGCGGTCGGGGTGACGACGCACGTATGCTGCCCGGCGGTGATGCTGTCGAAGGCGGCGGCCTGGTGCGAGTAGAGGCGGTCCAGCCCTTGTGCGCCGAGCGCGGCGACGAGTCGCGGATCGAGCGTTGCCGGGAGCGGGGCGTACTCGGCTTCGACCGCCTCCTGCGTCTGCCAGTGGACGATATGGCGGCGCTGCGGATTCGCGCGCCAGGTTTCGAGGAGTTGTTCGAGATTCATCCTACGGCCCTCACGGCGCTGAACAATAGGCAGAGTTGAGCGTATGTACACCCCGCTCAGTATACCGCAGCGGCGCGCGAACGC
This sequence comes from uncultured Thermomicrobiales bacterium, assembly GCA_902806415.1. Lineage (GTDB taxonomy): Bacteria > Chloroflexota > Chloroflexia > Thermomicrobiales > CADCWN01 > CADCWN01. Next base: position 5,947 of record CADCWN010000202.1, on the reverse strand, counting down.
TTGCCGTCGTCGGGCGAACCGGGCAGGCGGTGAACCGGGAACTTCGTCTCCTGCTGGTGGTACGGCGATCTCCCCGATCGATTGAAATGCAAATACCACAGGCCGGGGGCAATTGCCCCCGGCCTGTGGTTGGGCTCTATTGACGCGACGGGCTTACGGATTCCTGCGCTTGTTGTCATTCACCGCGTCACCGACCCGGTCGATCACGTCGTTGACCTTGCCCTTCGCGTCGCCCTTGAACTGGTTACCCTGGCCGCGTACCTGATCGGCGTGGCCCTCTGAGGTCATACCGGGGTCGTCGGTCGCGTTACCGACAGCCGCTTTCGCCTTACCGGCCGCTTCTTGGGCCGCACCCTTCAGTTTGTCGCCTAAGCCGGACATAACTGAACCTCCTTGTATTCCTGCACCGTCACGTTTCGGACCGGAGAGGAAGGTTAGAGCTAGACGCGTGAACTGGCACCCGAGGCGCGCAGAGCGAAGAGGATGATCACCGCGCCGATGATCGCAACGATCAACGAACCGATGAAGCTGGCACCAACACCAAGATTGAACACCGAGTTGAGCAGCCAGCCACCGAGAATACCGCCGAGGATACCGACGATGATGGCACCGATCATACCGCCGGGTGTGCGACCCGGCACGATGAGACTGGCGATGCCACCGGCGATCGCGCCGACAATAATCCAACCGATCAATGTCCCAAGCACGGTAAGCCTCCTTCTGAAGATGGGCCTATATCGCGTTCCGCTGGACCATCCAGCGGAGTTGATACCTAGCGGAGCGTGCGCTGGTCGACGTTGCGCGTCACGCTCACCCCCTTGGACGGTCGGTCGATAATCAACTGGACGAGCTTGATCAGCAACCAGCCGATGAGGAGATAGATGGCGATCGCGAGGACGGAAGAGATCTCGAAGACCGCGCCGTTGCCGGCCGCCGGGGTGCCGAAGATGTTTTGGAACGGGGCGACAAGCGGGCCGGTGACGTTGTAGATGAACTGCGTGAAACCGCTCGCGGTGTTCGCCGCGAGGAGTTTGAGGACGATCCTGATCGCGATCAGGATCGCGATGACGCCGATGATCAGGGAAATGAGCCCGCTCAGCCAATCGGCAGTTGAGCGCCGCGCCTCCACATGATCGACCATCGCGGTGGTGCCGACATCCTGCCCGACGACTGTGCCGTCACCGGTGACCACATCCTGGCGCTCGTTGCGAACGATCATCTCCTGGTCCGCGTCGCGTCCTCTCGGATCGGTCGGGTCGTTGCGCATTCCGGCCACCCTCCTCGTGACGGGGACATTCGTCCGCAGAGTAGTCGCGAACTCCGTCAACGTTGCACTACCCCTTTACGCAGGAGTGGTGCCACGGTACCAGCGTACTTGGCTCACCACGACCGCCACCCGGCCCTTTCACTCCCGTGTGGACAGCCCGGCTACCCGGCGATCAAGACCATCTCCGAGGAGAACCCGGGGCCGAAGACCGTCATCAGTCCGTGTTCACCGGGGGCGATGCCCCCGTTAATGAAGCGTTCCAGGACGAACAGGACCGTGGCCGAGGACATGTTGCCCCACTGACGGAGGACCGCGCGGCTGTGGCCGAGGGCGCAGGGCGACAACCCCCCGGCCTGCTCGAACGCCCCGAGCACCTTCGCCCCGCCCGGATGGTAGATGTGGTGGTCGATCTCCCCGAGCGACAGTCCGTGCCGCCCCAGGAACCCCTCGGCCAGTGGTTGGAAATGTTCGCGCACGATGTGGGGGATTTTCGTGCCGAAGACGACCCGCATCCCGGTGTCCACGATATCCCAGCCCATCAGATCGAAGGAGTTCGGGAAGAGGGTACTCTCGCTGGCGATGATCGCCGGGCCGTTGCCACCAACTTCGTCCCCCTCGACGATCACCGCGGCGGCACCGTCGGCGAAGAGTGCGGCGGCGACGAGGTTGCGCGGCGAGCGATCGCCGAATTGGAAGGTGAGGGAGCAGAGCTCGACGCAGACCAGGAGCGCGCGCTCGCGCGGGTACGCGCGGGCGTGGTCGGCGGCGCGCGTCAGCCCGACCGCCCCCCCGGCGCAGCCGAGGCCCCAGATCGGCGTCCGGCGCGTGTGGCGGGGCATCCCCAGTTCGGCCATGATCCGCGCATCCAGCGACGGGGCCGCGAGCCCGGTCGTCGAGACGAAGAGGATATGCCCGATCTCCTCCGGTCTGAGGTCGGCCGCGCGGAGGGCGCGGCGCGCGGCCTCCGCGCCGAGCGTGCAGGCGGCGTCGATCCAGCGGTCGTTGCACTCGCCCCAGCTGTGCGCCTCGGCGAACCACTCGGGCGGCACCGCGAGCGCGCGGGTGTCGATCTCGGCGTGCTCGAAGACGCCGAGATAGCGTTCCACATCCTTGATCTCGGTGGCGAAGAACTGGCGGGCCATCTCCCGCGCCTCATCTTGGCGCAGCACATGGGGGGGCGTCGCGACCGCGACGCCGGCAATCCGAGGCATGATCCGGGTACTCCAGGTCGCCTGCCCGCGATCGTGCGGTGCTGAGGTGACATTACCGTGGTGCGGGCCGTGCGGAAGTGTGGGGGAAGGGATGAGGAGAGGTGCTGCCGCGCGGCGTGGTGCCCGCCGCTCCACGCCGCGCGGCGGCGCGACAGTCATGACTTCCAGTCGACGTTTCGCAACTTATGTGCCGGGAGGAACCGCGCGATGACGGGTGGTGAGAAATTGGCCGCCATGCCCGAATCGGGCCGACAGTTCGCCGCAGCGACCGGGGCTGACGAGGGAATCGCCCCGAGCCATACGGGCTGCTGCATCGTCGGCGGCGGGCCGGGGGGGTTGGTGCTGGCCTTGCTGCTCGGGCGGCGCGGTGTGCCGGTCGTCTTGCTGGAGGCGCACCGGGACTTCGCGCGCGACTTCCGAGGCAACACCCTGAACCCCGCGACGCTGGCGATCATGGACGAACTCGGCCTGGCCGATCGGTTGCTGCGGCTGCGCCACACGAAGGCCCGGCGCTTCATCGCGCAGACCGCCACCCGCCAGACGGTCTTCGCGGACTTCGCGCGCCTGCGGACGCCCTATCCCTTCGTGGTGATGCTGCCCCAGGCCGACTTCCTCGCCTATCTCGCCGCCGAAGCGAGTCGCCTCCCCGGCGTGCGAATCGTCATGGGCGCGCGCGCGGAGGCGTTGATCGAAGAGGGTGGTGTTGTGCGCGGGGTCCGCTATCGGGCGGTCGATGGGCTGCGCGAGGTGCGCGCGGCGCTCGTCGTCGGCGCGGATGGCCGTTCCTCGCGCCTCCGGCGGTTGGCGGGCCTCGAACCCACGCGCGTCGCGCCGACGATGGACGTCCTCTGGTTCCGCTTGCCGCGACTGCCGGGCGATCCGCCGGACGCGGCGACACGCTTCCGCTTCGGGCGCGGCAACCTGATCGCGCTGATGGAGGAGGGCGAGCATTGGCAGATTGGCTACATCATCCCCGCCGGGGGTTATGGCCGGGTGCGCGCCGACGGCCTGGAGGCGCTGCGCCGGGCGTTGTCCGAGGCGGTGCCCGAGTTCGCCGACCGGATCGAGGCGCTGCGGGGGTGGGGCGATTGCTCGCTGCTCACCGTCGAGTCGGCCCGGCTGCGGCGCTGGTCCCGGCCCGGCCTGTTGCTGATCGGCGATGCCGCGCACCCGACCTCGCCGATCGGCGGGATCGGCATTAACCTGGCGATCCAGGATGCGGTCGTCGCGGCGCGGACCCTGGCGGATCGGCTGCACAGCGGTCGGGTGCGCCCAGCTGATCTCGCGCGGGTGCAGCGCCGTCGCGCGGTGGCGATCCGCCTGATCCAGACCTGCCAGGATCTCGTGCAGCGCCGGATCGTCGTGGCAGCGCTGCGTTCGCCCACGCCGTACCGCTTGCCCGCGCCGCTGCGCCTCCTGCTGGACCTGCCCGGCGTGCGCGATCTGCCCGCCCGGTTGATCGCTTTCGGGGCGGGGCCGACGCGACTCGGGGGGTGACGGGGACACTCGGTGGGCAGCAGCGTTCGCTCGATCGTGTTCAGCTAAGTTCTGGCGCGGCGGCACCTGCCGAACGCGCGAATGTGGGCACCCAGGTGAGCGTGAGGCGACCCGGTAGCCGGCCGCGCACGGTCGCGCCGGTGAGCCCGGCATCGCTGGCGAGCGCGCGCACCTCGCGCGCGGTGTAGGCGCGCAGGACCGACACCACCCCATCATGCCTGGTGACGCGGTTGCGCATCGCGACCGCGGTGATCGCCCGTGCGGCCAGGTACGGCCCCCAGCCCCGCGCCAGGTCACTCACCAGGAGCACCCCGCGCGTGACCCGCGCCAACTCGCTGAGCAGGCACGCCGCCGCCTGCGGGGGGAAGTGGTGCAGCGTCGCCGAGCAGAGGACGAGGTCGATCGCGCGATCCGGGAGCGGGAGGCGCAGCCCATCCGCGCAGAGGTAGGCGCATGACAGCGCCGCGCCGATATAGTGCCGGGCCGCCGCGAGGATCGGGCGATGGATGTCGGCGCAGAGGAAGTGCGGCTCGCGCCCGGCGCGGTGCAGCGTCGTGCCGACCGCGAGCGGGAGATCGCCGGTGCCGCAGCCGACGTCGAGGATTGTCGGCTGGCGGGACGGGACGTATGCGCCGATCAGCCGCGCCGCATCCCGTGCGACCATCGTGTCCCAGCGGAGGAGCCGATTAATGCGCCGGATGTCGCGCAGATTCCCGAGCATGGTCGGGCGATCCATGTTGAGATCGTCGAGCAACTCCGGCAGATCGTGCCGCTGCGGCAGGGTTGTCTCGCCGAACCATGGCATGTCGCCCCCCCCTTCCTCCCGACCAGCATCACGACTACGGCGGGCGTGGTGAGTGGTACAGCGTACCACGCGGTCGATATTGACTCGGGGAAAAAGGAAGCGGTGGTGGCGGGCGGCTTCAGCCGCCCGCCATCCACGTTGGTATCAGCAATTCAGCGAATCAGCAGGGCGATGATCGTCCCGGCGCAGAGGTAGGCACCGTAGGGGATGTAGTCGCGCATGGTGCGGACGCGCAGGGCGACGAGCAGGAGGCCGCCCGCCGCGCCGAGGAGCATCCCGATGAAGATGGCGAGGAATGCGTTCTGCCCGGCCATCGCGCCGATCAGCGCGGCGAGTAGCACGTCGCCGAAGCCGAGCGCGCGGCGCTTGTAGATCACCAGGGCCAGGACGTAGAGGAAGAGGAAGAGGAGCGCCGCGCCGACCGACGCGACCGTGGCCCAGAGGAGGGCGCGCGGCTCGGGCGAGGCGATGGCCGCGTAGCCGAGCGCGATCAGGATCCCGGCGATGATCGTGTTCTGGAAGATCAGGTGGTTCTGCCAGTCGATCCGCAAGATGACCAGCAGCACGATGGTGAAGGTGACGAGCGCGGCGAACTCGACCGTCAGTCCCGCGCGCCAGAGGGCCAGCGCGAAGAGGAGACCGGTCGCCACCTCAGTCAGCGGGCGAAAGAACGTGATCGGCTGCGCGCAGTTGGGGCAGCGCCGCGCCAGCAGGGGGCCGAGCAACGGCACGAGCGCCGCGCCGCGCCAGGGTGCCTCGCACTCCGGGCAGGCCGGGAGTCGCCAGGGCGAGCGGTGCGCGGGAATCGCGGCGGCGGCAGCATCGATCCAGGTGCCGACGCAGAGCCCGACGACGACGAGGGCGAAGAGTAGTACGGTGGCGAGCATCGTGTCCCTTCGGATGAGCGGCGGTCGGCAGTCACCGGTCGTCAGCGGTGGGGATCCATTAACCCACACCTCGCAGGATAGTCAGTGCGCGACGAGGCGACCATCCCCCGATGGTCCCAACTCGACCGCGCGGCTCTGCGGCGCTAGTGCGTTCGCAGAAGACGTGCTGTGCGTGGTACGATCCGGCGCATGAAAGCACCATTGTTTGTGCGCCCGGTCACGGATGCCGAGCGCGACACGCTGACCGCCGGGCTGCGCTCGCCCGACGCCTTCACGCTGC
>CADCWN010000201.1 GCA_902806415.1 uncultured Thermomicrobiales bacterium | reverse complement strand
TTGGCGACGAGCGCCGGGTTGCGGAACGACTGGGCGAGCACCGTGTGGCCCCACCGCAACTCCGGGTGGCGCGCCGCCAGGTAGGTGACCGCCGTCCAGCCCTCCAGCACGTCGCCCTGGAGGTGGTCGATGCACCAGGCCGAGTCGTAGTGCCCCGCCACCGCTGCGAGGAGCCGGTCGACAGCCGCCAGATAGCCGGGGCGCACCGGCGGGTTCTGCGGGTTCTCCGGCACGATGAGCCCGAACTGCACCCGTCCCACGATCCCGCCCTCCCCCTGCACAGTGGCGGCACGCTAAACAATCACGGCGCTGGCAACCGGGGATTGATGGCGGTGGCGAACGTGAGCAGGCTGGCGGCGCTCCTCACCGGCGCAGGCCGGTTGTACCCTGTGCGCAGTCACGGGATTCCATCCGTCGCCACACCCCGCTTAAGTTCGCCACCGCCGTCAATCCCTGACCTGCCCCTACAACTCGACCCGCCCTTCCACCTTCGCCTCATCGATCACGATGCCGAGGCCCGGCGCGGTCGGCAGGGCGAGGCTGCCACCCTCCGGGAGGGTCGCGGTGGTGTGGAAGAACTGCGCGAACGGCTGGGAGCGTAGGAGGAATTCGACCATCGGGAAGACCGCCGGGGGCTGCGAGGCGATCACGTTCAGCGCGGCGGGGATCGAGTGGCCGTGCGGGAAAACCTGCCGCCCGAACGCCGAGGCGAGGGTGCCGATCTTCACCAGTTCGCTGATCCCGCCGCACCAGTCCGGGTCGGCCTGGATCACGTCGATCGCGTCGGCTTGCAGAAGGGTCAGGAAGCCCCAGCGGGTGTACTCGTGCTCGCCGGTGGCGATCGGGATGCGGGTGCTGCGGCGGATGTGCGCGAAATCGCCGATCCGGTCCGGTGGCACCGCCTCCTCCAGCCAGCGCGGCTGATACTCCTCGATCCGCTGCAACATCCGGACGGCGTAAGTCGCGTCCCAGCCCATGAAGGCGTCGAGCATGATCTCGATGTTCGGGCCGACCGCCTCGCGCACCGTCCGCACCATCGCGACGTTCTTCTCCATCCCCTCCAGGCCGTCGCCGGGGCCATAGCGGAAGAACCACTTCTGCGCCTTGAAACCTTCGCCGGCCACCCGCTGCGCCCGCTCGCGGATCAGGCCGGGGTCGTGCGAGTGGCCGAGCATCGACGCGTAGCAGGCGACCCGCTCGCGCGTCGGGCCGCCGAGCAGGCGGTAGATCGGCTCCCCGTAGACCTTGCCGCGCAGATCCCAGAGGGCGCAGTCGATCGCGCTGATCGCCAGCATCTGGTAGCCTTTGCGCGCGTGGCGGTCCTGGCGATAGAGGACGTCCCACAGCCGCTCCCCGGCGAGCGGGTCCTGCCCGATAAGGTACGGCGCGAGGCGGGCGCGGATGAGCGGCACCTGCTCCGCGAAGATCGGGCCGAAGATGCCGGTCGGGCCGTCGTCGGTGACGATCTCGACGTAGGTCGCCTTGTGGACCCCGCCGGACAGGCGCGCGGCGGGGCCGCGCGCGCCGAACTCCGGATAGATGTCCAGCATCTGGCTCTGGCGCTCCTCCGCCTCCGGCAGATCGCCCCGCCCGGAAAGCTGGAAAAAGCGCACCTCGGTGATCTTCATCGGCAGGCCCCTCTCTTTCTCTTCAACAGCCCTATCCAGCAGCGCTATCCAGCGGGTCGT
>CADCWN010000200.1 GCA_902806415.1 uncultured Thermomicrobiales bacterium | reverse complement strand
TCGTGCTGGAAATCGGCATCCATCTCGACGATGTAATCGGCCCCGAGCGCCAACGCGCGCCCGAAGCCGTCGATATAGGCCGGGCCAAGCCCCATCTTCTGCGGGCGATGCGCGACATGGATCGGGAACCTATCGGCGTACTCGTCGCGCAACTGCTCGGCGAGTTGGCCGGTGCCGTCGGGGGAGTTATCATCGACGATCAGGACCTCGAGGCCGGGAACACCGAGCCCGTGCAAAGTCTCGACCATGATCGGGAGATTCTCGCGCTCATCGTACGTCGGCAACACGACCATCGTGCGCCTGAGTGCGATCGTCCGCGTTGCCGATGCTATACCGATCTTGGCCTCCCCTGTGCGTACTCCGGTTCTAACCTCCGACAACTACCCAGCCCGATCGATCAGCACGCGACTACGCGAAGAGCTTCCAGGCGATCAGCAGCATGACGACCACAAACATCCAGGCGATCCCGCCGATGATCAGCGGCGAGCGCCGACGCGGCGGGTGGAGTGCCGCTGTCGCGCTCGTCTCGTGTCGCTGCTCGTCCATCGCACCCTTTCGCCGGTTCTCACCAGTGCGCCCGTCGGCGAGTGCAACGATGATGCTACCCCATCGCCCCATAGCGCGCAAGGACAGTGGCGGCAATCGTGGACGGGTCGAATGCCCGGATGCGGGCGAGCCCGCGCTCGCGCATCGCGGCGCGCCGCCCCGTCGTGCAGGAGCGACCAGATCGCCTCGGGAAGTTCCGGCGGATCGTCGGGCGAGACGAGCCTGGCGGCCCGCCGGCGATTTCGGGGAGCGACGGTCGGTCGCTGATGATCGCGGGCAACCCCGCGCCCATCGCTTCGAGGACGGGGATACCGAAACCCTCGTAGAACGACGGCGCGAGCAGGAGCTCGGCGCAGGCGTAGAGATCGGGCAGGCGCTGATCGGGCGTGGAATTGAGGAAGATCACGCGCTCGCCCAGACCGAGCGCGGCATACTCGACGACGATCGTCCGCGACCGGAC
>CADCWN010000199.1 GCA_902806415.1 uncultured Thermomicrobiales bacterium | reverse complement strand
GTACATCGAGGTCTGGTACAATCGCCAGCGCCTGCATTCCACGCTCGGCTACCTGAGCCCCGTGCAGTTCGAGGCCCGTACTCAGGCAGACATCGCCGCCTAACGCAGACCGGTCCGATATACTGAAGCAAGTCCACCCCGTCGAAAGGACACGCCCCGTGGGCCACGAGTTGCACCTGATCCTCAACGTCGCCGCCGCCACGACCATCGCCCTGGTTGGCGGGCTGATTGCCCACCGGCTGCGCCAGTCGGTCATCGTCGGCTATCTGCTCGCGGGGGTGGCGATTGGCCCCTTCACGCCGGGCTTCATCGGCGATAGCGAGGACATCGCGGCGCTGGCCGAGGTCGGCATCATCTTCCTGATGTTCGCGCTGGGCATCGAGTTCTCCCTCAAGGAGCTGGCCCGCGTCAAGGGGGTCGCGATTATCGGGACGACCGCGCAGGTGGCGCTGACGATGGCGGCGGGGGTCGGGCTGGGGGCGGCGCTCGGCTGGCCCCTCACGCAGGGCCTCTTCTTCGGCGGCATCATCGCCATCAGCAGCACGATGGTCATCCTCAAGACCCTGCTGGACCGGGGCGAGGTCGCCTCCGCCCACGGGCGCGTCCTGCTGGGGATGCTCATCGTGCAGGACCTCGCGGTGGTGGTCCTCGTCGTCCTGCTGCCCCGGCTGGCGGAGGGGGCCGGGGCGCTGGACGACCTGGCGTTCACGCTGCTGCGGGCGGTCGCCTTCATCGGGGCCACCCTGTTCCTCGGCGCCCGGGTCGTGCCGCGCCTCCTGGCCCGCGTGGAGCGGCTGGGGTCGCCCGAGCTGTTCCTGCTGACCGCCGTGGTGCTGGCCCTCGGCACCGCCGCCATCAGCGCCCTGCTCGGGCTGTCGCCCGCGCTGGGGGCGTTCATGGGCGGGCTGATGCTGACCGAGTCGGAGTTCGACCACCGGGTGGTCGCGGAGGTCGTGCCGATGCGCAATCTCTTCGCCACGCTGTTCTTCGTCTCGGTCGGGATGCTCATCGACCCCGCCTTCATTGCGCGCAACCTCCCGGCGGTGCTGGGGTTGGCGCTGTTCATCATCGCGGCCAAGGTCCTCATCGCCGCCGCCGTCATCCTGCCGTTCCGCCTGGGCGGCAAGACCACGGTCTTCGCCAGCCTCGGCCTGATGCAAATCGGGGAGTTCAGCTACGTGCTGGCGCGGGCGGGGCGCGAGGCGGGGGCCATCCCCGACGCGCTCAACAGCCTCATCCTCACGTCGTCCCTGGTGACGATCGTCCTGACGCCGGCGGCATTCTGGATCGCCCCGCGCGTCGATCTGCTCCTGGGTCGCCTCCCGCTGGCCCGCCGCGCCTTCGCCGCCCGTGCGGTCGTCATGGCCGACGAGGACGACCTGGACGGGCACGCCATCGTCGTCGGCTACGGGCGGGTCGGGCGGCAGGTGGTGGCGGGGCTGCGCGACACGGGCGTGACGGTCGCGGTGATCGAGACGGACCTGCACCTGGTGCAGGAGTTGGGGCGCGCGGGTTTCCCGGCCATCTACGGCGACGCGTCGTACCGCAGCATCCTGGACGCCGCCCATCCCGAGCGGGCGCGGCTGGTGGTCGTGGCGCTCCCCGACGCGGGCGGCACGCGCGCGGTGGTGCGGAACGCTCGACGGGCCAATCCCGATGCGCCGATCCTGGCGCGGGTGGCGCGGGAGGAGGAGGACGACGTGTTGCGCCGTGCCGGGGCGACGGCGGTCGTCGCCCCCGAGCGGGCGGGGGCCCTCCTGCTCCTCGAGGAGAGCGCGCGGATGCTGGATGTGCCTGTCCCCTCGCTTGCGGACAACATACAACCTCTCGTCACGGCCGAGCACGACGACGCCGTCCCGACGACGCGGTAGACCTGGCACGGCCGGGGGTACGCCGGCAGCTCGGGCCGCGCTGCGCCGCCGGGCCGAGGCGGCCGAAACCAAGCGCGATAGACTGGCGGCGGCACAGGCGGCGTAGGATGGCCCAAGAGCAGCCAGGACGCCCCGGGCCCGACCGCCCCACCCCGAGCCGTCAGTGGGGCTGTGGACCCGGCTACGCCGGGTGTTCGGCGGGGGCGGGAGGCGCAGGCGATGCTGCGGCCGATCGCGCGGGTCTACGCCTGTCCTGGCCGTTTAGTCCATCTAGCCCGATTTTCTGGCAGTCGCCGCGCGAGAGTGCCAGGAAGTTGTCTCGGACGGACTCAACGGCCAGGACAGCGGGGCGGAGCGCCGCCGCGAGCTGGGCGAGGTCCCGCGCGTCGAGCGCGTCGGTCTTGGCCCGCCGGAGCTGCGCCTTGGCGAAGTGGTGCGCCTGGCGGGGATTGATGACGGCGACCCGATAGCCCGCCGCGTGGAGGGCGACCGCCAGGGCCACCAAGTAATTGCCGCTGGCCTCGAGCACGACCAGCGTGGCAGACAGCGGGCTCCCCGTGCC
>CADCWN010000198.1 GCA_902806415.1 uncultured Thermomicrobiales bacterium | reverse complement strand
GGATCGCCCACTCGGCGTCGGTCAGGTCGCTCGGGTAGACGACAGACGGGGCGGACATTGGCACCTCCGGAGCGTGTGAACAGCGGTCGCACGCCCCTATTTTCGGTGCTCGTTACCCCTTCTCGCACAGTTTCTAGTAAAAAATTAGGGGCTGGGTACCGATACCCACCCCGAGAAAGCCTGCCTAGATGCGCTGTAGTGGCCTGTGGCGAACGAGAAGCCAGCAATGGCTATATCCGCACCTTTAGGCTGCGTGCCGGGTCTGCCGTTTCGTGCGCCTCCGTCAAATCCACGGCGGCAATGCGCGCGTAGTGCAGTGTCATTCGCAGAGACGTATGCCCCAGCATGGTCCGCAGCGTTTCCAGTCTGCCACCATTGCGGAGGTACTGAATGGCGCAGGAATGGCGAAACTTGTGCGGATTGACTTCCACTCCCGCCGTTTCCCCGCGTGCCTTGACCGCTTGGTATAGTGCGTCATACGTGAAAGCTTCCCCGTAGTAGCTGACAAACAGCTGCACACCCCCGGCTTCGGCTTGCGCCGTGGGCTGTCCAGGTACTTCGCCAACAACCGTTCCACCTTCCGTCCCAATGGCACCACGCGCAGCTTCCCACCCTTCCCACGCTGCACCGTGATGACCCCCTTGTCCCAATCAATGTCCCCAACGCGCAGCCCCACCACCTCTGAGGCGCGCAGGCCGGTGGAGAACAGCAGCACCAGCATGGCAATGTCGCGCAGCCCTGTGCGCGTCGTCTCGCTGCGACAGGCCACAAGCAGCCTATCGACTTCCTCAGGCGTGAATGTTGGTTTCGGCGTGTCGTCCACCCGTGGCTGCTTCACCCGCGCGAACGGGTCACGGGTAAGGTATTCCTCCGCTACCAACCATTTCCCCCACGCCTTCACGCTCCGTGTCCTAGTAGCCACACTAGACTGTGCTAGCCCCCTGTCCTGTAGGTGCGTGATGAAGGCACGCAAGTTGTCCGCTGCCAAGTCCTCCACGTCGCTGACCTCCTCACCGATGAAGGCCGCGTATTGGCCGAGTGAGGTAATGTGCCATTGCAGCGTCTTCGCCGTGCTGCCCTCCGCGCGGTGGTGGCGTAGGTACCTCTCGATTGCCTTGGACACGTCCACGCTGGCCCCCTTTCAGGCTACTGCCTACCAGATGCCGTGCGTAGTTTCCAGGGATGCAGCCAAGCGATTTTCCTTGCTATTCCTTGCTATTGCGCGAACTCCGCAAGGTCTATCCCAACGGGCACGAGGCGCTGAAGGATGTCACCTTCACGGTGCCGGGCGGGCAGATGGTGGCGATCATCGGGCGCAGCGGCGCGGGGAAATCGACATTGCTGCGCTGCCTCAACGGCCTCTTGCCGGTGACGAGCGGGCGGATCGCCGTCAATGGGGTCGGGATCACCGAGGCCACACCACGCGAACGCCTGGCCCTCCGTCGCCGGATCGGCTTCGTCTACCAGGAATACAACCTCGTCGGGCGCTCGACCGCCTTCCGCAACGCGATCTCGGGGCGGCTCGGGCAGATGTCCCCCTGGCCCTCCGCCTTCGGCTTCTTCCCGCGCCGCGACCGCGAGATCGCGCTCGCCTGCCTCGACCGGGTGCAACTGCTGCACAAGGCGGAGCAGCGGGCCGATCGCCTCTCCGGCGGCGAGAAGCAACGCGTCTCGCTGGCGCGGGCGCTGGCGCAGGAGCCGTGGGTCATCCTGGCCGACGAGCCGGTCGCCAGCCTCGACCCCGAGCTGGCGCGCGAGGTGATGGGCTTCCTCCGCAAGGCGGCGACCGAGGAAGGGTTGCTGGTCCTGATCAATATCCACGACGTCGACCTGGCGAAGGAGTATGCCGACCGGATGATCGGCATCGCCGAGGGGCTGGTGGAGTTCGATGGCCTCCCTTCGCAACTCACCCCGGCGATCCAGCGGGCGATCTACCGCCGCGACTCTCATTCGATGGCCGGGCAAGTGAATGAGCGCGCGGAGCGACCGCAGCCGCAGCCGCAGAAGGAGGCCACGATTGGCGACGCCATCCACTAGCGCCGCAGGTCGGCCAACCCCGATCGCCGAACGGATCGCCGCGCACCCGTTCGCCAGCGGCACGCCGCGCGTCGGTTGGCAGGGGACACTCACCACGTTCGTCGTGCTGATCGTCGTCGGCTGGGCCTGGGTCGGGACGAAAGCCAGCCCGGTGGAACTGGTGGCCAGCGCGCCGAACATGGCCGACTTCATCCGCCGGATGTTCCCGCCGGACTGGGGCTTCTTCCTCGATCGGCAGCGGGTGATCGAGCCGACGATCGCGACGATTCAGATCGCGATCACCGGCACGGCGGTCGCGACACTGCTCGCCTTCCCGCTCTCGCTGATCGCCGCGCGCAATCTCTCGCACCCGGCGATCTACCAGTCGGTCCGCGCGGTCCTCAATGTGCTGCGCTCGATCCCCGAGTTGATCTGGGCGCTGATCTTCGTCTCGGCGGTCGGGCTCGGCACCTTCGCCGGGACCCTGGCACTCGTCGCCGGGTCGGTCGGCTCACTCTCCAAGGTCTTCGCCGAATCGATCGAGTCGATCGATCCCAAGCCGGTCGAGGCGATGGAGGCGGTCGGCGCGACGCAGGTGCAGAAGATCGCCTTCGGCGTCTTGCCCCAGGCGCTCGTCAGCATGGTCTCGTACACGCTCCTCTTCTGGGAGCACAACATCCGCGCCTCGTTCATCGTCGGCGCGGTCGGCGGCGGCGGGCTCGGCTTCGAGATCACCACCGAGCTCAACCTCTTCCAATATCGCCAATTCCTCGTCCACGCCATCATTATCATCCTCCTGGTCACCGTGGCCGATCGTGTCAGCGCCTGGGTGCGCGGACGGTTGGCGTAGTGCGAGTAGCCACGACTCCGGCGCGTGGGGGCGCGGAGCTATCGATATGACCTGTGCAGCGAATCGTCCACCGTGTGTGCGTATGTGATGGAGGGGACCAGCAGATGAAGGGGACACAGATCGGCATGGCACGGCTCTTGACCCGCCGCGCGATCCTCGGCGGCGCGGCCGGTATCGCGGTGGCAACCTTCCTGGCCGCCTGCGGCGCGGAGGTGACCCCGACGGCGGCACCGGCGGCACCGACGACCGGCGCGGCGACCGGCGGGGGCACCGGCGCGACCGGTCGCACGGCGGTGAGCGCGGCGACGACCGCGCCGACGCGGGCGGCAACAACCGCCGCGCCGGTCGCGCCGACAACGGCGGCGAGCGTCGCCCCGGCGACCACCCCGACCGGCGCGATCGCCACGGCGAGCCGCGCGGCGGGCAGCCCTTCTGCCGTAGCCGCAACGACGCGCACGCCGGTACCGGTACCGACCGGCGCGACCGGCCTCGCCGAAGGAACCGCCGCCGCCCAGGTGAGTGGCCCGGTGAAGGCCCCGAATTTGACCGGGCGGATCAGCCTGAAGAAGATCAACTTCGCCTTCGTGCCAGCCGAGGACGCGGCCAAGACCCTCTCCGATAACAAGGATTTGCTTGCCTACATGCGCGAGGCCCTGGGCGTCGAGGTGACCGGCGCGGTCGGCACCTCCTACACGGCGGTGATCGAGGCGATGCGGAGTAACAAGGTTGATGTGGCCTACTACGGCCCCTTCTCCTACATTCTGGCTGCGGCGGAGGCGAAGGCCGAATGTCTCCTCCAGGGCGAGAACAAGGATGGCAATCTCGCGACGTACACCAGCCTGATCATCGCCCCGGCGGACAGCCCGATCACCAAACTGGAGGACATCCGGGGCAAGAGCTTCGCCTACGTCGATCCCGCCTCGACCTCGGGTCACCTCGTGCCCAACTACACCATCCTCTCCAAGACCGGGATGAAGTCGAACGTCGATTACAGATCGAGCTTCGCCGGGACGCATCCCGGTGCCTACCAGGCGGTCGCCAACAAGCGGGTGGACGCCGCCTGCATCGCCAGCGACATCTTCGCCTCGGGGCAGGCGGCGGGGACGATCGACGCCAGCAAGGTCAAGATCATCGACACCTCGTTCGATATCCCCGGCAGTCCGATCTCCTACCGCGGCAACCTCCCCCAGGGTGACAAGGACGTGCTCCTCGAACTCTTCCTCTCGGCCAATACCCTCCCGAAGGATAGCAGCGTCTGGAAGCTGGTCACCGCCGGCCTCGGCGTCGGCACGATCAAGGTGCGCAAGGGCGAAGACAGTTCCTACGATGAACTCCGCAAGATCCCGGCGGCGATCGGTATCGACATCAAGGGGTTGCGGTAGCGCGGGGTCCGCGCTGGGGGTAGCAGTTGGCATCCGCCGCCTCACCCCAGCGCGATCAACGCGCGGTGGAGGCGGCGGATCGCCTCGGCGGCCTCGACCCCATCCGCCCGCGAGTAGCCCAGGCGCAACCAGCCCTCTTCCGCGCCGTAGAGCCGACCTGGCGCGAAGGTGACCCCGGCGGCAATCGCGGCCTCCAGTCGGCGGCGATCGTCGCCCGGACCGTCCCAATGCGCCCAGAGATGCAGACCACCAGCCGGGAGGGTGAAGCGCAATGCCGGGCCGAACTGGTCGGCGAGGTCGGACGCGAATCGATCCCGCCGCGCGCGCAGGGCGGCGCGCAAGCGCACGAGGTGCGTGGCCCAATCCGACCGATCGAGGAGGTCGGCGACGACCCACTGCGCGATCGGGCTCATCCCGAAATCGATCTGCCGCCGGATTTCCGCCAGGCGCACGATCACCGGACCGGGCGCGACCGTCCAGCCGATGCGGATGCCGGGCGCGATCGTCTTCGAGAGGGTGGAGAGATGGATCACGCGGCTCTCCCGATCGAGCGCCAGCAGCGAGGCGGGCGGCGGGCCGTCGAGCGCGAGTTGGCGATAGCCGTCATCCTCCACGATCGGCAGGTTCAATTCGCGGCAGAGCGCCAGCAACTCCTGGCGGCGTTCGATCGGCAGGGTCGTCGTCGTCGGGTTCTGGTAGGTCGGCGTCACCAGGATGAGGCGCAGGCGATAGCGATTGTACGCCGCCGCCAGTGCCCCCGGCTGCACCCCCAATTCATCGACCGGCAGCGGCACCAACCGCGCGCCGATCGCCTGGAAGAACGGCAGCGAATAGTAGTAGGACGGCTGCTCGATCCCGATTGCATCGCCCGGGCGCAGGAGCGCCCGCGCGATCAGGTAGACCGCCTGCTGCCCGCCGGTGGTGATCAGGATCCGCTCGGGATCGAGATCGAGGCCGTGGTCCTCGGCGTACTGCCGGGCGATAATCGCGCGCAGGCGAGGCTCGCCGCGCGGGTCGGGATAGGGCATCTCAGCGGGGAAGGAGAGCGCGCGCGCCGCCCGGTCCAGCGCCGCGCGCGGGAAGAGATCGGGGCCGATCATCCCCTCGACGAGATCGATCACGCCGGGGATCCGCCGCGCCGCCCCAATCCGCTCGGAGAACGGCGCGGTCGGCCCGAAGGTGCCCTCGGCCAGGTAGCGCGCCCAATCCGGCGCGACCCCCCACAGGTCGCCGCGCACGGTCGTGCCGCTGCCGCGTCGTCGATCGACCAGCCCATCGGCCGCCAGCTCATCGTAGGCGACGGTGACGGTACTGCGATGGACGCCGAGTTGCAGGGCCAGTTGGCGTTCCGGCGGCAGCCGCGTGCCGGGCGGCAGATCCCCCCGGTGTATCCGCGCCGCGAAATCGGCGACGATCTCGCGATAGCGGACGCTCGACGCCCGGATCGTCGCCGACTGATCGCGCATCCTGGCCATAGCCCCACCCTTCCGAACGGGCCACATCGCGAATTGGCCGGATTTTACACCAACCAATTGGCTGGCGACAAGTCAGGCCAACCCCGCTATAGTCGGGGTGTGGGGCGGGCAAGCCCTCCGCGAGTCAGCTCGCGCCGAATCATTGCTTGCCGCGTTCGGAGGGCTTGATGACCGGGTTCGATCGCAATCGCCGTTTCAGCATCATGGCCCAGGCGGGGACCGGTTCGGACGATTTGCTGATCCTGGCCGAGCAAGTGCTGGCCGACTCGGGCGACGCGGTGACGGTCGTCACGCCGCCGCGCGTCGGGATGATGATGCTGCGCCTGCACGAGCCGGTCAACGGGACCGTTTTCAACGCCGGAGAAGTGCTGGTGACCGAGGCGCAGATCGCGCTCGGGGCGCATCAGGGCTACGCGATGCGGCTCGGGCGCGAGCCGGAGCTGACACTCGCCGCCGCCGTGCTGGATGCCGCCGTCGAGGCTGCGCACCCGCTGACCCCGGCCATTCTGGCGGGGCTCGCCACACTGGACGAGGCCGAGCGCGCGCGCCAACTCGCCGCCTGGGGCGAGGTCGCCCCGACGCGCGTCGCCTTTGACGAGATGCGCTGAGCGGGGCACTGATGCGGCACGGTGTTGGAGAGAGGGATGACCAAGGCGGGCTACCGCGAATTCAGGACGGCGGCGGGCGAACCATACCTGATCCACGAGACGGCGCAGATCCACGAGGCGATGCTCGGTGGCTGGGTCCACCTCGGCCCGCAGACGAGCCTGCACGAATCGAGCCTCGGCGACTACACCTACACCGCCGGGGACGCGCAGATCATCTACAGCACCGTCGGCAAGTTCTGCTCGATCGCCTCGCACGTCCGCCTCAACCCCGGCAACCACCCGATGTGGCGGGTCACGCAGCACCACGCGACCTACCGCCTGAGAGACTACGGCTTCGCCGAGCGGGATGACGACAGTTTCTTCGATTGGCGACGCGCGCACCGCGTGACGGTCGGCCATGATGTCTGGATCGGGCACGGCGCGATCGTGCTGCCGGGGGTCACGATCGGCACGGGCGCGGTCGTCGGGGCCGGGGCGGTGGTGACGAAAGACGTGCCGGCGTACACGATCGTCGTGGGCGTCCCCGCGAAGCCGCTGCGCGGGCGGTTCTCGCCCGAGGTCGCGGAGGCGCTGCTGCGGATCGCCTGGTGGGACTGGGACCGTGCCACCCTGGAGGCGCGCTGGCCCGAGATGAACGACCTCGACCGCTTTCTCGCCACCTACGGCTGAGCGGCCACGACATCAGCGGGAGGAACCGTGCATGGTCGAGCGGCGACCGTATCGATGGGAGAGGAACGATGAGCGCCACCGCCGCCCCGAGCAAACCTTTCGAGCCGGTTGCCGATAGCCAGGCGACCTTCCGCGTCGTCCTCGACGCGATGGCCCGCCCCGGCAGCGTGAGGACACTACCGGCGACCGATCCGCGCTGCCCCCTGCCGGGGGGGCGGGCGCTGGCGGCCGTCGCGCTGACCCTGCTCGATCACGAGGTGACCTTCGCCATCGTGCCGAGCCTGGGCGAAGGGGCGGAGGAGTTCGCCCGCTACCTCGCCGCGACGACCGGTGGCCGCCTCGTCGGCATCGACGAGGCCGACTACGTCTTCGCGCGCGGCCCGCTCGCGCACGGCGTCCTCGCCAGCATGAAGCGCGGCAGCCTCGCCTTCCCCGATGAGGGCGCGACGCTGCTCCTGCTGGTCGAAGATTTCGAGACGGGCGACGGCGTGGCGGCAAGCCTGACCGGGCCTGGTATCCCCGACGACCGGACACTCACGCTGGTCGGCCTCAGCGCGGAGAACCTGGCGGAGCGCCGCGCGGCGAATGCGGAGGTGCCGCGCGGGGTCGATCTGCTGCTGGTCGATCCGACGGGGCGCATGGTCTGCCTGCCACGCACGACACAGATCGCGGCGCGCTAAACCCGAGCACTATGGGGAGGGGACACGATGGGCTATACCGCGGTCAAGGGCGGGCTCGACGCGATCCTGGCGGCCGAGGCACTGATCAGCGCGGGGGACGGTCGGTTGAACGCGGCGCAGGTCGGGCGCGGCGCGCGGCTGCTGATCGACCAGGTGATGGGCGAGGGCGGCCTATACGCGCCCGAGCTGGCGGCGCTGGCGATCGCGCAGGCGGAGGGCGACCCGATCGAGGCGGCGTTCCTCCTGCGCGCCTATCGCTCGACCCTGCCGCGGATCGGCTACACCCTGCCGTCCGACGGGCGGCGGATGCGCGTCCTGCGGCGCATCTCCTCCACCTTCAAGGATATTCCGGGCGGTCAGGTGCTCGGGCGCACGCGCGACTACACTCAGCGCCTCCTCGATGTGGATGGGCGCTTCGCGGCGAAGGCCCGCGCGGCGGCACCGCCAGCGACAGCAATCGGCGGGGAGGGGTGGCCCGTCTTCCCGAGCGTGGTCGATGCGCTGCGCGAGGAGGGGCTGGTCCGGCAGACGACCGACGACCCGACCGAGCCCGCAGACATCACCCGCGACGCCCTCCGTTTCCCCGCGCCGCGCTCGGCTCGCCTCCAGGCGCTGGCGCGCGGCGAGACCGGGTTCATGGTCGCGATCGGCTACAGCGCGCAGCGCGGCCTCGGCGCGGCCCACCCGACGATCGCCGAGTTGCGCTCCGGCGAACTGCCGCTCCAGATCCGCCACCCGCTGACGCACGACCCGGTGGTCCTCGGCGCGGTCAGCCTCGTCGAGGTCGAGATGATCAATCACACGGCGGGTGGTGTCGGCGGCGCGACGATCGTCGGGGGCGAGGGGGAGTCGAGCGAGCGCTTCGACCTCGGCTACGGCCTCGCCTTCGGGCGCAACGAGCGCAAGGCGATCGCGATGTCGATCATCGACGCCAGCATGAACATCCCCAGCAACAGCGGCCCCGCCGCCGACGAAGAGTTCGTCCTCTCGCACTGCGACGCGCTCGAATCGAGCGGCTTCGTCGAGCACCTCAAGCTACCACACTATGTCACCTTCCAGTCGGCCCTGGATCGCGTGCGTTTCCGCCGCCTGGCACAACTGAGCGCGGAGCGCGGAACGCGGAACGCGGAATAGAGGAGCACGCATGGTCATCGATCAGCAACGAGACCCCCAAATTCCGCGTTCCGCGTTCCGCGCTCCGCGTTTGTCGGCTCTGGCGGGCGCACCGGAGGCGTATAACTATGCCTTCCTCGACGAGGTCTCGAAGCGGGAGATCCGCCGTGCGCTCTTGAAGGCGGTCGCGATCCCCGGCTATCAGGTGCCGTTCGGCGCGCGCGAGATGCCGATCGCCCGCGGCTGGGGGAGTGGCGGGCTGCAAGTGACCCTCGCGACACTCGGGCCGGGCGACACCCTGAAGGTGATCGATCAGGGGACCGACGCGGGCGTGAACGCGGTCAACATTCGCCGCCTCGTCGAGCGGACCGCCCCCGGGGTCGCCACGACCTACAGCACCGCCGAGGCGACGATCATCCAGTCGCGCCACCGCTTCCCGGAGGAGTCGCTGCGCGCCGACCAGATCATGGTCCTGCAAGTGCCGCTGCCGGAGCCGCTGCGGATGGTCGAGCCGCGCGAGAGCGTGACCCGCCAATTGCACGCCGAGGCCGACTATACGCGGGTGTGGGTCCACCTCTACGAGGATGTGATCACCAACGGCGAGATCAGCCGCGCCTCCGGCTACCCGGTCATGGTCAACGGGCGCTACATCATGTCGCCAAGCCCGATCCCGCGCTGGGATATCGACAAGCTGCACCAGTCGGCCTCGCTGACGCTGCTCGGCGCGGGGCGCGAGAAGCGGATCTACGCCGTGCCGCCGCACACGAACGTGGTGCCGCTGGACTTCGAGGATTATCCGTTCCGCGTCGAGGATTTCAGCGGCAAGCGTTGCGCCCGCTGCGGCGCGACCGACACCTACCTGGACGAAATCATCGTCAATGGCGGCGGGCGGCTCTACGCCTGCTCCGATACAGCGCATTGCGACGAACGGGTGAGCGCGGAACGCGAAACGCGGAACGCGGAATGAGGGGTCCCGATATGCCGCCGACCGACGCTACCAACGGACAACTTCCGCGTTCCGCGTTCCGCGTTCCGCGCTCACCCGACGCGCTATTAAAGGTCGAGGGCTTGGCGAAACGCTACGGGCGCGGCTGCGACCGCTGCTACGAGCTGACCGGGCCGGAACACGGCACGAACGAGTGCCCTAACTGCGGCACGCTCGTCGCCTGCGCCGAGATCGGCTTCGCGCTGGCCCCGGGGCAAACCCTCGGGATCGTCGGGGAGTCGGGCTCGGGGAAGAGCACGGTCCTTGCCTGCCTCTACGGCGACACCGCGCCGGCGGCGGGCCGGGCCTATCTGCGCTCGTTCGAGGATGGGCGGCGCGACATCTTCGACATCGCGCCGGGCGAGCGCCGCACCCTGCGCAATTTCCAGATGGGGATCGTCTATCAGCACCCGCACAAGGGGCTGAACTTGCGCATCTCCGCCGGGGGGAACGTCGCCGAGCGGCTGATGGCGACCGAGTGGCGACGTGTCGCGGACATCCGCGAGCGCGCGGGCTCGCTCCTCGGGCGGATGGAGGTGCCGCCCTCGCGGATGGACGATCTGCCGGCCTTCTTCTCCGGCGGGATGCAGCAGCGGGTGCAGATCGCCAAGGCCCTCGCCAACGGCCCCTCCCTCCTGCTGCTCGATGAGTTGACGACCGGGCTCGATGTCTCGGTCCAGGCGGGGGTCCTCGACCTCATCCGCGAGATCCAGGCGGCGTCCGGGATCGCGATGATCATCGTCTCCCACGACCTCGGCGTCATCCGTCTCCTCGCCGAGCGGACGATCGTGATGAAGGACGGCCGCATCGCCGAGGCCGGTCTCACCGACCAGATCCTCGAAGACCCGCAGCACCCGTATACGCAGCTGCTGGTTAGTTCGGCGAATGTATAACGGCAGTGGGCCAGTGGGCCAATGAGAGACGGAGACAAGCAGAAGTCAACGCGCTCTCCCGACCCATACTGGTCCACTGGCCCACTGGCCCACTCGCCCACTCATCAGGAGCTTCTATGACCGCACCACCCCTGCTCACCGTGACCGACCTGCGCAAAGAGTTCGTGCTCCATGTCCTCGGCGGGAAGCGGGTTGTCGCGCTGCGCGGCCTCTCGTTCGCGATCGAGCGGGGAGCGTTCGTCGGCGTCCTCGGGCCGAGCGGCGGCGGCAAGTCGAGCCTGCTGAAGTGCCTCTACCGAACCTATCTCCCGACGGGTGGGACAATCTGCTACAACGGCGCGGATGGCGCGGCGCTGGACCTGGCGCGCGCCGACGACGATGCGATCCTCGCCCTGCGCGGGGCCGAGATCGGCTACGTGTCACAGTTCCTCCGCCCGGCCCCGCGCGTCACGGCGATCGATCTCGTCGCCCGCCCGCTGATCGGGCGTGGCACCGGGCGTGACGAGGCGCGCGACTGGGCGGCGACACTGCTACGCCGTCTCTCTCTGCCTGAGGATTTGCTGGACGGCTACCCGGTCCTCTTCTCCGGGGGGGAGCAGCAGCGCGTCAACATCGCCCGCGCGCTGATCGCCCCGCCGCGCCTGCTGCTGCTCGATGAACCGACCTCGGCGCTTGACGCGACGAATCAGGAGACGGTGCTGGGGCTGCTGCGCGAGACACACGCGGCGGGGACGACGATCATCGGCACCTTCCACGATCTCGCCGTCCTCCGCCGCCTCGCCGACCGCTACCTGCACATCCGCGACGGTCGGCTCGCGGGCGAAGGATTGGCAACGGGGTTAACGGTCGCGGAACCGGCGACAGTGGCCTGACGAGCACATTCCGGGATAGGGGCGGCACTGCCCGGCGGGGCCAGGAGTGTCGATGCGGGAACCTTGGGGAGGGACTCGCTACCGGGAGGAATGTCGTCCAATTTGGGATGGTGGCGCTCGTAAGGAGAGAGGGCGTGGCACTGAGACGAGTCCTGGCGATCGGCGGGTTCCTGGTCTTGATGTTGGCACTGGCAACCGGCGTCGTCCCGGCGGCCCCGCTGGCGACGCTCGAAGGGCGGGCGGTCCTGCCCGCCGACACCTTCGCGGCGGGGCCACCCGCCGGGGGGCAGATCGATCCGACGCAGCAGACCAATGGACGCAAGCCACCGTTCCAAGGGCAACCGGTACAGGGGTTCTCGGCGGTCCTCGATGCGGGCGGCGGGGCCTACTGGGCGATGCCCGACAATGGCTTCGGCGCGAAGGCCAACTCGGGCGATTTCCTGCTGCGCGTCTACAAGATTCGACCCGACTTCAAGACGGCCAGCGGTGGCAGCGGCGCGGTCGCGGTCGAGTCGTTCATCGGGTTGCGCGATCCCGACAAGCGCATCCCCTTCAAGCTGACCAACGACACTGCAGCCGAGCGGCTGCTGACCGGCGCGGACTTCGACATCGAGTCGGTGCGCTTCGATGATCGGGGCGACCTTTGGTTCGGCGACGAGTTCGGCCCCTGGTTGCTGCACACCGACGCTACCGGGAAGGTGCTCGAAGCGCCGATTCCGCTGCTGGGCGTGAAGGCGGCGGAAAACGCGACGATCACGCAGGGCGAGACGGCCAATCTGCCGGGGAGCGGCGGCTTCGAGGGGATGGCGGCATCGAGCGACGGGCGCACCCTGTATCCGATGCTGGAGAAGGCGCTCAAGGAAGACGCCGACCAGCGACGGCGCTTCATTTACACCTTCGATGTCGCCAGCAAGCGTTACATCGGCCAGCCGAGGCAATATCGCGTCGAGGAGCCGGCCCATGCGATCGGCGACCTGACCCAACTCGACGACAACCGCTGGCTGGTGATCGAGCGCGACAACAACCAGGGTGCGGCGGCGAAGTTCAAGCAGATCTTCCTGCTCGATGTGCGGCGTGTCGGGGCCGACGGCTTTCTGGAGAAGCGCCAGATCATTGATCTGCTGGCGATCGGCGATCCGAACCGGCTCTCGTTGCCCGCCCGTGCGGGCGACCTCGGCCTCGGCGAGACGTTCAGCTTCCCTTTCCAGACGATCGAGGATGTCCTGCCGCTCGGCGGCGGTCGCCTGCTCATCCTCAACGACAACAACTATCCATTCAGCGCCGGGCGCAACCCCGGCTTGCTGGATGACAACGAAATGATTATCGTCCGCGTGTCGGGGCTCGACGAGGGCGGGCAGATGCCGGGCCTGCCGAACACCGGCGTTGGCGGTAGGGAGCGGCGCTGGGCTGCCGGGCTCCTGGCGGCGGCGCTCCTCGCGCTGCTGCTGGCGACCTGGATGGGGACGCGCCGACGACCGATCGAAGATTGACGGGCGCGCGAGCGGGCCGGGGGCACATCGGCGTGTCCCCGGCCCCGGCGAACGACGAACGCACTCCTGCGGAAAGGACCACTATGGCCGAGCAGTTGCTGCTAACCAACGCCACGATCGTCGCCCCCGATCGGGTCATTGACGGCGGCACCGTCGTCGTGGAGGATGGGCTGATCGCGGAGGTCGCGGCGCGCGGCTATCCGGCGGGACCAGGCGCGCTCGATCTCGGCGGGCGACTGCTCCTGCCGGGGATCGTCGATCTCCACAACGACGCGCTGGAGAAGGAGATCGCGCCCCGTCCGCGCGCGGCCTTCGATCGCGAGTTCGCGCTCCTGCACCTCGACCGCAAACTCGCCGCCGCCGGGGTGACGACGGAATTCCACGCCGTCTACTTCGCCGACCGCGACGACATCGGGCGCAAGGTCGATCACGCCGAAAATGTCGCGCGCTCGGTCGCCGCCCTGCGCGGCTCGGCCCACGCGGCGATCGACAATCAGGTGCTGCACCGTCTCGATGTGCGGACGACGGGGGCGCTCGACGCGCTCCTCGACGCGCTGGAATTCGCCGCGATCCCGTTCGTCTCCCTCAACGACCACGTGCCGGGGCAAGGGCAATTCAACGATATGGTTGCCTACCGCGCCTATGCGCGCAGCTTCATCGGCGGCACCCCAACCGAGGAACAGGTCGATGCGGTCATCGCCGAGCGCCTGCGCCGCGCCGCCGAGACCGAGGGTGACGTGCTGGCGACGATCGAGGCGGTCGCGACCCAGGCGAAGCGGCGCGGGATGATCCTCTGTTCGCACGACGACGACACACCGGAACGGGTCGAACTGATGCACGAGATCGGCTGCACGATCGCCGAGTTCCCGATCACCATCGCCGCCGCCGAACATGCCCGCGCGCGCGGGATGCTGATCGCGATGGGCGCGCCGAACGCCCTGCAAGGGCGCTCGCTCAGCGGCAACGCCAGCGCGCTCGACTTGCAGGCGCGTGGGCTGGTCGACATCCTCGTCGCCGATTACCACGCCTCCTCGCTGCTGGCGGCGGTCTTCCTGATCGTCGCGCAGGGGCTCGCCGATCTGCTGACGGCCACGCGCCTCGTCAGCGCGGCCCCCGCCGAGGCGATCGGGATGGCCGATCGCGGCGCGATCACCGCCGGTCGTCGCGCCGATCTGATCGTGGTCGAGGAACACGGCGGGCTGCCGATCGTCGCGGCGACGTTCCTGCGCGGCGTGACGAGCTACGCCGGTGGCCCGTTCGCCGCCGCCCTCGCGGGCGCGCGGCGGTCGACGGTCGGCGCGTTGGCGGACTAGCGATGCGCTACATCATCCACCTCCTGCCCGCCGAAGGTCAGCGCCGCGCCTACGATGATGCGCGCGCGCGCCTCGCCGTCGCGATCGGTCACAACCGCGCGCTCGACTACCCGACCGCGCACATCACCCTCGTCTGGGCGATCCAGGATGCGCCCGCCGATCCAGCGCCGATCGCGCGAGACGCCCTACTCGCCATCCTCGAACGGTGGCGTGCTTCGGGCGCGCTCCCACTGATGGTGCGCGAACCGGTCGATACGCGCGAGCATCTGCTCCTGCCCCTCGCCGACACGCCCGCCCTCGCCACCATCCGGCATGAACTCTATCTCGCCGCCCAGCGTGCCGCCACCGGACCCGCCGGCGACCGCGCCGACCGCGCCGAGCGGGTCCGTGAGCAAACCTGGCCCCACCTCACCCTCGCGCAGGAGATCGACGCCGCGCGCTGGGAGCGCGGCATGGCCCTGCTGGCGCGGGAGGATGCCGAGCTGTTGCGCGCGCCAATGCTCGGCACGGAACTCGCCCTCGTCGCCCGCGACATCGACGCGGGGGGAGCGTATCGGATCGTGGGGCGCGTGCCGTTGGCGGGTTGAGGGAGTAAGACAGCTGAATCGGGCACGCCCATCCATGCCCATACCCCCAGCATTTAACCTCGCGTTTACCCAATATTAATTCGGGCTTAATCTTCGCCCCGTATAGTGACCACAATGGAAAGAGCCGTGCGCCTGCCGGGGCGACTATCTTGGCGCGCGGGTAGGAGGCTGACACGCGCAGCAGGTTTACTGATGGGGGTGAGATGCGCGCGCAGTTCCTCGGCACGGCGGCGGCAGAGGGTTATCCCGATCCATTCTGCGGCTGCGCCAATTGCCGCAGCGCGCAGGAACTGGGCGGTCCGAATCTCCGCAAGCGCAGTTCGCTGCTGATCAACGGCGAACTGCTGATCGATCTCGGTCCCGACGTGCTCGCGGCGGCGCAGATGCACGGCATCTCGCTGGCGCAGGTTTGCTATTGCCTGCAAACCCACGAACACCAAGACCATCTCCATCCCGCGCTTTTCATAGCGCGCAGCCCATACTGCGGCGTCCACGACGCGCCGCTGCTCCATTTCTACAGCACGCAGGGCGCGCTCGATCTCGCCACGCGCGATATGGGCCACTTCGCGACGCTGGGGATGGACGAGGCATGCGCCCGGCTCAACCTCGCCGTGTACCCCATCGAGCCGTTCCAGACGTTCGCTGTCGGGCCGTACCAGGTCAGCACCGTGCTGGCGGCCCATGACCCGACGATCGTCCCGCTGCTCTATATCATCGAGCGCGAAGGGCGTAGCCTCTTCTACGCGACCGATACTGGGCCACTGCCGGAGGCAACCTGGCAGGCGCTGCGCGCGTGGGGCCGGCGGCTCGATGTCGTGATCATGGATCACACCCTGGGCTTCGGGGAGGGCTCTCCCCGCCATTTGAACGGCGAACAATTTCGGTGCGAGATCGCGCGACTGCGCGAAGCGGGACTCCTGGCGGACGACGCGCGGATCTATGCCACACACATCGCCCATCACAGCAATCCGATCCACCTCGAACTGGTGTGTCAGGCCGCCACGCACGGCTATCTCGTCGCCCATGATGAGCTGACGATCACGGTTTAGGGGCCACCCATGAATATCCGCGCACTGCCCCCACTCGCCCGTGCGCGGCGCGAGGCCCGGCGTACCAGCGGCTGGGGTGGTCTCCTCTACGTTCTCCCGGCCCTCGCTCTCCTCGTGCTCTTCGAGGTCTGGCCGGTTTTCTTCAATCTCTGGATCAGCCTCTGGAAATGGGATGTGGGGCCGCTCGACTTCGTCGGGCTTGCCAACTACCGTCGCCTCTTCGTCGAGGGCTTCGTCACGCGGGATTACACCGGGGGGCTGGCGATCGGCGAGGTGCTGCACAGCCTGATCATCACCATCTACTACGTCCTCGGCACTGTGCCGGTGACGATCCTGCTCGCCTTCGGGCTCGCCACCCTCCTCTTCCGCAAGATCCCCGGTCGCGGGGCGTTGCGCACGATCTACTTCCTGCCGCACGTCACCGGCGGCGCGGCGATCGCCATCGTCTTCGCCTGGATGTTCAGCGCCCAAGCCGGTGTCGTCAATGCCCTGTTCCAGGCCATCGGGCTGCCCACCCAGCGCTGGCTCGACGACCCGATCCCTTTCCTGAAACGGGTCACCGAGGCGGTCGGACTCGGCACGCTGCCGGGGCTGCCGGACATCGTCGCGGGGCCGAGCACCGCCCTGGTGGTGATCATCCTCTACACGATCTGGTCGAGCCTCGGCTTCAACATCATCATCTACCTCGCCGGGCTGACGGCGATCCCCGGCGAACTCTACGAGGCTGCCCGGATCGACGGCGCGAGCGGGGCGACGATCCTGCGGCGGATCACCTGGCCCCTGCTGATGCCGACGACCTTCTTCCTGCTGATCTACAACACGATCGGCACCTTCCAGGCGTTCACCCCGATCTACACCCTCACGCGTGGCAGCAGCATCGGGCGCGGCGAGGCGGGGGGCCCGCTCGACTCCACCCTCACGATCACCGTCTACCTCTTCCGTAACTTCTACGAGCGGGCCAATAGTGTCGGCTACGCCGCCGCTGTCGCCTTTTTGCTCTTCTTCATCATGCTCGGCCTGACGATCGTGCAATTCCGCGTCGTCGGTCGCCGCGTGCAGTACCAGTAAGGAGCGCCACCCGTGCGGATCACCGCCTCGCGCGCGCCCACCCGCTCCGGCGCACGGATCGCCGCTACCGCGCCGCAGCTGCTGGCGAACGCCCTCGTCGCGCTGTGGTATTCGGCGGGGCGCTGATCGTCGCCTTCCCGTTCCTCTGGATGCTCCTCGGCTCGTTCAAGACGATCCAGGAGTCGAACCTCTTCCCACCCACCTTCCTGCCGCGCGAATGGCACCCCCAGAACTATCTAGAGGCGTGGACGAGGCCACCGAGCACCCTCGGGCGTTACCTGCTGAACTCGGCCTTCACCGCGATCGTCGGCACGGCGGGGCAGTTGGCGATCGGCGTCCTCGCCGCCTACGCCTTCGCGCGGCTGCGCTTCCGGGGGCGCGACCTCCTCTTCCTGCTCGTGCTGGCGACGACGATGATCCCGAATGAGATCACCCTGATCCCGAACTTCGTCACCATCCGCCACATCCCGTTGGTCGGTGGCAACGACCTCCTCGGCAACTGCGGGCAGGGGCTCTACGACTCCTACGCCGCGATGATCTTGCCGGGCCTCGCGGGGGCGTTCCCGATCTTCCTGCTGCGGCAAACGTTCCTGACCGTGCCGAACGAATACTGGGAGGCGGCGCAACTCGACGGCACCTCGAACCTCGGCTACCTGTGGCGAATCTTGCTGCCGCTCACCGCGCCTTCGCTGATCACCGTGGCCCTCCTCGGCTTCGTCGGTCGCTGGAACGCGCTCCTCTGGCCGCTGCTCGTGACCCGACGCGAGAGTATCCGCCCGGTGCAGGTGGCGATGACCTACTTCCAGGATGAGAACGTCACCGACTACGGCCTGCTGATGGCCGCGGCGTTCCTCGTCACCGTGCCGATCATCCTCCTCTATCTGGTGGCACAGCGGCGGTTCATCGAAGGGGTGACCGCCGGCGGATTGAAAGGCTGAGTGCGGGCACGACCCGCGTATCGACAGGAGTGTGACGATCATGGCCGCTGCAGTATCGCGTCGCCGCTTCCTCGGTGGTTCGCTGGGCCTGGCCGGGGCGACCCTACTCGCCGCCTGCGGGACCGGGACGGCCACGACGCAAACCACGGCGTCAACCCCAGTGCCAGCGGGCGGCGCCGCGGTCAGCACCGCACCGACGCCGCGACCGAGCGCCGCCGCTTCAACGGCTGCCAGCGCCGTGCCCGCCGCCAGCGCCGCCCCCGCCGCCAGCACAGCGGCGAGTACCGTCGGCTCGCTGCCAGGTCGATTGATCGAAATCGACTACTGGCACCGCAGCACCGGTGACGCCGCCAAGGCGTTCGAGACCCTCGCCGCCGATTTCAACAAACAATACGAGGGCAAGATCAAGGTGACGCCGGGGGCGCAGGGCTCGATCGCCGACCTCAACAAGAAGGTGCGCGCCGCCGCCGCCGGTGGCGGGCTGCCCGGCGCGCTGATGGCCGACGACTATGACGTGACGCAGTACGCCTACAGCAAGATTATCGTGGACCTCGAGCCGTACCTCGGCGACCCGCAGCAAGGGTTCTCGGCGGAGCAACGTGCCGATTTCCTCCCCAGCCAGATCAATCGGCACAAGCTGGCGATCTACAACAACCAGATGATGGCCTTCCCGCAAGGCTTCAGCGCCTTCGCGACCTACTGGAATGTCGATGCCCTCCAGAAGGCGGGCCTCAGCGGCCCGCCGAAAACCTGGCGCGAGTTCCCCGATCATGTCCGCGCGATCGCCAAGGCGAATCCGGGGATGGCGGGATGGTTCATCGGCGGGGCGGGCGACCGCTTCATCAGCTCAATGCTGACCGCCGGGGTGGACTGGCTCTCCGCTGATGGCAAAACGACGAACTTCGACCGCCCCGAGGCGGTCGAGATCATGACCTGGTGGAAGCAGCTCTACGACGAGAAGCTGCTCGACATCCCTAAGGAGAGTGCGCGCGACCTGTTCGTCGCCCAGAAGTCGGCCTACTTCATGGACAGCTCCGGCAACGCCGTGGGGTTCGCCAACCTGGTCAAAGATTTCCGCTGGGATGTCGCGATGCCGCCGCAGGGGGCGGCGGGCGGCACGGTCACGGAGACCTACGGCCCGGTCAACGTCATCCCCAAGACCGACGCGGAGAAGAAGTTGGCCGGCTGGCTCTGGCTGAAGTGGCTGAGTACCCCGGCCCCGCTCGCGAGTTGGGTCGCCGCGACGAGCTACTTCCCCAGCACCAAGTCCGCCGCCGAGGGTCCGGCCCTCAAGGAGTTCTACGCCAAGAACGTGCCGGCGGCGAAGGCGTTGCGCGAGATCGCGCCGAACGCGCGGATCCTCGCCCCCAGCCCCGCGCTGACCCAGGTGCGCGGCCAGATCGTCGCCGACGCGGTCAATCAGGTGCTGCTCGGGCAGCTCGCCCCCGATGCCGGGGTGAAGAAGATGAAGGCCGAGGCGGACAAGGCCGTCCGCGAGACGCTGTAGGCGCGGCGACGCCGGGCGGGGAGAGGATAGCGACATGGCGGGGATCGGGATCGCGGTCGGCACGGGCGGGGTGGCGTGGGGGCAGGCGGCGTTCGCGCCGCTCCGCCCGCTCCTCGCCGAGGTGGCGACGTTGGGCTACAGCCATGCCGAACTCGGGAGCGTCAAGAGCCTCGGGGTCATCGTCGGCGGCCAACTCCAGCCGCAGCGCCTCACCGCGCTGCGAGCGGCGCTGGAGGGCAGCCCCGTGCGCCTCACCCTCCACGGCAGCGCCGTCTCCTCGACGCTGGTGGGCAACCTGATGGATGTCGCGGGGCCGACTCAGCGCGCGATCGTGGCGGCGGACCTGGCACTCGCGGCGGCGATCGGCGCGGAGGTGCTGGTCTACCATCGCGGGATGCCGGGGATCCCCTACGCCGATAGTGACGCGCTGGCGTTGGCGCTGGGCGCGGAGCGGGATGCGCTCCGCGCCCTCGGCGACGAGGCTGGGCGGCACGGGATCCGCATCGCCGTGGAGAATGTCCACCCGACCGAGACGCGCCTCCGCCATCAGGCGTCGTTCGATCTCGAAGAGCTGGGCGAGCATGTCGCGCGGATCGGCCATCCGCAGGTGGGGATCTGCCTCGACACCGGGCACGGCTTCCTGTCGTCCCGCTTCTACGGCTTTGACTTCCTTGCCCAGGTGCGCGCCATCGCGCCGCTCGTCAACCACATCCATCTCACCGACAACCTCGGCCGACCGCTGATGGCGGAGGATATGGACCCGGATGAGTCACTCGCACTCGGGCTGGGCGACTTGCACTTACTGCCCGGTTGGGGGGCGATCCCACTCACAGAAGTTTTTCGCAACCCGTTCCCATACGAGCCGATCATCACCCTGGAAATTCGGGGCGCGTTCCTGCCGCACGCGGGGGAAGCGCTGGCGACAACGCGGGCGCTGCAAGCGACCATTCCCGAGCGCAGCGCGGTGCTCGCCCAAGGCGTGTCGGCGTAGCTTGTCGGTGGGGCCGCGTGTGGCGCTCGCCACCCGCAATCGTCACGCGGTAGCCGGGCTAGTCCACCCAAGAACCGCACCCCGGAGGACCGATGACCCTACCATAGCGCAGAATCGTCGCCCATCGGGGCGCATCCGCGCTCGCCCCGGAGAATACGCTGGCGGCGTTCGAGGCGGCGCTCGATCTCGGCGTCGCGACCGTCGAGACCGACATTCGCGCCACCCGCGACGGCGAGCTCGTCCTCTTCCATGACGAACACTTGACCCGGTTGCTCGATCGACCCGCACGGATCGCGGACTGCACCCTGGCGGAACTGCGGGAATTGGTGGTCGGGCATGACGAACGCGGCGTGCCGCAGACGATCGCGACACCGGCAGAGCTCCTGCAACTCGTCGCCGGTCGCGCCACGATCCTCTTCGACTTGAAGATCCCACCAGACGAGGCGGCGGGGCTGCTGACCCTGCTGCGCGCGATGGATGCCGAATCGGGTGCGATCATCGGCGTGCGCTCCGTCGCCGCATTGGGCGCGATCAAGGAGGCGGCGCCGCAACTCGTGACCCTCGCCTTCGGGCGCACCCTCGAAGAGGTCCGGGCGCTGGTGGACGTTGGGGCGGACATCGCGCGCCTATGGTCGCCGTGGGTCGATGATGCCGCGCTGCCGTGGGCGCGGCACCTGGACAGGCCCGTTTGGGTGATGTGCGGCAGCCCGACGCGCGGCGGGGTGGGCGAGACGACCGTGGAGACCCTGCTCGACTATCGGCGGCGCAGTATCGACGCCGTCATCCTCAACGATCCGCGCCTGGCGCTCACAGCCAACGCGCAGCGCTAAACCGCCCCGCCCGTATCGTCGGGGATCTCGTACCGCAGGCCGGTCGCCCAGAGCGCTTCGATCTCGGCAGGGGGGCGGGGCGGAGTGAAGTGGTAGCCCTGACCCCAGTCGCAGCCCGCAGCGCACGCCCAAGCCACCTGCTCGGCCGTTTCCAGCCCCTCCGCAGTCACCTCCAGCCCAAGCCCGTGCGCCAGACCCGCCACCGACCGCACGATCGCCAGGTTGCGCGCGTCGATTTGGAAGAACGACCGATCGATCTTCAGCGTGTCCACCGGCAACCGCTGGAGGTACGCCAGCGATGCATGGCCGGTGCCGAAGTCGTCGATCGCCAGCCGCACTCCCAGCCCCCGCAGCGCCGTCAGGGTGGCGATCGCCCCCTCCGGGTGTGACATCGCGACCGTCTCGGTCACCTCCAGCAATAGCTGATTCGCCGCCAGGCCGGTCGCGGCGAGGGTCTCCGCCACGTCGGCCACCAACTCGGGGCGGCGGAACTGGCGCGCCGAGAGATTGACCGCCATGATCGGCGCGTTCGCAGCCGGGTAGTGCTCTTGCCAGGCGCGCAGCTGGCGGCACGCCTCGGCCAGCACCCAGCGCCTCAACGGCACGATTAGCCCGGTTTCCTCCGCCAGCGGGATGAAGGTACCGGGCGAGACCAGCCCGCGCACGGGGTGTTGCCAGCGCACCAGCGCCTCCAGCCCGGCGATCACGCCGGTCCGCAGATCGACCTTGGGCTGGTAGTGGACGACCAATTCCCCGCGCGCCAGGACACGGCGCAGGTCGTGCTCCAGCTCCAGGCGCTCCAGCGCCGCGATGTTCATGCCGGGGGAGAAAAGCTCGGTGCGGGCACGCCCCGCCTCCTTGGCTCGGTAGAGGGCCACATCGGCGAAGCGCAGCAGGTCTTCCGGAGTATCCGCGACGCCGGTACCCAGCGCCAAGCCCGCACTCGCCGTCGCGACGAACTCGCGCCCCTCCACCATGACCGGGGCCAGCAGGGCCGCGTGCAGCCGCTCGGCGACCCGCAGCGCCTCGCCCGCACCCGCCACCTCCGGCAGCAGGGCCGCGAACTCGTCCCCGCCGAAGCGGGCGAGCGTGTCGCCCGCGCGTAACCCGGCGCGCAGGGGGGCGGCGACGGCGACGAGGAGTTGGTCGCCGGCGGCGTGGCCGAGGCTGTCGTTGACGGTCTTGAAGCGGTCGAGATCGAGGAAGAGGACCGCGCAGGGTGTGCCCGCGCGCTCGGCGCGCACCAGCGTCTGGCCGAGACGGTCGAGGAAGAGCGCGCGATTGGGCAGACCCGTCAGCGGGTCGTGGAACGCCTGGTGCTGCAGCTGCGCCTCCAGGCGCGCGCGCTCGGTGATATCGAGGGCCGTGCCGATCAGCCGGAGCGGTCGCCCGGTCGCGTCCCGCATGACCTCGCATTGGGCGTGGATCGTGCGAATCTCGCCACTCGGGCGCACGATACGGTACTCGAGATCGAAGTCCGCCTCGCCGGCGAGCGTCCAGGCCATCGCTCGCTCGACAGCGGCGCGATCATCCGGGTGGGCCAGCGCCAGGATCGAGGTGCGCGTGGGGACGAATGTCGCGCGATCGACGCCGAAGATGCGATAGTGCTCGTCCGACCAGCTGTGGGTACCGGTGGCCGCGTCGTACTCCCAGCTGCCCAAGTGGGCGAGCCGCTGCGACTGCGCGAGCATCGCCTCGCGGCTGCGCAGTGCCGCCTCAGCCTCATGGCGCTCGCGGATGTCGCGTATGGCGGTCAGCCGCGCCGGGCGGCCCCGATAGCTGATCGTGCTCCCCACGATCTCGACCGGCAGCGACAGCCCATCGCGGTGCAGCAGCGCGCTCTCGTAGGGACGGTCATAACCGGCGGCGATATGCGCGCGGGCCAGCTCCCGGAACTCCGGCGCGGTGAACTCCATCGCGCTCCAGTCGAGCATCTCGCCCTCGGCGTGTCCGAGGAGGGCGGTGGCCTCCTGATTCGCCGCGACGATGCGCCCCCCTGCGCTGATGACGAGGCCCTCTCCCCGCGCGTGGAACAGACTCTCGAAGCTCGCCGCCCCTTGCCGCAGCGCTTCCTCGGCGGCCCGCCACTCGGTGACATCGATCAGCAGGGCGGTGGCCCCGACGGTCGCGCCCGCCGCGTCGCGAACGGGGGTGACCCGCATCTCGTAGGGATGCCCACCATATTCGATCTCCCCGGCGACGGCCTCGCCCGCCAGCGCCCGCTCGATCCGCGCACACGTCTCGGGCTCATCGCGGTAGCGCGCGCGGTAATGCTCACCCACCCCGATCCCTGGCGCGCTGTTGAGCGCCGCCAGGCCGCGCCCTTCGGCGAGCGTGATTATCCTCTCCCGATCGTAGGCGAAGAGGAGCACCGGGAGGCTGGAGACCACCGCGCGCAGCCGCTCCTCGCCCGCCCGCAGCGCCGCCTCGTCCCGCTGGCGCTCGATCGCCACCGCCACGAGCGCCAGGTGCTGCTCCACCATCGACTGTTCTCGTGGGCTGGGGGCGTGGGGAGCCTCATGGTAAACGGCGAAGGTGCCCAGGACCTGCCGCCCGTCCGCCGCGAGGATCGGCAGCGACCAGCAGGCGCGCAGCCCGTGCGCGAGCGCCAGGTCGCGGTAAGCGGCCCAGCGGGGGTCGGTGGCGATGTCGGCGGCGACCACGGGAGCCCGCAGGTGGACCGCCGTGCCGCACGAGCCGACGTCCGGCCCGGCGCGAACGCCGTCGATCGCCCGTCTGTAGGCCGACGGCAGGCGCGGGCCAGTGCAATCGCGCAGGGTGACACCATCCCGATCGAGCAGGAGGATAGAGCAGCGGGCGGCACCGAGTTCGCGCTCGATCAGCTCGGTCAAGACCTCGAGTGTCCGGGGGAGCGCCGCGCCCTGCGCAATCAACTCGTGGACGCGCGCCTGGACCCGGAGCCGCTCTGTCGCCTGCGCGCGCTCGGTGATGTCCAACACCGTGCCAATCCGGCGCGTCGGGGCGTTGTTGGCGTCGCGCACGAGCTCCGCGCGCACCTGCACCACGCCTCTTCAGAGCTTGGTTTACACATAATGCTCGTGATTGTGGCAGGATTATTGTCGAGTAGCGGCGCGGATATCGCGGGCAGCGCTGGAGAACCGTGCTGGGCGCACGGTTCTCCATGCCCACCGGCATGGCGTGCCGGTCTTGGGGGCCGCGCGGGTGCTCAGGCCCGGCGCGCCCGGTGCCGCAGGAGCCGACCGCCGGCCGCGAGCGCCCCGCACGCGAGGAGGACGAGCCAGCCGAGCGGCAGGTCGGTGCCGCCGCCCGCGCCGGTGTTGGGCAGGCCGGGGAGGTTGCCGCCGCTGCCCGTCGCGGGCGGGGCGGGCGTCGTCACCGGGGCGGAGGGCGCCGCGCCCTTGGGCAGCAGGTAGGTCACCAGCATGGTGGCGCGCACCGCCCCGGCGTTGCGCGCCTGCGCCGCCACGCCCGGCGTCTCGGTGAAGCTCTCGCCGACCGCGTAGACCCTCGTCGCCCCGCCGGCGGTGTGGGTCAGCGCGCCCTCCAGCACGGTGGCGACCACCAGGCCGGGGTGCGTGTGCGTCGTGCCCTGCGCGCCGGGGGCGAAGTCGATGATGGCCTGCGCCACCTCGTAGGGCGCGGCGGGGAGGGTGGCGTCGGTGCGGAACAGGTGCGGCTGGGTCGGCGGGGGCGGCGCGGGCGACGGCTGGGTCGGCTGGGGCGTGGTCAGCGTCGCGCCCTTGGCGATCACGTAGCTCGTCACGATGCGCGTCGGCGTGGTGCCGGCG
>CADCWN010000197.1 GCA_902806415.1 uncultured Thermomicrobiales bacterium | reverse complement strand
GAAGTACGAGGTACGAAGTAAGGGGCGGCACTGCGCCAGGTCAGCGCGTACTGCGTAGTTCGTAGTTCGTACTTCGCTCGTACTTCGTCACAGACCGACGTAGCGCGCATACAGACTCCGGGCGAGCGCCGTCTCGTCGGTGCCGTGGACGATCGCTCGCCCGTTGGGGAAGATAACCAATTCCTGCCCGCCCTCGATCGGGCGGAAGCGCAGCAAATGCTCGTTGTGCCGCACCTCGCCCGCCGGGCGCAGGCGCGCGGCGAGGTCGGGCAACGCCAGGGCGGCGGGCGCGGCGAGGGTGATCTGCACGGCGTTGCGCCCGCAGAGGGCGACGGTGCGACTGGCCCCGGCCAGGTCCAAGAAGGGATACTCGCGCGAGCCATCGCCGCAAGTCGGACAAGCGACCTGACGCGCGGCGGGGAGCCGATCGACGGAGAGCCGCCAGATATCGATCGCCAGCAACTCCCGATTGACCGCCCCGCGCGCGCCGACCAGGATCTTGATCGCCTCCGCCGCCTCGATCGCGGCGATCAGGGCGACAGCGGGCGCGAGGACACCGGCGGTCTCGCAGGTCGGGGCCGCGCCGGGTGGCGGGGGATCGGGGAAGAGGCAGCGCAGGCAGGCCGTCTCGCCCGGCAGAATGGTCAGGGTCATCCCGTAGGTCGCCAGCACTCCGCCATAGACCCACGGTATGCCGGCGCGGGCGGCGACATCGTTGAGCAGATAGCGCGTCTCGAAGTTGTCGGTGCCATCCACGATCAGCTCAATCCCTTCGACCAGTGCCTGGATGTTCCCCGCATTGGCATCATCGACGATCGGCTCGATGGTGACGTCGGAATTGATCCGGCGCAACTTCTCGGCCGCTGCCAGGGCTTTCGGCAGCCCGCGAGCGAGATCGTCCTCATCGAAAAGAACCTGGCGCTGGAGGTTGTGCAGGTCGACGAAGTCACGATCGACGATCCGCAAGAATCCGACACCCGCGCGCGTCAGCGTGTCGGCGACGTGCGTGCCGAGCGCGCCACAACCGACGATCAGAACGCGCGCGCCGCCCAACGCGCGTTGCCCCGCTTCGCCGATGGCGGGGTGAATCATCTGTCGCGCGTAGCGGCGGAGGTCGGGAGCGGTGGTCGCCATCGCGGGGATCCTTTCGCGAGCCGGGATAGTGGGGGCAAGTGCTACAGCGATTCATCGGACTGGCGTGCAGGGCGAGGGCGTCACATTCGCGCTCGCCGCCGGGGGTGAGAACCGCCCCTCACGACTCGTTCACACGGGTGAAGAGGTCGGTTTCGAGCGGCGTGCCGCGAGGCGCGGGCGGCACGATCCGGGCGAACCCCTCATCGCCAAGGAAACGGTAACGCAACCGGCGCGGCAGGCGCGCGAAGAACGCCGTTCCGCCGCCCTGGCTGCGGTGACTGGCCGACGCTCGCTCTTTCGCGGCTGCATAGGCGCGGTTGTCCAGCCGGGCGGTGACGCGCCCGGCCTGCTCGACCACGCGCACGAGATCGACGTCGCCATTCTGCCCGAATCGGCGCGGGTCTTTGCGGAACAGGCGGAAGCCGACCAGCACCCAGCGGAGGATCGCGACGCTGAAGGTGTGGAAGTAGAGCTTCTGCGGCGCCCAGGCGGCACCCAGGTCCGGGTCTCGCGCCGGGTCGCCCGCCGCGCCGAAAGCGGCGAGGGTTGCACAGTGGATCTGGATATGATCGGGATGCCCGTAGCCGCCATACGGGTTGAAGGTGACGATCACCTGCGGTCGGATCGCGCGGATCAGCCCGACGAGTTGCCGGGCGACCTGCGCGACCGGAGCCCGAACGAGCGCCTGGGGATGCTCGTTCTCCGGCAAACCCAGCATCCCGGAGTCGCGATAGCCGAGGAAGTGAACCGCCGCCAGCCCGCGCGCGCGCCGCGCCGGTCAGTTCCGCCGTGCGGAGCGCGCCCAGATCGGCGTGACTGCGCAACAGCTCGGGATCGACCTCGCCAGCCTCGCCGCGCGTCGCGCAGGCATAGTGGACCGTGACCCCCTCGGCGGCATAGCGCGCCAGCGTGCTGCCCATCCCGAAACTCTCATCGTCCGGGTGTGCCAGCACCACCAGCAGCCGCAAGTGCGCCGCCGGATCGGGGCGCAGCGACAGAGTCGTGAGTCGTGAGTCGTGGGTCGTGAGGGCCACGGTTTCGCCAGCAGTAGTCTGCGTTTCCATCGTCCCCATTCTCACGACTCGCGACTCGCGACTCACGACCCTTTAGAACGGCAGGCCGGGGAAACGACCGCGACCGCCGCCGCCACCGCCCATGCCGGGGAAGCCGCCCTTGCCGAACGCGGACATCATCTTCTGCATCTGCTTGAACTGAGTGAGCAATTCGTTAATCTCGTGGATCTGCCGACCACTCCCCTTGGCGATCCGCTTGCGCCGCCCGCCCTTGATCAGTTGCGGGTTGCGCCGCTCCTCCGTCGTCATCGAGCGGATGATCGCCTCGATTTGCTTCAGGTCGTCATCGTTGACCTGCACATCTTGCTTCCGGGCGGCGGCACCCAGGCCGGGGATCATCTCCAGCAATTGATTGATCGGCCCCATCTGCTTCACCTGCTGGAGCTGGCTGAGGAAATCTTCGAGGTCGAACTTGCCGCTCAGCACCTTCTTTTCCAGCGCCTTCGCGTCGTTCTCATCGAACTGCGACTGCGCCTTCTCGATCAGGCTCAGCACATCGCCCATGCCGAGGATGCGCGAGGCGAGCCGATCGGGGTAGTACGCCTCCAGCGCGTCGATCTTCTCGCCGGTGCCGAGGAACTTGATCGGCACGCCGGTGACGCGCCGGATGGAGAGGGCCGCGCCGCCGCGGGCGTCACCGTCCATCTTCGTCATGATCACGCCGGTGAGGCCGACCTGCTCGTTGAACTCGCGCGCGACGTTGACCGCCTCCTGGCCGGTCATCGCGTCGGCGACGAGCAGGATCTCGTGCGGCTTGACGAGCGCCTTAATATCGACGAGTTCCTGCATCAACTCCTCGTTGATCTGCAAGCGCCCCGCCGTATCGATGATCACCGTCCCGTTACCCTTATCGCGCGCCACCCGCACGCCCCGCTCGACGATCTTCGGCGGGGTCTCGCCCACCCCCTCGTCGTAGACCGGCAGATTGATCTGCTTGCCGAGCGCCTGCAACTGGTTAATCGCGGCGGGTCGATAAATATCGGCGGCGATTAGCAGGGGGGTCTGCCCGCCCTTCCGCAGGTGGACGGCCAGCTTCGCCGCGTGCGTCGTCTTCCCGGCCCCCTGCAAGCCGACGAGCATGATGATCGTCGGGGCCTGGTTGGCGTGGACGAGCGGCACCTGCTCCGAGCCGAGCAGCGTGACCAACTCCTCGTTGACGATCTTGATCACCTGCTGGCCGGGGGTCAGGCTCTTCAACACCTCCGCGCCGAGCGAGCGCTCCTTGACCGCGCCGATGAACTCCTTGACCACGCCCAGGTTGACATCGGCCTCGATCAGGGCGCGGCGCACCTCGCGCATCGCCTCGTCGATATCCTTCTCCGTCAACCGCCCGCGATTGCCGATCCGCTGGAATACGCCCTGTAGACGATCGCTCAAACTCTCGAACATAGCTTCACTCCAGTGCCGCGTTGCGAGTGCCGAGTGCCGAGTGAAAACCTCAATACTCGGCACTCGGCACTCGCAACGCGGCACTTATACCGGTATCTCGCCCTCGTGCTTCTCGAAGAAGAGGCCATCGACGAACGACTCTTCGCTGAATGGGGTCAGATCGTCCATCTTCTCGCCGGTGCCGATGTAGGAGATCGGCACGCCGAGCGCCTTGACGATCGAGAAGGCGATCCCGCCCTTCGAGGTGCCGTCGAGCTTCGTCAGCGCCACATCGCTGATCTCGACCATCTTGGCGAACGCCGCCGCCTGCGCCAGCCCGTTCTGCCCGGTGTTGGCATCGATCACCAGCAAGACCTCTTGCGGCGCATCCGGCACAGTCTTCTGGACGACACGCCGGATCTTGCCGAGTTCCTGCATCAGGTTATCCTTGGTGTGCAGCCGCCCGGCGGTGTCGATGATCAGCACGTCGGCGGCCCGCTTGTGCGCCGCCTGCATCGCGTCGAACGCGACCGCGCCGGGGTCCGACCCCGGCTGGTGGGCGATCACCGGCACGTTGATCCGCTCGCCCCACAGCTGCAACTGGTCGATCGCCGCCGCCCGGAACGTGTCGCCCGCCGCCACGATCACCTGGCGGTTGAACTGCTGCTGGTGATAGCGCGCCAGCTTGGCGATCGTCGTCGTCTTGCCGACGCCGTTGACGCCGACGACCAGGATGACATAGGGGACGCCGCGCTGGAGGATCTTGACGCGGCGGTAACGGACCGCCTTCTTCAGGAGGCTGATCATGTCGGCCCGCAGGATCTCCTGCGCCTCAGCCGGCTGGTGCAGGCCGCGCTCGCGGATCTTCGCGCGCAGTTCGTCGATCAGCTGATCGGTCGTGTCCGCGCCGATGTCGGCCCCGATCAGCAGCGCCTCCAGATCGTCGAAGAAGTCGTCGTCGATCTCGCTGCGCTGGAAAAGTTCGATCACCTGCTTGAAGACGCCCCGCCGGGTCTTCTGAAGGCTCTGCTCCAATTTCTCATCGCGCTGCCCGCGCCGGAAAAATTTCATGATCACGACAGCAGACTCCACCCGCAACCCGCCAGCCCGCGCCGCAATGATGACCTGTCGCGAAGCGCGCGAATGTCGGTTGCCATACTCGTCAAGAGTCGGTTATAGACCCTGTCAGTATACCATAGGGAAATTCCCCACTTCCGCGCCATGCCTACGGAAATCGGCACCGCGCCAATCATGGTACTTATGGCATAAATGGTGCCGGGCTCCCTTGACCAGCCCTCCCGGCGCGTGGTAGACCTAAACTTGACAACGACGACGATCATGTGCGCGGACCCGACCGCGCCGATGAGTCGA
This sequence comes from uncultured Thermomicrobiales bacterium, assembly GCA_902806415.1. Taxonomy (GTDB): domain Bacteria; phylum Chloroflexota; class Chloroflexia; order Thermomicrobiales; family CADCWN01; genus CADCWN01. Next base: position 8,799 of record CADCWN010000197.1, on the reverse strand, counting down.
AACGCACACCAGCGGCGTGATCGTGGGATCCGAAGGAACCGGATACGCGGCGCGTGCGGAACGAGTGATAGGGGGGACCGTCGGTGGCAGCCCGCAGACGACGCAGCCGCAACGGCTACCTGGAAAATCTCGGCGGATTACCGCGCTCGACGATGCTGACATTCGGCCTGGCGCTGCTGCTGCTGCTCGCCAGCGTCGGCATCGTCGGGACGACGCTCGTGCGGCGCGGCCCCGCCGAGCAGTCGGTAACCGAGATGACGCCCGAGCCGACGCAATTCGTGGCGATCGTCGAGACGCCCCCGCCCTCCGCCCAGCCCACGCCGACGCGACCGGCGGTCACCCGCGTCGCTCCCGCCGCGCCGTCGGCCACCACGCGCGTCAGCCCGACCGCCGTGGCCGCGCCACTCGGCGCCGGGCCGGGGCGTGCGGCGCGCGGGATCGCCGGTTCGATGGCGGTCAGCCTCGGCGGCACCCTTCCCCCGCCGGAAGTGGCCGTGGTCCCGACGCCGACGCGGGCGAGCGCGGCGGCGAACCAACCGGCGACGCCGACACCGACGCCAAGCCGCGCCCCTTCCAGCGGGGGGGCCGGTGCGGTGACCCCCCCGCCAAATCGCGCGGCCCCCGGTGGCGGTGCCGTCGCGCCGACCCCGACGCCGTATCGCCCCCCCGCCGGCAGCGGCTCATCCAACACTCCGCCGACCCCGACGCCGTATCGCCCCCCCGCCGGCAGCGGCTCATCCAACACTCCGCCGACCCCGACCCCGACGCGGGTCGCCCCGACATCGACGCCGACGCAAGTGCCCCCGACCCCGACGCCCGGCCTGCCCGCAGCGACCTTGCCCGGTCCAGGCTCGAAGACCTACAGCTACGATCTCACCTTCACGCAGGGTACCGCGCTGGTCCCGCCGACCGGCGCGCAAGCCTGGGTGACGACCTGGCGCACCTTCACCATCGTCGATGCGAACACCCTGAAAGCGGCGCTGGGGATGACCGGCGCGGTGGAACAGGTCGGCGGCGGCTTCAGGGTCACGACCCCCGGCACGCTGCTGATCAACAACACCCTCGGGACGATCAGCTACACCGCGCCGGCCGCCACCTCGGCATCGGTCGGGGCGCTGTCCCTGCCGACGCGCACCGGCCTCACGCCTGGACCAGCGAATCCCGTCACGGCGACGCCAGCGCCCGCCACCACGCCGGTTGCCTCGCCGACGCCAGCGTCCACCACCACCCCGGGCCCGTCGCCCAGACCCAGCGGGACGGTGACGCGCCCGGGGGGTTCGCCCACCCCCGCCCCGAGCCAACTGACCGATCCGGCGGCGATCGCCGCCGCGCGGGAGTGGCTGACCGATGTGGGGATCATGCCGGCGAACGCCGATGCGGGCCGGGTGACGCGCCCCACGACGGGCCAGGTCTGGGTCACCTTCCACCCGCAGCCCCTTGGCAACCTGATCCCGCAAGACCCGATGATTCAGGTCAAGCTCGGCCTCGACGGTGCCGTGCGCGAGGTCTACCACCGCTGGCCGACGAACCTCGTGCCGCGCGAGGTGACGGTGCGCGAACTCAGTGTCGCCTGGAGCGAGGTCGCGGCCGGCGGCGGCTATCTGGAAGTCGATCAGACGGTCCCGCAGGATCTGCCCGCCAACACCGTCTTCACCGGCAACGCGGTCGTGGCGCGAGTGGCGATCGGCTGGGCTCCCGGCACCGATGGCAAGACGAACTACCTTCTCCCGCTCTACGTCTTCGAGGGGACCGTCACCCTCGCCAACCCGCCCAAGGGACAGCCGGCGTCGGTGCCGTTCCGAGTCTACATCGCCGCGACAGCCCCCTGACCGCGCGACAACGCGCCCTTGACCGCTGATAATCTGCGGGTACGGCTCTAGTCGTGCCCGCAGTCGCGTTCACCGCGCGCGCAACCGCGCGCACTGGTCGGGCGTCAGGGTCTATGGATAGGCAAAGCCGTCCCTCACACCGGGACGGAATAGGGTTCTTGCTCCGGCGCGCGAGGGGCTGGGAGGGTGCGATGAGCCAGGCGATCAGCCAACCGATACCCACGAGTGCGGCGGTCGGCACGGCGGCGACGCTGGCGATCGAGACGCACGGGTTGCGCAAGGAGTATGGCGGCAAGGTCGCCGTCCACGACGTGACGATCGCCGTGCCGCAGGGCGAGGTCTTCGGCTTTCTGGGGCCGAATGGCGCGGGCAAGAGCACCACGATGAAGATGCTCCTCGGCCTCGCCTTCCCCACCGCCGGCACGGCGAAGCTCCTCGGCCACCCGCTCGGCGCGATGGCGGCGAAGCGCCGGATCGGCTTCCTGCCCGAGCAGTTCCGCTTCCACGAATGGCTGCGCGGGACCGAATTCCTCGATTTCCACGGCGAACTGAGCGGCGTGTCGCGCGCCGAGCGGCGACGACGGATCCCGGAGGTCCTCGACCTGGTCGGCCTCGCCGGGCGCGGCGGCGATCGTCTCCGCACCTACTCGAAGGGGATGCTCCAGCGGATCGGGCTGGCCCAGGCGCTGCTCAACGACCCGGCGCTGATCTTCCTCGACGAGCCGACCTCCGCGCTCGACCCGATCGGGCGGCGCGAGGTGCGTGAGATCATCCGCGTCCTCAAAGGTCGCGGGATGACCGTCTTCCTCAACTCCCACATCCTTAGCGAAGTCGAGTCGGTCTGCGACCGCGTGGCGATCGTCGATCGCGGGCGCGTGGTCCGCTACGGGGCGCTCGATGAACTCCTGCGCGAGACGCTCGACGTCGAGCTGCTCCTCGGCGCACACGACGACGCGTTGCTCCGCCGGATCGCGGAGTTCGGCGCGATCGAGTCGCGCGAGCAGGGCCAGCACGACCTAATCCGGGTGCGGGTGGACACGCTCGATGAGATCCCGGCCCTGGTCGAGATGATCGCCCGCGCCGGTGTCGCGATCTATGGCGTCACCCCGCACCGCCGCTCGCTCGAAGATGTCTTCCTCGGCGCGGTTGAGGGCGGCACCGAGTAGCGCCGGGGGGCGTTGCCAGAGCAGAACAAAGGGCGCGGCGGCGCAGCGAAGCTCAACCTCCGCCGGGCAACCACCCGACAAACGATCAATCAGGCCATTGACACCCCGCCCCGCGCGGCGTATCGTCGGGACTATCATCCAGTTTGCGTCGCTCCGGTGCCACGAGTGCGATTACCACGCGGGGCAAAACGAGCACCACGATCCGCCGGTGTTGAACGATCGCTCGCCAACGACGCGGACCATGGCGATAGAGGAGGGGGCGATGCGCGGCCTGATGCAGGACTATCCCCTGACGCTCCAGCACATCTTCTGGCGAATCGAAAAACTCTTCGCGCGGAAGGAGATCGTCACCCGGCGCGAGGATGGCGTCCACCGCTACACCTACGGCGACTGCGCCGCGCGGGTGAAACGCCTGGCGAACGTGCTGACCGGGCTGGGGATCGGGCCGGGCGACCGCATCGGCACCCTCGCCTGGAACAATTATCGGCACCTGGAACTCTATTACGCCGTCCCCTGCATGGGCGCGGTGCTGCACACCCTCAACCTCCGCCTCTTCCCCGAGCAACTCGCCTTCGTGATCAATGACGCCGAGGATAAGGTACTCTTCGTCGATCAGACGATCCTGCCGATCCTCAATCGGATCGCGGGGCAAATCCCCCACGTCGAGAAGATCATCGTCCTCAGCGATGGCGGCGACCTCCCGCCGCACAACCTCGGTGACCTCCTCGACTACGAGGCGCTGCTGGCGGACGCGGGGAAGGAATTCGCGTGGCCCGTGCTGGACGAGCGCGACGCCGCTGCCATGTGCTACACCTCCGGCACGACCGGCAACCCGAAGGGCGTAGTCTACAGCCACCGCTCGCAGTTCCTCCACGCGATGGCCGGCTTGCAGCGCGACACCCTCGGCCTGTCCGAGACCGACACGATCCTGCCGGTCGTCCCGATGTTCCACGTCAACAGCTGGGGGATCCCCTACGGGGCCGGGATGGCCGGGGCGAAATTGCTCTTCCCCGATCGCTGGATGGGGGATGGCGCGGCGCTGCTGGAACTGGCGCGGGAGGAGGATGCAACCCTGCTGGCCGGGGTGCCGACGGTCTGGATCGGGCTGCTGCGGCAGATCGAGCAGACCGGGATCGCCCTGCCGACGGTCCACACGATCGTCGGCGGCGGCTCGGCGGTGCCACCCGCGCTGATCGAGGGGATGGATCGGCACGATCTGCGCGTCGTCCACGCCTGGGGGATGACCGAGACCTCACCGATCGGCACCGTCGCCCGCCCGCGCACCTGGCACTCCGCCGAGCAGGCGGAGGTGATGCGCCGCACCCAAGGCCCGCCAGTCCCGGGAGTGGAATTGCGGATCGCTGACATCGACAGCGGGGCCGAACTGCCATGGGATGGGGTCGCGTTCGGCGAGGTGCAGGTGCGCGGCCCCTGGATCATCAGCGCCTACTACCACGACGCCGATCCGGGCAAGCTGACCGACGATGGCTGGTTCCGCACCGGCGACGTCGCCACGATGACCCCGGACGGCTACATGTCGATCGTGGACCGCACCAAGGATGTGATCAAGTCGGGCGGTGAGTGGATATCCTCGGTCGAGTTGGAGAACGCGATCATGGCCCACCCCAAGGTGCTGGAAGCGACGGTGATCGCCCTGCCGCACCCGAAGTGGCAGGAGCGCCCGGTCGCCTTCGTCGTGCCGGCGCCCGAGCATCGCGACCAGGTCACGCAGCAGGAAATCCTCGACTTCCTCGCCGACAAGGTCGCGCGCTGGTGGCTCCCCGATGAGGTCCGCTTCATCGCCGAGCTGCCGAAAACCTCCGTCGGCAAGTTCGACAAGAAAGTCCTGCGCGCCGAGGCGGCCCCGATCGGCGGCGAGTGAGGGAGGACGGCCCTCATCCCTCGCTTCATCCAAGGAGCGGGGAAGACGTTATAAGGGTGGCGGGCGGCTGATGGCGGTGGCGGACTTAAACGGGTTATTGTAGACGGTTGAAACCGCGCCTGAGGGCCTGCGGGCCACGAAATCGCCCTGCGGCGGTTAGGTCCGCCGATAGCCCGATCAAGTTCGCCACCGCCATCAGCCGCGCCTGTCCTGTGAAGCCCCGCCTTGTTGTCCCCAGCCGCCGCAGGGCGGCTTCGTGGCCGCAGGCCCGCCAGGCGCGGCTTCAGCCGCCAGCCCCCCCGACATAACAGCGAGGCCGGGGTCATATGACCCCGGCCTCGTCGCATCCCTTACTGGGTAACGCCTATTTAGATCCGCGAGCGCGGGTCGAGGGCGTCGCGCAGGCCGTCGCCGATGTAGTTGATCGAGAGGACGACCAGGAAGATCATCAGGCCGGGGAAGATCGCGATGTGCGGCGCGAATGGCAGTTGGTCCTTACCGACCGCCAGCATCGAGCCCCAGGTCGGCACATCCGGCGGGAAGCCGAGACCAAGGAAGGAGAGGGACGACTCGCTGATGATCGCCGCGCCGACGCCGAGGGTCGCCGCCACGATGACCGGCGAGAGGACGTTCGGGAGGATATGCTTGAAGATCAGGCTCGGCGTCGTCGCGCCGATGCAGCGCGCCGCCTCGACGAACTCCTTCTCCTTCAGCGAGAGGAACGAGGCGCGCACCAATCGGGCGACCGGCATCCAGTTCAGGAAACCGATCACGGCGACGATCAGGATGAGGATGCCGTTCTCGACGCCGAAGATCGCCTTGAGCTTGCCGACGTAGAGGTAGCTGATCAGCAGCAGCAGCGGCAATTGCGGCAGCGCCAGGAAGAGGTCGGTGATCCGCATCAGGAGCGAGTCGACCCACTTGCCGAAGAACCCGGCCAGCGCCCCGACCAGCGTGCCGACCGTGATCGACACCACCACCGCCATCAGGCCGACGAGCAGCGACTTGCGCCCGCCGGAGAGGATGCGCGCCAGCATGTCGTGGCCGAGGTCGTCGTAGCCCATCGGCGCGGAGGCGGAGGGGGCCTGGAGACTCAACAGGACGTTGAGCGTCTGGGGGTTCTTCGTGTAGATGAACGGCCCGATGATGCAGGAGAGGATAATCAGCGACAGGATGGCGACACCGGTCAACGCCATCTTGTGCTTGCGGAACTGCCGCCAGGCGTCGCTCCAGAGCGAGCGCGATTTGCGGGCTTTTAGCCCGCCGGCCAGGGTTCCGGTGCGCGCGCGCGCCGCCCCGGACGCTCCCCGCGCCGTGTCACTGATCTCGGCCATTGTTACCCCCCTTATCCAGCAGTCGGCGAACCGCCCCATCCCAATTGACTGGTGACCGACCGAGCGGACTCGGCCGCGTAAGGTGCTAGCTGTACTTGATCCGCGGATCCAGCAGCCCGTAGATGATATCGGCCAGCAGACTCGAGAGGACCACCAGGATCGAGATGATGAAGACGATCGACATCACGACCGGCGTATCGCTCGCTCCGAGGGCGCTGATCAGCAGGGAGCCGATCCCCGGCACGCGGAAAATTTGCTCGGTGATGATCGCCCCGCCGAAGAGCCCGGGCAGTTGCAAGGCGATGATCGTGACGACCGGGATGAAGGCGTTGCGCACGACATGGCCCAGGATAACTTTGCGCTCCTTGATCCCCTTGGCGCGGGCGGTGCGCACGTAGTCGAGCTTGATATTCTCCAGCATCGAGGCGCGGGTATAGCGCATCAGCGCCGCCGCCTGGAAGATCCCCAGGATCATCACCGGCAGGGCCGCGAATCGTAGGCGTTCAAAGAAACCGAGCAGTCCATCGTTCGCGGTATTCGATTCATAGATGAACGGTAGCCAGCCGAGTTTGATCGAGAAGAGCAAGATGGCGAGCAGGCCGGAGAAGAAGGTGGGAATGGAGAACCCGAAGAACGCGATCGTCGTCGCGACCTGATCGAAGACCGAATACTGCTTCACCGCCGCCAGGATCCCGATCGGCAGGGCGATCAGCAGACCGAGGCAGAACGCCAGACCCATCACGAAGAGGGTCGTGCCGATCCGACCGGCGACGAGCCCGCGCACGCCGGTGCGCGACGAGAAGGAGAAGCCCCAGTCGCCGCGCACCCAGGAGGTTGCCCACTTGACGTACTGCACCGGGATCGGATCATCGAGCCCGAGTTGCTTGCGGATGTTCAGGCGCACCTCCGGCGGCACCGAGGGGTTCGCCGCGAATTGCGACATCGGATCACCGGGGGCCAGCTTGAGAATCGAGAAGATGATCATGCTGATCACCACCAGCGTCGGGACCGCCGTGAGCAAGCGCCGGATGATATATGTCCCCATCGTTCTTCCCCCTAGCCAGTCTGCGGCCCGATCCCACTACTACGACGGTCGATCCCCCAGCGAAGTTCCCCCGAGCCACCAGCGCGTACCAGCTACAGCACCCCCGCACCTATCTGCACAACCTGTCAGAGGCCCGCGAACGCGAAGTGTACCGGTGACATTCCCCGGTTCCGGCAACTTCGGCGAAACCACAGCCACGAATTTGTGCGCCTGGCCCGACCGATCAGGTGGTGATAGGATGTGCGTCGTCGTTGGTGGGGTACGCTGGCGATTGTTACGAACAAGCTGGCGTGTTGTCGTATTATAGCCGACACGCAAGGGCTGTCAAATGACCGGACGCCCAGGAGAATTGGTCGGCCCCGGGCGGTTTGCACAGCGGCACAGATACAATCAAACGACGATACATCTGGCGTACCTTGGTCTACCTTTTCGTCGCGAGCAGAGCCCTGTCAGTGGAGCATTAGTAGATTGTCCGAGCGGTGCTGGACGCCCATCCCGCAGCGCGGGAGAATACGGGCGCGAAGGAGGGATATGGCCGGGGAGCGGATCGACACCGTGGCGATCATCGGGGTCGGGATCATGGGGACGGCGTTGGCGGCGGAGTGGGCCGCCGCCGGGCGCACGGTCACCCTCTACGCGCGCGATGAGGAGCGCGCCGCCGTGGGGCGCGAGCGCACAACTGCGGCGCTGCGCACGTTGGCGCAGGGTGGGTTGCTGGGGGCGGAGGGGATCGAGGGTGTCCTCGGGCGCGTCCACACCGCGACCGATCTCGCCACCGCCGTCGCCGGGGCCGACTTCGTGCAGGAGAGCGTGCCGGAGAAGCTGGAACTCAAGCGTGCCCTCTTCAGCGAACTGGACGGGCTCTGCCCGCCCACGACGATCCTCGCCTCGAATACCTCCGGCCTCCCGATCAGCCGGATCGCGGCGGGGATAGCCGGGGCGGCGCGGATCGTCGGCGTCCACTATCTCAACCCGCCCCACCTGATGCCCCCCGTCGAGGTCATCCCCGGCGAGGCGACCGCGCCGGAAACCGTCGAGCGGGTGCGCGCCGCCCTGCTCGAGCTCGGCAAGTCGCCGCTGATTGTCCGTCGCGAGGTCCCCGGTTTCCTCTGGAACCGACTCCAGTTCGCGCTCGCCCGCGAGGCGTTCTGGCTGGTGGAGAACGGGGTCGCCACGATGGAAGAAGTGGACCTGGCGATGCGCCGGGGCCTGGGGCGCCGCTGGGCGATCGCCGGGCCGTTCGCCTCGCTCGATCTCGGCGGGATCGACACGATGGCCAGCGTCGCGGCCTACCTCTTCCCTGAGCTGAGCGACGCCGAGCGGACACCCGACTTCCTCAACGAGCGAATCGCCGCCGGGCAATACGGCGCGAAGACGGCGGCGGGGTTCTATCCCTGGCCCGCCGACAAACTCGCCAGCACCCTCGCGCGGCGCGACACGATGCTCCTGGCCGCGCTGCGGGAGGACCGCGAAGAAGCCGCCGCGCCGACGACCGATTCGTAGTCATCGGTCGTCGGTCGCCAGAAGGGTGTCGATAGTCCGT
>CADCWN010000196.1 GCA_902806415.1 uncultured Thermomicrobiales bacterium | reverse complement strand
TGATCAGCACGGCGGTCGTCTTGATGACCGTGCGGGCCAGGGCGATCATTAGCAGGAGACCGATCAGGGTCTCGGGGCCGAAGCCCACGTTCGCCCGCCCGGTGAGGCGGTCGAAGAGCGCCCGCGTGACCACGCCGGGGAGGAGATCGAGGGTCGCGATCACGGTCGCCAGCGCGATATTGAGCGCCGCCAGCCAGGGGCGCGCGCGCAGCAGCAGCCAGATGAGGTGCCGGGTGCTCATGCCAGTACCTCCGTCAGATCGTCCGGCGCATCGGCGTCGGACGCGGCGCGCAGCAAGTGGGCGAAGCGCGAACGTTGATCGCGGGCGAGGTCCGCGCGCCCCCCCCATTCCACAGCTCGTCCCGCTTCGAGGATCAGCACGGTATCAACCCGCCGCAAGGTTGCCAGGCGGTGGGCGATGATGATCCCGGTCCGCCCGGCCAGCAGACGATCGATCGCGCGCTCGATCAGCCGCTCGGTGGCGGGGTCGAGGCGCGACGAGGCCTCATCGAGGATGACGAGGCCGGGATCGCGCAGGAAGACGCGCACGAACGCGAGCAGTTGCGCCTCGCCCGCCGAGAGACCGCCCCCGCCGGGAGCCAGCGCGGTGTCCAATCCGGCGGGCAGGGCGTCGAACCAGGGGCGCAGGCCGAGGTCGTCGATCGCCGCGAGGAGGCGCGCATCCGGCACGGTCGGATCGAAGAAGGTCAGGTTGTCGCGCACGCTGGCCGCGAAGAGCTGGACCTCCTGCGTGACCAGGCCGACCCGCGCGCGCAGATCAGGCAGGCGGGTGGCGCGGAGGTCAGCGTCACCGAGCGCGATGGTGCCGCTCGTCGGATCGTGGAAGCGCGGGAGCAACCGCGCGAGGGTCGTCTTGCCGCTGCCGGTGCGGCCCAGCAGGTCGAGCACCTGCCCCGGCGCGAGGGCGAACGACAGGTCGCGCAGCGTCAGCGGGCCGCCGTCATACGCGAACGACACCCCCCGGAACGCGATCGACAGCGCCCCGGCGGGGAGCACCCCACCCGGACCATCCGCGATCGCCGAGCGCACGCCAAAAAGTTCTTCGACGCGGTCGATGCTGGCCCCGGCCTGCTGCAAATCCAGGATCTCGGCCTGGAGCCGCCCGATCGGTCGGACCAGGAGCCCGGTGTAGGCGACAATCAGGTAGATCGTGCCGATCGACGCCGCCCCAGACCGGAAGAGCCCCGTCGCCACGATCAGCGCCAGGGCGTTGGCGAGCGCGAAGAGGGTCAGCGCGACCATCCAGACCGCCTGCCCGGCGAAGACCGCCCGCAGCAGGAGCCGCACCCAGGCGCGCAGCCGCTCCGCGAGGCGGCGCAGAACGTAGGCGACGGCGGTTGGCCCGCTTGTCCGCAGGTCCTCCAGTCCCGCCAGGCGCTCCCCGACGAAGCCGTAGAAGAGCGCACCCTCCTGCTCGACGGCCCGCCAGAGGGGGCGGGCCACGGCGTACAGCCGCAGCATCGCCGCCAGCGTGACCCCGGCGAAGAGGCCCACGCCGAGGCCGATCCGCCAGTCCTCACGCCAGAGGGCCGCCAGCACGCCGAGCAGCAGGAGGGCGTTCCCGACGATCGTGATCACGAAGCGGGAGAAGAAGTTCGCCAGCGCCGTCACGTCGCCGTCGATCCGCTCGATCAACTCGCCCGGCGTGCGCGCGTGGTGGAAGCCCAGGTCGAGGCCCAGGCAGTGCGCGGCGAGGTCCGCGCGCAGGGTGTTGGTGGCGGTCCACCCGACCAGTTCGGCGAGGTACGTCTCGGCAACGGTCACCCCCTGCGCCAGCAGCGCCACGCCGATGAAGAGGATGGCGGCGATGTAGAGTTCCCCCGGGGGGCACCGCCCTGCGCGCTGTCGAGGAAGGCGCGCAGGAGTTGCGGCCCGAGCAGTTCGAGGGCGATGCCGCCGAGGAGGAGGGTCGCCAGGAGGAGCACGGCCCCGCGCTGGGGCGCGAGATAGCGCGCGAGGAGTCGCCAGTAACGTCGCAGTGGCATCTTCACGTCCAATCCCTCATGGTGTGGCCGAAGGCTCGGCCACGGTCATCCGACCAAAGGGGACGGGCCACGGCTGCCACAGCACCCACGGCCCGTCTGGACGCCCCACCAGGCGACGACAAAAAACCGCAGGCGCAGAGGGTGCGCCCACGGTCAGCGACTCAGCTCAGGATCTCCCCTGCCTCACGCGGGCGCATTCCTCCCTTGGCTCACCGTTCCACGCCGCCAGGGGATCGTGAGCACGCTCGAACACGCGGCATACCCGCCCTGGCACTGGGGATTGAGGATGCCGTTGTCCAGTCCGCGCGCGAGTGCCATATCGTTCCTCACCTTCCTATCAAGGTGGCCACACTATAGCAGGGGCATAGGGAGAACTCAACCTCGCAACGCGCCCACGCCCGAGCAGGGGCGCTGTGCGCGATTTCGCCTGGTATCGTTCTTGCATCGCCACTTTGCAGGCTGACACACGACGATATGAGCGAAGCGTGAACGCGCGAGCGAGACAGGAGATAGTCGAGATGGGATTTCTCAGGCGGCTCTTCGGTGGCGGGGACGATCGGGAACAGGCCCGGCAGGCGCCGATGCGCCGCAGCGCGCCGGGACAGACGGCGGACGAGCAGGCCGTTGAGCGCTACCGTTATATGCTGCGCACCGCGCCGCCCGAGGCGATCGAGCAGGCGCACGAGGAGGCGTTCGCGCGGCTGACGCCTGAGCAGCGACGCCTCGCCTTGGACGAGTTGACGAAGACGGCGTCGCCGCAGGAGCGGGCCGGGGCCAGCGACGATCCGCGCTCCCTCGCGCGCCTGGCGACGCGCGCGGAGGTGCGCCAGCCCGGCACCCTGGAGCGATCGTTCGGCGGGGTCGGCATGGGCGGTGGCGGGATCGGGATGGGCGGGATGATCGCCGGCAGCCTGCTCGGCAGCGTCGCTGGCACATTCATCGGCACGGCGATCGCCCAGCAATTCTTCGACAACGACACCGGCTTCGGGGACGGCGGCTCCGGCGACAGCGCGGGCGGCGAGACCCTCGACGCTCCCCAGGATGGTGCCGGTGCCGAACCCCTGGCCGCCGAGGATCCGGGGTTCGACGACGCGGGCTTCGATTTTGGCGGTGACATGGGCGGCGGCGAAGCCTGAGCGTGGTCAGGGCGGCCAGAGGCGGAGGGCGGCGGGGTGATGATCCCGCCGCCCTCCGCCCCTGCGGGACCCTCTCACGCCAAGCAAGGGCGCGCTGCTCGCAACCTATTTCCTGGACTTGCTCGTTGATAGTTCCCCTCCATGCGACGCAATTTCCGCCGCGAGGTCCGGGAAGGCTGGATCGATCCGGTAGGCGTAGCCATCCCAGTAGCCGTCGCGGGCGGGGATGAAACGGCGGGGCGGGGTCAGGTCACCCGAAAGGGCGACCGCCTTGAGTTGACGCTGTACAGTCGCCCGCAACTCCCCCGATGGCGTCGCGCGGCAGGCGGCTGCGGAGATCGGCGGCAGGACGCGCAGGCTCATCCGCTGGCCGTAGCGCAGGCGCGTGGTGTAGGGATACTCCCAGACACGCCCCCCGCCGGTGAGGGCGATCGGCAAGATCGGGTGGCCGAGGGTCCGCGCGAGGGCGAACGGGCCGCGCAGGAAGTCGATCTCGATCCCGAGGATACTCCCCTGCGGGAAGAGGACCAGGCTCTCGCCGCCCGCGAGGATTGGCGGGGCGAGACGCAAGAGTGCGCGATAACTGCGCGCGCCCTCCTCGGGCCAGATCAGTATCTGGCCGGTGTCGCGCAGGGCGGGGCCGAGCCGTCGCCAGCCGAATAGCTCGTCGCGCGCGACGAAGCGCAGAGGCAGAGGCAGATGGAGGAGGGCGATCGCGTCGACGAACCCCTCGTGGAGCGGCGCGACGATGTACGCCTCCCCAGGGTCGATCTGGTCCAGCCCCGCAAGGTCGAGGCGCAAATCCAACGCCCGCGCGACCCCGCGCGCCCAATGGCGTTGCGCCGTCCCCAGCGTCCGGCGCATCTCGAGGCGTCCTAGGAGACGCAGGAAGGGCGGCACGGCCTCGAACCAGACGGCACCGCCGACAACGGTGCGCGCCCACAAGGATAATGATGAGACGGCGACCCTGCCACCGACGAGGTGGTAGCGGGGCGGTGGGCCTGTTGCCGACCTGGGACCAGTTACCCCCGCCGCGCCGCCGGTCGTCGTCACCCGATCGTCGCCGACTGACCTCGCAGCGCTCGGAGGGCGGCGCGCGCCTCGGGGAGGGCGAGGGGCAGGTTAGCGAAGGTCGCGCCCGCCGCGAGGAGGCACCAGATGCAGAAGGCCCGGTGCTTTGTCCACTGATCGACTGTCAGCTTGCCCGCCGCGACCGCGTCGAGCGCGACCTTCGCCGCCAGGGCGAGCGGGAGCCACGGCTGCGCGGCGGCGCGATCGCGCCCGCCGGCCGCGATCAGGGTCAGGGTGGCCGCGTAATTGGCAAGGCCGAGGACGCCATCGGGCGTGGCGAAGTAGGCGTACGCCTCATCCGAGGCATCAACCTTGTTGGCGTCGAAGAGGTCGAACGGCAGGTCCGGCAGCGCCTTGATCGCGCCAAGCTGATAGAGACTGATTAGGCCCATCGAGGCCGACGCGGCCAGGGTCAGGCCCGCCATCCGCCGTCGCGCGCCGAGGAAGCGTCCGCCGCCCTCGCGCAGTTGTCGGCTCAGTTCCGCCGGTGTCATCGCGTCTGCCCCCTTGTCTTGCGCACCGTCATGGTCGCCGCGCCCGGTGAAGAGGGCGCGGGGCGGGACGATTCCTACCCCTCCACGCGGGCGCAAGATATGGGCCGCCCCGGCGACTAACGCAAGACCTCGAACGCCTCGCGCAGCGCGCTGGGGCCGCCAACGTTGCCGGGGAAGACGACGTAGGGCAGGCCTGGCAGGCGCGTCTCCGGCCCCATCCGCCAGAGCGGAACGCCGGGGAGCAGTTGGCCGAGGACGTCCACGCGCCGCGCGCCCAACCCCTCCGCCGCGAGATCGTGCGAGGTGATCCCGCCCTTGGCGATCAGGTAGCCGGGACGGGCGGTCGCGGCGACCCCCCGCACGATCGCGATCAGCGCGGTGGAGATGGCGCGACCGATCGCCAGGCCGGACGCGGGATCGTCGCCCGCGACGTGCTCGCGCGCGGTGGAGAGGGCAGCGTCATGCCCGGCATTGAGGGTGTCGGCGAGGGCACGGCGCGCGGCCTCGATGAATTCGGCGCGGCGCTCGTCGAGCAGCGGCGTGATCGGCAATTGGAAATGGGTCAGGTCGCCGGGCGCGAGCAGGGCGTTCAGTTGCTCGCTCGTCTTGCCGACATACGATCCGGCGACGATCAGCCCCGGCCCCTCGCGACCCGGCAGGTCCGCGCCGCGCAACGGTGGCAACGGCGCGATCCCGGCGCGGGCGCGCAGCCAGGAGGCGGCGGTGCGGTGGAGGAAACGCTTCCCCTCCGCCTCGACCTGGATCGCGGCGAGGGCCACGACCTCCAGATCGCGCTCGCTGGCGGCGTTGATGATCGCCGGTTGCCCGCCCTGCAAACCCCGGAGCGCCACCGCAACCCCGGTAGGACCCTCGCGCCGGATGAGGTCGAGGCCGATCGACGCGACCGCCCCGGCGGGGATCCGCCCCCCGGTCTTCTCGGCGACCCAGCGGCGCAGATTCGACTCGCCGTAGCCGAAGGCGCGGTCGCGCGCGAACTCGGTCCGCGCGGCGGGGGTGAACCCATCGCCCTCGCGCACGAAGTGGATATCCTCGACGGTGATCCGACCGCCCTCGAAGAACGCGGGGATGATCAACGTGCCATCGAACGGGCCGAGCGCTCCGGCGAGGGCGTCGGTCTCGGCGGGGTAATGCCCGCGCAGGGTGGAGTCCGAGCGGCTGATGACGGCGAAGCGCCGCCCGGTCGCCCGCGCGGCGGCGGCAAGCCCGGCGGCGATCTCGCGGTTGACCGCGACTGCGGCGTCGGCATTGCCCGCGCGGCTATTGATCAGGATGGCGAAGAGCGTATCGGCCTCGCGGAACTCCCGCGCGACCTCGTCCGGCGTCGGGGCGATCAGCGCGCGGATCCCGTGGACGGTCTGCACGCCGGTCGGGTCGTCGTCGAGCGAGACGACGACCTCGCCCGACTGCGCCAACCCGGCGCGGATCTGGTCGCGCAGCCCCGCGTCCAGCCACTCGGGCGGCAGCGCGGCGAGGAGTTCAGTGGCGGGGGTGGGGATTTGGTCGGAGAGTGGCATCGGGGAGTCTCCTTCGTGAGTGGTGTGGTACGGCCCTCACCCCGCCGCCTCCGGGCGGCACCCCTCTCCCCATCCGAAGGAGAGGGGAGGACTGCGGGGAGGTGGCTGGTAGCCTGCTTGAGTTGACACCGAGTCTACGGCTCTGGCTCGTGGTAGCGCAATCGTTGATAACCTTGCCAGTCGATGGGTGGCCACCAAACGCCGCGCCAGAACGGTTCGCCCATATTTGGTCGGATATGGCCGCTGTCGACCGAGGCGACATCAACATCTTCGATAACTTTCTGGATTGGCGGCAACTTACGTCCCAAGCAGAGTTGCTCCCGAATCAGATAGAGCGCATCATCAAGCGTGTAGGCGGTGACGCCGCACAACCGATCGAGCGGTCCAGAGAGAATGAAACCATCGCGACCTCTTGGCGGTGGTGAGGCGAACGTGATCCAGTAGCGCTTGAGCAACGGATTCTTGAGCGAAGCCATATGACACCGCCTATCCTGCTGACGAGGGCGCGGGCGACAAATCGCCTCCGGGTGGAATCGGTTCCGCATGGGAACAGGCGTACAACACATATTCGTGGCCGTGTCAGGTTATCGCTTCGACCTGGGCCATGCCGACCTTCTCGGCGACCCGCTGCGAGGCCTGATTGCCGCGGCGAATCAGGCTGACCAGCCGAGGCAGCTGCAAGACCTGAAAGGCATAATCGCGCATTGCCATCGCGGCTTCCGTCGCCAACCCCTGATTCCAGTAGTCGCGGCGGAAGTCATAGCCGAGTTCCACCACGGTCGCGTTCCCGATTGCCATCTGCGTCAGCCCGCAATTGCCGATCAGCTCCCCGGTCGCCTTGTGGAGGACCGAGCGGAGCCCATAGCCGTGCCGCTCCTGGTGAACAAGATTCTTCTGGACCCATCCCTCCATCTGCCGGCGATCGAACGGCTCCGTGTCGAATGCGGCCAGCACGCCGGGAGCAGCGAAGATCCGCAAGAGCGCATCGGTATCCTCGCTGACCATCGGGCGCAGGAGGAGCCGCGCTGTCTCGATCATCGGTCCTCCCGCACGAAAATACTCAGCGGCAGGAACGCGGTGATGGTCCAGAGACCGGCATTGACGACCTGGCTGATGCGGAGATCGACGCAGGCGCTGGCGAGGATGCAGGCGCGCGGGCGGGTTAGGCCGCGCTCACGTTCCAGGTAATCGAAGACGCCGAGCAGGGCGGCGCGGGCAGCGGCGCGCGGGTCGGTGTCGTGGCCGGTGGCAGCGAAGTGCGGGCCGGTGTCGGTGCGCGGCGCGAGCGGCCCGGCGGTACGGAAGGACGGCCAGGCGGGCGCGGCCCCTTTGCGGAGGTCGAAGCGCAGCGTGACGGTCGCGTCGCACTCGATCGCGGTGCCGCTGACCTCGCCATCGCCCTGCGCGGCGTGGGCGTCGCCGGTCGAGAAGAGCGCGCCGGGGACGAGGACCGGCAAGGTGAGGACTGTTCCGGCGGTCAGCTGTCGGATATCCATGTTGCCGCCGCCCCGGCGCGGCGGTGGGGTCGGGTGCATCCCCGGCTCGGCGGGCGCGACGCCCATAACGCCGCAGAACGGCGCGAGTGGTATGCGGATGTCCTGGCCGAACGGCGCGTGGTCGCCCGCGCGCAAGTCCCAGTAGTGTGTCGTCCATTCGGGGAAGAGATCGCCAAGCAGCGGATTCTTCGGTCCGACACCGGTCCACCCCCAAGCCGTCGGGCGGACCTCGATGATCGTCACATCGAGCGCATCGCCCGGCACGGCACCCGCGACGTACACCGGGCCGGTGAGGGCGTGCCCGCCCATCGGCGTCGACACCTCCGGGCGCGCGGCGGCGGCGATCAGGATGACGAGGTCGGGGTCGAGGTCGGCGGGCGGGTTGGCGGCGAGTCGGCGCGCGGTCGCGCCGTTGGACGGCTCGCGGGTGGCGAAGACGACGGTGTCGCCGGCCTGGATCGTCAGGGCGGGCGGGAGGCTGTTATCAAAATAGGTGTGGATCGCCTCGTCGCCGAGGTGGTGGGTCGGGGCGGATGGGTGTTGTGTCACGGTGAGGACCTCCATCTGGGGCAGACGGGCGCTATCGGCGGCATTGTACGCGATGATGGGGATAATTTGGGCGCGGCCCTCACCCCCGACGCCTCCGGATGAACCGGATTCACCCTGCTACAAGTCAGGATGATGGCGATTGACAACTTCATCGCCTCACCGGCCTAGGTGCCGGTGGACTGCAGTCCCGGCCGAAGGCTGCGCCACAAAGCCCGCCTGCGCGGGCTGGGATGGGGCGATCAACCCGTTAATCGCCATCATCCTGCTGCAAGTCAGGACAAGGTGCGGACACTCCCCTCGCCATCCCAGGAGAGAAGGGAAGGCGTTGCGAAGGGGTGTGGCGATTGTGAAGGGATTGGACTGCACCCCGATCGCCGGACCACGCGGCAGGCCGACTTCTCCGGTGGCGGTAGCCCGACCGCATGGGGGTGGGCCGCCGCCAAGGAGGACCCGCAGGCGCGAGTGCAGATCGGCGCCCGGCCCAGACCCATCGCGCGCATGATACGGGCCGCACCCCTCGGTCGGCGCGAGCGGCTCCTCGCGGTGCCGTCCGACCCGTGCCGCAGCGGTCGCACCTCCCCCATCCACCATCCCGACCGGAGCGACGGTCGGCTCCCCGCCGAGGCCCGATCGGATCCGGCGTGATTCGGCACCGACGAGTACACCGCGAAGCGCCCCCTTGTTGCGCGCCCCGGCGGCGTGCTGGTGGGCGCGCACGATCGCGGCGGCGATCATGGCGTACTCGTCGCCCGCCTCACCGCCCAGCGCCGCGAAGGCCCGTTCCCGCACGCCGCCCCCGGACCGGCGCC
>CADCWN010000195.1 GCA_902806415.1 uncultured Thermomicrobiales bacterium | reverse complement strand
CTAGGGTGTGTCCTCAGTTACTGAGGCACACCCTAGGAATCGCGCCTGGCCCGATCAAGTTTACTACCGCCAGCAGTGCCGGGGAGATGGGGGGGGAGGGGAGATGGCGACGATCGACGATTTCGAGGGGTTGGAACTGCGCGTCGGGCGGATCGTGGAGGCCGGGGCGTTCCCCGAGGCGCGCAAGCCGGCCTACAAGCTGACGATCGATTTCGGGCCGCTCGGGATCAAGCGGTCGAGCGCGCAGATCACCGACCTCTACAGCCTCGACGACCTGCGCGGTCGCCTGATCGTCGCGGTGACCAACTTCCCGCCGCGCCGGATCGGCCCGATCCTCTCCGAGGTGCTGGTGCTGGGCGCGGCGGATGCCGGGGGGCGGATCGCCCTGCTGGCGGTCGAGCGCGAGGTGCCACTGGGGACGCGGATCTCTTGATCGAGTAGGTGCGGCGGGGGCGAAAGGATGGTGCGGCGATGGCGTTCTACGAGCATATCACCGAGTTCGCGGGCAAGCGGGTGGTCGATTGGGAGCCGGGTACGCCGCTCGGCGATCCCGCGAACGCGGCCTATCGCCTCTCCCTCTCCTGGGACGAGGGCGATGGGGGCGGGCGCTGGACCGACAAGTTCGCGCGTTTCCTCGACGACCCGGCCGCCGCGCGGGTGACCGCCATCGTCGTCGGGCCATGGGAGCAGGATTACGACACCAAGGACGAGATTGTGGCCGGGATCATCGCAGCGCTCGTCGGGGCGCGTGACCGGCTGCCGTTGCTGGAGCGCTCTTCCTCGGCGAGATCATCTCGGAGGAGAACGAGATTTCCTGGATCGAGCAGGGCGATGTTGCTCCCCTGCTCGCCGCCTACCCGCAACTTGGGCACTTCGCCGTGCGCGGCGGGAATGGCCTGCGCCTGCCGGATTTGCGACACGACCGGCTGGAGACGCTGATCATCCAGACGGGCGGGCTGCCCCGGCAGGCGCTGCACGACGTGCTGGCGGCGCGGTTGCCGCGCCTGCGGCATCTCGAACTCTGGCTGGGGACCGACCAGTACGGCGGCGATGTCAGCGTGGACGATCTCGCCCCGCTCCTGGCGGGCGACCTCTTCCCCGGCCTCGAGTATCTCGGTCTGCGGGATAGCGAGATCGTCGATCAGATCGCGGAGAGGGTCGCGACCGCCCCGGTCCTCGGGCGGCTCACGACCCTCGATCTGTCGCTCGGCACGCTGACTGACGCGGGCGCGGCGGCGCTCCTCGCCAGCCCGGCGATCGCCGGGCTGCGGAAGCTGGATCTCCACCACCACTTCTGCTCCGAGGAGATGGTCGCACGGTTGCTGGCGCTGCCGCCGGAGGTCGATGCGAGCGAGCCGCAGGAGCCGGACCGTGATGGCGGCGAGGTCTATCGCTACATCGCTGTCAGTGAATGATCCCGCCGCCGACCGGCATCCGCCGTTCGTGATCATCGGCAACGCGCGGAGTGCGCGGGTCGAGCTTTTCCAGGCGGCGCTCGTTGGCCTAAGGCGGCCCCCGGCGCGGGTGGTGGGCTACGACGAGCTGCTGGACGGACTGGCGACACTCGGCGCGGTCGTCACCCCCGGCGCGGTGGTGCGGATCGAGTCGCCGGATCGCGATTTCGCGGTTGAGCGGGGGATCCTGGCGCTCGGTGCCGACGAGCCCGACGAGGAGGGGGAGTTCGCGCGGCTCGATCGGTGGGCGTTCGCGCAACTCACCGACGATAGTGGGGCGATCCGCTTCCCGCGCCAGTGGTTCCTGGGCTACCGGAGGTTGCTTGGGGAGATCGCGCGGCAACTCGCCGCCTGCCCGCCGCACCGACTGATGAACGAGCCGGGCGAGATCGCCGCGATGTTCGACAAGCCACGCTGCCACGCGCTGCTGGCCGCGCGCGGGGTGCCGGTCCCGCGCGCGCTCGGCCCGGTCCGCTCGTATGAGGAACTGCTGGCGCGGATGCGCGAGGCGCGCTGCTCGCGGGTCTTCGTCAAGCTGGCGCACGGCTCCAGCGCGTCCGGCGTGGTCGCCTACCAGATCGGCGGGCAGCGCCACCAGGCGATGACCACGGTCGAGATCGTCCCCGTCGGGTCGGGCGTGCGCCTGTATAACAACCTCCGCGTGCGGGTCTATCGCGACCAGCGGGAGATCGCCGCGCTGATCGACGCGCTCTGCGGCCACCGGGCCCATGTCGAGCGGTGGTTGCCGAAGGCGGGCTTCCAGAACCGCACCTTCGATCTGCGGGTCGTCGTGATCGGCGGCGCGGCGCGCCATGCCGTCGTGCGGATGAGCCGCCACGCGATGACGAATTTGCACCTGTCCGCCGGGCGGACGAGCGGGCGCGCGCCGATCGAGGCGCTGCTGACCCGCCTCGACCCGGCGGTCTGGGACGCGGCGCGCGCGAGTTGCGAGCGGGCGATGGCCGCGTTCCCGCGGAGCCTCTACGCCGGGATCGACCTGCTGATCGCCTCGGATTACCGGTGGCACGCGATCGCCGAGATTAATGCGTTCGGCGATCTCCTCTACAACGTCTGGCACGAGGGCAAGAACACCTACACCGCCGAGATCGAGGCCGCACTCCGCTTGCCTTCTGCGGGGGCGGTGTAATCAGCGCCCGCGCCGCTCGTTGCCGTGCTTAAAGTTGCCGGTGGTCTTCGCCAGCGCCAGTTGCGCCCTCGCCTCATCGAGGTCGGCGAGGCGGGCGAGCAGGCGCCGCGTATCCTCGCCGCGCAAGATCAGCACCCGGCGACCGTGCCAGGAGATGAAGAGTTGCCCGTCTTTGCTGACCCTGTAGGAGAACGGCAGCTCTTCGAGCCGCCCGCGCACATCTACCCTGCTCATCGTTCGCCCTGCTCTTCCTCTCATGCTGACTGCGGGAGGAAACTTGGTGTGAGGCGGGCGGGTGGTTGAAGGCGGAGGCGACTTCTTGCGGGAAGGGTGGAAGGCTGGTGGACTGAAGTCCCGGCTGAAGGCTCCGCCACGAAGTCTGCCTACGCGGACTGGGAAGTGACCGAAGCAATCCGTCCATCGCCATCAGCCGCGCCGCGCAGACCTGCGGCCACGAATCCTGTGGCCCGGCACAGGATACGCCCCGAGGCTGTGCTCGGGATACACCCGCCTGCGCGGGCTGACAGCGCAGCTTATCAACCACAGTCGGTATCATTTCCTCTTTCTTGTCTCTCTTGCTCTCCCTCCTCGTCTCTGTGTCCTCTGTGCGCTCTGTGGTTTAACCCTCGTCCTTCGTCCTCCCCCGCCAGCCGATCGCGCCAATGGTATCATTGGCGCGTGGGCGATCTTGCGCTCGTGCGGAGAGGGACGATGGCGACGCCGGAAGAGCAGATCCCGCTGAAACATTTGCCGCTCGACGTGCTGCGCCTGACGATCGCGCGGCGCGAGGTGGAGGGCTGCGCGCCGTCGGTGGCCCCGGCTGCGGCCGCCCCGAGCGAGGTCGATGCACTGCTGGCAAGTGTCGGGCTGCGGGCGCAGGCCGCGCCGACGACTGATTTGGAGCCGCTGCGCGGCGAACTGGCGCGGCGACTCGGCGAGGGCCGGGAGGCGGCGCGGCTGCGCGCGGCCCTCTACCGCGCGCATCGCTCGGTCGGCCTGTTGCAGTACCGGGCGAAGCTGACGCGCGCCGGACTGGACCGGTTCATCGTCGAGGCGGGGGAGCGACTCTTCGACGAGGCCGGCGCGCCGCCGCTCTACCTGCTGGTCCCGCCCCCGATTTTCCACCGCCAGTTGATCGGGATCTACAACGTCTTCGGCGCGGCGGTGGTCGGGCAGCCGCTCGTCCTGACGACGCCGTTCGGCCCGCTGAAGGTGCTGGAGAGCGATCTGGTCGATCGGATCACGCTGGTCTAACTCCGCAAACTGCGCTCCGTGGCAGGAATGCCCCTCGCGGCGGCAGCGTTGCGCCTGGGGACAATTGGGCGCGAACGACAGGGCGATGAAGCGATACAGGAGCAGCGGATGATCGTGGCGCTGGCGGGCGGGGTCGGTGGGGCGAAGTTGGCCCAGGGGTTGTCCCTGGCGCTGCCGCCCGATGATCTGACGGTGATCGGCAACACCGCCGACGACATGATTCACTTCGGGCTGCGGATCAGCCCGGATCTTGACACCGTCCTCTACACCCTGGCGGGGATGGCGAACCCGACGACCGGCTGGGGGATCGCCGGCGACACGACGCGCACCCTCGACCTGCTGAAGCGGCTCGGCGCGGAGGACTGGTTCCTGATCGGCGACCTCGACTTCGCCATCCATATCCGTCGCAGCGCGCTCCTCGCCGCCGGGCAATCGCTGACCGCCGCGACCGCCGCCCTGACCCGGGGACTCGGCGTGCGCGCCGCGATCCTGCCGATGTGCGACGAGCCGGTCGCGACGGTCGTCGAGACGCCGGATGGCCCGCTGAGCTTCCAGGATTATTTCGTGCGGCGGCGGCATCAGGACCCGGTCACCGCGATCCGCTTCGCCGGGATCGAGGCGGCGACCGTGCCAGATGGCGTCGCGGCGGCGCTGGCGAGCGCGGAGGTGATCATCCTCTGCCCGTCCAACCCGCTCGTCAGTCTGGGGCCGATCCTGGCGGTGCCGGGTTTCCGCGATCGCCTGACCGCCGCGCCGGGGCCGCGCGTGGCGGTCAGCCCGATCATCGGCGGGCGGGCGCTGAAAGGCCCGGCGGACCGGATGCTGGCCGGCCTCGGGCACGATGTCTCGCCGCTCGGCGTGGCCCGCCTCTACCGCGATTTCCTCGATGGCCTCGTGCTGGACGAGGAGGATGCGGCGCTCGCCGCCGAGATCGAGGCGCTGGGCCTGCGTACTCTCGTCACGCGGACGATCATGGGCGAGGCCGACGATCGTCGTCGCCTCGCGGTGGAGACGCTGGGTTTCGCGCGGTCGCTCACGCTGGTCGCACGGGCAGGGCGCTGAACGGTGCGCACGATCGCGATCGTCCCGATCAAGGCGCTGGCGGAGACGAAGACGCGCCTCGCCGCCGTCCTCGACGCGCCGGACCGCGCGGCGCTGACCCTCCGCACCCTGCGCGCCGTCCTCACCGCGCTGGACATGCCGGGGATCGCCGCGCGGATCGTTGTCAGCCCGGATGAGACGGTCCTGCGCGAGGCGACGCTCGCGGGGGCGGAGGGGCTGCGGCAGCGCGACACCGGCCTCAACGAGGGGTTGGCGGCGGCGCGGGCGCGGGCGGGCGAACTGGGCGCGGGCGCGATCCTGATCGTCCTCGGCGATCTGCCGCTGCTGGCGCGGGATGATGTCGCCGCGCTGCTCGATCTGGCCGATCGCCCGGGGGTGGTCGTCTTCGCGCCCGACCGCCACGGGACCGGGACGAACGCCCTGCTCCTCACCCCGCCCGACGCGCTGCCGCTCTCCTTCGGCGCGGGCAGCCTCGCGCGGCATCGGGCGGCGGCGGGGGCGCGCGGCCTCCACGCGCGCTGGTACGACGCGCCCGGCACCGCGCTCGACCTCGATACCCCCGCCGATCTCGCCGCGCTCGACGCCCTCCTGTCCGGGGTGGGCGGCGTGGCTGGCGGCTGAACCCCGAGCGCAGTCTCGGGGTTCAGCCGCCAGCTGGACTCCCCCCTCTCCCCCAGTCGTTGCCTCTCGCGCTACCGCCCGACCGCGCGTTTCGCATCGACTATCCCGACCCCATAGAAGCCGTTGCGCCCCGCCCCCGCCTCACAGCGCGCGGCGTACGCCGAAGCGGTGTTCGCAGAGAGGCCGGGGTAGACCAGTGGGTTCGCTGTCGGGCAGTCGCGCTGGGTGGCGCTGCCGAGCAGCAGGCGCTCGGCGCGCGCGGGGCTGAGGCGCAGATGCTCCGGGTTCCTGTGACTCTCGCTGCCCCATTGGCTGACGATCAGCGCGACGACGCCCGTGACGTGCGGCGCGGCCATCGAGGTTCCCTCCAGGTAGCGGTAGTAGCCGCAGACCGCGCCGCGACAGTCGCGCACGACCGCCTGCCCGCGCGCCGTGACCTGCCCCTGCGCATCGATCTCGCCGCTGGCGAGGAGCAAGGCGCGCGGGTAGGGCGAGAGGATCCGGTTCTTGATCGGCTGGTACTGCGCCGTCCCGTAGTAGTCGAGGCTGTCGCCACCGGGCGCGGCGATGTCGGCGTGGGTCAGCCCGTAGTCGGAGTAGAACGCCTTGCGCCCGCTCGGCCCGATCGCCGTCACGCCGATCACCCCCTCGCCATCGCTCGGCATACTGCGGCAGGTGCGGTCGATCTGGCGGCTGTAGGCCGCGCCGGCCGGGAAGTTGGGGCTGGTCGTGTCGACCGTGGCATTGTCCAGATCGGTATGGCCGTTGCCGGCGGCGGAGACGAGGACGACCCCGCGCGCGCGGGCGTAGTCGAGCGCGCGCTGGGTCGCTTCGAGCGTGGTGCGCTGCGCCTGCCGCGCCTCCTCGCTATCGACCGGATTGTCCGGGCAGTTGTAGAGCCACGGGTCGATGTAGTAGCTCATGTTGACGACGTTGATCCCTACGTCGCCCGCGTAGGTCAGGGCGTCCACGGTCGGCTGAAGTAGGAAGAGGCCCGAGTCCTGCCCCGCGCGCAGATTGACGAGCGTGACGTTCGGGGCGACGCCGACGATCCCCAGGTCGTTGCGCGCCGCCGCGATCGTCCCGGCGACGTGCGTGCCGTGGCCGTTGCCATCCTCATCCGGCGGGTCCACGCAGCTCGGGTAGGTGCAAGGGCCATCCAGTTCGGGAATGTCGGTGACGAAGTTGCGGCTCAGCCCGCGATCGAAGTTCGGCGCGATGTCGGGATGGCCCCCGTCGATCCCGCTGTCGATCACCCCGACCAGGACACGCCGGTCGCCGGCCTGGGTCGCGTGCGCGCTCTCCGCCGTCGCCCCGATCGCGCGCATATCCCACTGGAGCAGGGACAGCGGATCGCCGCCGGACTGCGGCCCGCCGTTGGCCCCGCCGCCGTCCGGCTGCTCGCCCGGCTCGACCTCCCGCGCCACCTCCGCAGCCTCAGATAGATTGAGGGTCGTGGCCGGTACGCGTCCCAGCGGCACGTTGATCGTCGCGCCCGCCAGCGCCGGATCGCGCCGGGTCGCTCGCAGGAAGGACGCGGCGTGACTGACGACGCGCACGGTGGCGAGGCCGACCGCCGTGTTCTCGCGGATGATCTGGCCGCCCGCCGCCGTGATCGCCGCCCGCGCCGCGCTCGGCGCGGCCCCCGCCGCGTAGAGAACCACGTATTCGCCGACGATTCCCGGTGGAGTCGGCGTGGCCGCGCGCTCGGTCGTGGCCGGCGCACTCGGCGGCAACAGCAGGCAGACGAGGATCGTTATTAGCCAGAGGGTCGGTATACGCACGGTCATCGGCTCCTGCTCTTGCGCTAGTCGAAGGGTCGCGGGGCGTCGGTGCTAAACGGTTGGGTAAAGTGTAGCAGTCGCGCCGGTTCGGCAAGAGGTGGAGGGCAGGCGACTGATGGCGATGGTGAGCGTAAGCGGGGGACGGGCAATCGATGGCGCCGGTGGATGGAGACGTGGGGGGCAGGTGGTCGGTGGTGGTGGTGAACGTAAGCGGGTTATGGCAGGCGGTTGAAACCGCGCCTGCGGGCCACGAAATACCCCTGAAGGGCACAATGCCCGCCTACGCGGGTTAGGACACGATGCGAGGCGGTGCCTCTCACATCAGGCACCGCGTCACCAACGAACCTAACCGCCGTAGGGCGGTCATTGTACCGTTCATCGGTATTCGTGGCGTCAGCCCTCAGGCGCGGTTTCAACCGCCCGCCCACTCGGCATCGTCTACCGCCTCTGCTGGTATGTAGTCGGCACCCGCCCGTGCCAGTGCTGTGGTTGCATGGTATCCTCTCCCATCGCACCCTGTACGTTCGCCAGCGAAGGGATACGGCGTGTCCTCTCCTCCGCGCTCGCGCCAGCTTCCGCGGCTCGCCCCCGTGCGCTGGCTTGTCGGTCTCGCGCTAATGTTCTTGGCGGCGCGCTTCGCCTGGACCGTGTTCGGCGCGCTCGACGTTTTCGCCGACTACCACGCCTATTACCGCGCCGCCGCGAACCTCCGCGCGGGGGATGATCTCTACGCCGAGGGGCGGTTGCTCGTCGCGCGGGACAGCTACGACTTCTGGACGCAGACCGACGGGCAATACGTCTATCCGCCCGCGCTCGCCGCCGCCCTCCTGCCGCTCACCCTGGTCAGTATCGGGCAGGGCGGGGCGATCTGGCTGCTGGGCCTGGTGCTGGGGACGCTGGCCTTCCTCTGGTTAGCGGCACGGGCGTGCGGGCGCGCGGTTGGCTGGCGCTCGTTCCTCGCCGTCGTCCTGCCGGTCGCGGGGGTGTTGCCGCTGGCGCTCGGCGTCCGCTACGGGCTGGTGGCGCGCTATCCGCTCTTCCTGGCGGGCCTCGCGCTCAGCGGCTGCTTCGCCTGGTTGCTTGTCGCGCGGCGCGCCGGTCGCGCGACCGATCTCGTGGCGCTGGCGCTGGCGGCGGCGGGTTTCCTGGCCCTGCTGCTCGGGCTGCGCGACGGCCAGATCGACCGCTTCCTGCTGGCGCTGGCGCTCCCCGGGATTCTCGGTACGCTGGCGTTCGCCTGGTGGGGCGGGCGGGCGGCGGTGTGGCGCGAGTTGCGCCGGGACTTCGGCGCGCTGGCCCCGCTGGCGCTGCCGATCCTCGGCGGGGTGCCGCTGCTCCTCGGGATACAGTATGGGCAGTCCGATCTCTTCCTGCTGCTGCTGACGACCGGCTCGCTCCTCGCGCATCGGCGGCGCTGGGACATCCTGGCGGGGATCGCGCTCGGTGCCGCCGCGGCCGTGAAGCCGACGCTGGCCCTCTACGGGCTCTTCTATCTGCGTAAACGCTCCTGGACAACGTTGGGCGCCGCCGCGCTGGTCGGCGCGGCCCTCGGCCTGGCCCCGTTCGCGCCCCTCGGCGGCGGGGCGCTGACCGACTGGTTGGTGATCTCGCGCTACTTCGGCGCGGGCGAATACCTGGCTTATCCGACGAA
This sequence comes from uncultured Thermomicrobiales bacterium, assembly GCA_902806415.1. GTDB lineage: Bacteria > Chloroflexota > Chloroflexia > Thermomicrobiales > CADCWN01 > CADCWN01. Next base: position 26,691 of record CADCWN010000195.1, on the reverse strand, counting down.
CGGCGCGCTGCGCGGCGTCCTCTTGCGGGCGTTCGTCGGCGGGCCGCTGCACGCACCGCTGATTGTCAGTCGCCCGCTGGCCGTCGGCCTCTGGCTGATCCTGGCGGGTGCGGCCCTCCTGGCGTGGTGGCGCGCGGTCGGGTCGGGGCGCGATGGGGAGCGCGCGGTGCCCGAATGGTCGCTGACCGCCGCCTTGATCCTCTTCGCCGCGCCGCTCAGCGAGGATATCCACTTTGTCGGGATCCTGCTGCCGCTGGCCCTGCTGGCCGATCGGCTCGCGCGCGGCGCGGCGACGGCTCGCTGGCGGGCGCTGGCGATCGTTGCCTGCCTCATCTTCATCCTGCCGCTGGTCGAGTGGGGCGAGCGGGTGGCGACCGGCACCGTGCCGCGCCTGCTCGTCACCGCCATCTACCTCGGCGGGCTCATCCTCGTCGGGGCGGCGCTGGCGACGACCCCGCGAGGGGGCGTTCGGCGCGATTCACGATTCGTCACACCAGACTCTTGACGCCATCCCGAGCGCCTGCTAGTGTGTACGTACAGTCCCTGGTGGGGTGGTCGGCGGCGCGCGAGTGCCGCCGACCGACGGGTCGGCGAGGCGGATCACTGGCGATCTTCGTCTCGGATTCTGCCGGGTCGGGCTGCGAAGCCGTCCCGGCGCGGGTTGGGTGGTCAGCCCTTCGCGGGCCAGCCGCCCCCCGACACCGTTGCCGCCCGGCCCCCGTGCCGGGCGCACCATGCCAGCGGACGACGCAGAGGACGCCGATGGCCCGCGAGGGTCGTCGGCGTCCGGCGTTTCCGCGCCCGTTGCCTGTCTCGCCCTCTGGTATAGTAGGGAATGGCGATCGACGCGGGCGGCGGGATCATCGTGCCGACCGAATACCTCGACGCGCTCGGCCTCCAGGCCGGCGATGGGGTCGTGCTGCGCCTCGGTGACGACCAGTTGCGGATCGAGACGATCGACGCGGCGATCCGTCGCGCGCAGGAGTTGGTGGAGCGTCACGTCCCCGCAGAACGATCGCTGGTCGATGAGTTGATCGCCGAGCGGCGTGCCGAGCGGCGTGTCGAAGCCGCGCGCGAGTAGCCCCGCGCTCTGCGAAGATATTTCTTGTGGAGAAGCACGATGCACGAGACGAGAGCACAGGCAAGTCGGCGGGACGGGCGAACAGCGGCGGGCGAGGGCGCGCCGCGCCTGCCGCACGCGCGCACGGTCGAGTTGCGCGGGCATATCATCGACTCCCACATCCTCTCCCAGGTGATGGACCTGGTGATGGACCGCAACGCCGAGTTCTATATCGAGCAGTTCGATGTCGGGCGCAACAAGTTCGACCCGAGCTATTGCCGGATCGCTATCCACGCCGCGACCCCCGACGCGCTCGATGAGATGCTAGAGGCGGTCAACCGACTCGGTGCGCAGGGACTGGAGGCGGAGGAGACCGACGCCCGCAGCGCCCCTGCCCCCGCCGATGGCGTCCTGCCCGAGGGCTTCCACTGCACCACCAATATGCCGACCGAGGTGCGGATCGGTGGCGACTGGGTGGTGGTCGAGGCGATCGAGATGGACCTGGCGATCGCGCTGCGCCTGGGGTCGGACCTGAAGCCGGTCGGGGCGTATGTGGTGCCAATGGCCGACGTGCGCGCCGGGACGCCGATCGTGATCGGGCATGAGGGGGTGCGGGTCCTGCCGATCGAGCGCCCGCGCAGCCCGGCCCTGCTCGGCTCGGCGGCGCGGGCGAGTCAGGGCGGCTTCAGTTTCATGAGCAGCGCGGTCAGCAGCGAGCGCCCGAAGGCGGCGGCAATCGCCGAACTGGCCGAGCAGATGCGCCGCGTGCGCGAGGTCGGCGGGCGCACCCTCGTGGTCGGCGGCCCGGCGATCATTCACACCGGCGCGGGGCCGCTACTCGCCGCGCTGATCCGCAACGGCTACGTCAAACTCCTCTTCGCCGGCAACGCCCTCGCCGCGCACGACATCGAATCGGCGCTCTACAACACCAGCCTCGGCGTCTCCCTGAGCGCCGATAGCGAGGGCGCGGCGCTCGAACACGGCCATGAGCACCATCTGCGCTCGATCAACGCGATCCGCGCGGCGGGGAGTATCGCGAATGCCGTGGGGAGCGGGCTGCTCACGAGCGGGATCATGTATGAGTGTGTCAAGAACGATGTCCCGTTCGTCCTCGCCGGATCGATCCGCGACGACGGCCCGCTCCCCGATGTGATCACCGACACGATGGCGGCGCAGCGGGCGATGCGCGCGCATGTGCAGTCGCCGCAGGGCGTCGGGCTGGCGCTGTTGATGGGGACGACCCTGCACGCGATCGCCGTCGGCAACCTCCTCCCCGCCGCCACACTGACCGTCTGCGTGGATATTAATCCGGCGGTCGTCACCAAGTTGCTCGATCGGGGGAGCTTGCAGACCGCCGGGCTCGTCATCGACGCGGGAGGCTTCCTGCGCGAGTTGACGCAGCAGTTGGGGGTGTGAGGGGGCTATAGGACTGATAGGCGAATGCGGTAAGCGGTAGCGTTGTTGGCGTGGTGTCGCCGGATGATGGAGAGGCAGTGGACCGAGGATTGAAATCCCCGGCTAGGTGGCCCGTGGCCACGAAGCCTACTGAAGTAGGCTGGGATACGGGGATCGAGGCGTTGTGGTTCAAGGGCAATAGATTCGCAATATAGTCCCGCAGGGACTTTGTGGCCGCAGGCAGGGAGCGCCGATTTCAATCGGCGGCCTCGGCGCATCCGACAGCTTCACGTCGATCAACCGTAACAACCCACACCGACAGGGAGCACCGATGCACCATACAGCAGCACGCCGATGACCCTGCTCACCGCCATCGGCCTGTTCGCGGCGGCGTTCGGCGCGGGGGCGTTGAATTCGGTCGCGGGGGGCGGGCAGTTCCTGACCTTCCCGATGCTGATCTTCGCCGGAGTGCCGGTGGTGAGCGCTAACGCGACCAGTTCGGTCGCCGTCTGGCCGGGGACGGTCGCCGCGACGGTCGGCTATCGGCGGGAGTTGCGCGAGCAGCGGGGGTTGCTGCTCCCGCTCAGCGCGGCCAGCGTGGTCGGCGGTATCCTCGGCGCGGTCGTCCTGCTCCGCACGCCGCAGGCGACGTTCGCGCGGCTCATCCCCTGGCTCCTCTTGCTGGCGACCCTGCTGCTGGTCTTCGGCGGGCCGTTGGTGGCGCGCCTGCGAGCTCGGCTGGGTCACAGCGGCGGGCCGACGCGCGGCGGGATCGTCGGTATCTCCATCGTGCAGGTCTTGCTCGGGATCTATGGCGGATACTTCGGCGGCGGGATGGGCTTCGTGATGCTGGCCGCGATGGCGTTCATCGGCCTGGACAATATGCACATCATGAACGGGCTGAAGACGGCGCTGGCGAGCTGCATCAACGGCGTCGCGGTGGCGACCTTCGTCCTCGCCGGGGCGGTCGCCTGGCCCGAGGCGATCGTGATGCTGATCGGCGCGATCCTCGGCGGCTACGGCGGGGCGTTCTACGCCCGCCGCCTCGACCCGCAGCTTATCCGCCGCTTCACCATCTTCGTCGCCTGCGCGATGACGTTGTACTTCTTCGTGCGGCAGTATTCGTAGGCTCAGGGGGGTGCGCGTTGCCCACGAAGAAGCGGCCCCGTACTCATGTTATCGCCGATCTTAGCGTGAATCACGTTGAGCGACACGTCCTCACCTGTGGTTTTAGCGCCGATCGTGTGGAGCATGATTACGGCTATGATCTTGTGATGCACTCATACAACGAGTATGGGGAGATCGAGAGCGGGTTCGTATTCATTCAGGTGAAGGCGACCGATTCGCTGCAATTCCTGGCAGACGCCGAAACAATCTCCTTCCCTCTTGACAGGCGAGATGTTGCGCTTTGGTTGGAGGAATTGGAACCGGTTATACTGATCGTGTACGATGCTCAGCACGATGTGGCATACTGGCTTTACGTGCAAGCATACTTCGAGCGGTTGGCACAGTTAAGCTCGGTGTTGGAGAATAGTGGCAATACGGTAACCGTCCACTTCGAGCGGTCGCGAGTACTCGATGCAGATGCGATCAGGGGATTCGCCCGTTTCCGCGATCGGGTTCATCGTCAAGGCCGTGAGGTGATCCGCCATGAATACTGATCGCATCACCTTTCGCGAGTTCGAGGTACTGCTCTTACGCCTCGGCTTCGTCCACTCCAAGCCCCGTGGTGATCATCGGCACTACCGGCATGATGCATCTGATACGGTGATCCTGCTCCCGGACTATGCGCCGGATGATCTCGTCCGCCCACACCATGCCATTGCTATTCGCAGGCTCCTGGATGAGAAGGGGCTTTTGGAAAGCGTTGAGTATGACCGAGTGGTAGCTCGTGCCTCTCCGACGCAGGTTACTGCGTAGGTCGAGCGGGCGGGCAAGATTTATTCATCAGCCTCTGTCCTTGGATCTGCATCATGATCATTCGTGACGCCAACGATGAGGACCTGCCCGCAACCGCGCGCTTCTTCCGCACCATCGTCGCGGCGGGTGAAACCTATGCCTATCCCGAAGACCTGGATGACCGGGAGATTGCGGATCTGTGGATGGAACGCCCGCCGGGCCGGTGCGTCGTCGCCGTGGGGGACGATGGCATTGTCTTGGGCAGCGCCAAGATGGGGCCGAACCGACCGGGGCGGGGCGCGCATATCGCGACGGCGAGCTTCATGGTCGATCCTGCGGCGCAAGGTCGAGGGATCGGTCGCGCGCTGGGCCTGGAGGCGCTGCGGTGGGCGCGCGAACGGGGCTTCCACGGGATGCAGTTCAACGCGGTCGTGGAGACCAATGCGGCGGCTGTCCACCTGTGGCAACGGTTGGGCTTCGCGATTATGACGACAATCCCCGAAGCGTTCGAGCACCCGCAGCATGGCCGGGTCGGGTTGCATGTGATGTATCAGCGATTCTGACCGGTCGCTTTCGCGAGCGCCATCGTGTAGCGGATACGATGGCGCTCGCGATCGGTGTCGTTACACCCGCGCCCGATTATCCTGCGCGACGATCCAGATCGCGTGGACGAGTCCGGGGATATAGCCGAGCAGCGTCAGCAGGATGTTGATCCAGAATTGCAGGCCGAGGCCCACCTTCAGGAAGACCCCGACCGGCGGCAGGATCACCGCCAGGATGATCCGAATCAGATTGCCCATGAAGCCCCCTATCATCGCACGAGGCGACTATTCGTGCTCGCCGTGATCAGATACGCAGCGAGCGTGTCCGGGGCTTCACCGTGAGGGGCTACCCGAGCCGCGCGTATCCGGCCAGCAGGGCGCGGCGCAGGCGCGGGGCAACGCGGTAGCGCTCCTCGCCGTAGTAGGTGTGCAGGCCGTCGAGGGTCGTCACCACGCGATCGAGGCCGAGTCGCTCGGACCACTCGATCGGCCCCGCCGGGTAGTTCAGGCCCAATTTCAGGGCGGTGTCGATATCGGCGGCGCTGGCGATCCGGTCGTCGAGCGCGAACGCCGCCTCGTTGATCAGGCCACTAAGGATCCGGATGAGAACCTGGCCGGGCGGGTCGCCGACGACCGCTACCTCTTTCCCCACGGCGCGCAGGAAGGCGACCGCGCGGGTGAGCGCCGCCTCGCCGGTCCGCTCGCCGCGCGCCAGCTCGACGAGCGGGGCGCTGGCGAATGGCCCGGCGAGACCGAGCCCGATGACCCGCTCCGGGCGAGCGCTCCACGAGCCCAACTCGGTCGCGCCGTGGCCGAGCGCCAGCGCGAGGAGGGGGATTTGGGGCGGCAGCATCTCGTCCAACTCGAACCAGTAGGCGCGCTTCAACTCGCGCGGCCCTAGCGTCGCCTCGATCGCCACCGTCGTGGTCAGCAGCACATCGCGCAGGCGGCGGGCGCGCGGGATCCCGGCATTGACCAGCGCGGTCGATTCCTCGGTTGAGTAGGTCGAGACGGACTGCCCGGCCCCCTGGAGCGCCAGCGCCAACTCGTCCGCTGCCGCGCCCTGCCCCGCGATGAGGATGCTGGCCGGGCGACCGAGCGGCGCGACCTCCGCGAACGGGATCACCGCGTCGTCGGCGACGCGCTCGCCGCCTTCATAGCGATAGAAGCCCTGGCCGGTCTTGCGCCCCAGGTGCCCGGCGGCGACCATCCGCGCTTGCATCGGGTGGGGGCGGTAGCGCGGCTCGCCGAAGGTCTGCTCGTAGAGCGCGCGACTGACCGCCAGACCAACATCGAGCCCGACCAGATCGCTCAACTCGAACGGCCCCATGCGGAAGCCAGCGGCGCGGACGATCCGGTCGATCTCCGCCGGGGTGGCCGTCCCCTCGGCGGCGATCCGTAGCGCCTCGCCGCCGAACGCCCGCGCGATCCGGTTGACGATGAAGCCAGGAGTGTCGCCCGCGCGCACCGGCGTCTTGCCCCAGCGCGTCGCCAGCGCGACGACGGTGTCCACGGTCGCCGGGTCGGTCGCCGCGCCGCCGATCACCTCCACCAGCGGCAGGACCGGGGCCGGGTTGAAGAAGTGCATCCCGACGCCCCGCCCCGGCCGCGCCAGCCCCCCGGCGATCCCAGTGATCGACAGCGAGGAGGTGTTGGAGGCGAGGATCGCGTCGGGCGTGCAGACCCGCTCCAACTCGGCGAAGAGTTGCCGCTTGATCGTCGCATCCTCGGGCGCGGCCTCGATCACGATCTCGGCGGTCGCCAGGGCATCCAGGGTGGTGACGACGGCGATCCGCCCGAGCGCCGCCTCGCGACCCTCGGCGGTCAGCCGCGCGCGCGCGACCATCCGGTCATACCCGGCGCGAATCCGCTCCAGGCCGCGCTCCACGATCTCCGGCGCGATGTCGTAGAGGACCACCTCGCACCCCGCCCCCGCCGCGACCTGCGCGATCCCCGCGCCCATCGTCCCCGCGCCGACGATCCCGACGCGCGTGAGTTCTGCTGACACGCTGCTTCTCCCTCTCCTTGATTAACCCCTCCCCGCCGCCCCGGCGGCGACCCTCCCCTGAAGCGGGAGGGTACATTCTCCACCCCCCTCCTCGAATGGGGAGAGGGGTCGCCGCCCGCAGGCGGCGGGGGTGAGGGCCGTCCTACTTCCCCGTGAACGTCGCCTGCCGCTTCTCGATGAAGGCGCGCACCCCCTCTTTGTGGTCGTCGGTGCGCCCGGCGATCTCCTGCAAGTGGGCCTCGTAGTCGAGCCAGGCGTCGAGGTCGGCGAGGATCGTGCGGTTAAAGGCGCGCTTGGTCAGGCCGAGGGCGCGCGTCGGCATTGTTGCGAGCTGCCCCGCCAGGGCAGCCGTCGCTGCGCCGAGTTCTTCGGCGGGGACGACGCGGTTGACGAGGCCAAGGCGGTGCGCCTCCGCCGCGTCGATCCGGTCGCTGGTGAAGGCGAGTTCGGCGGCACGCCCGATGCCGACCAGCAGCGGCAACATGAACGACATCCCGCCGTCGGGGACGAGGCCGATCTTCGAGAAGCCGGTCGTGAACGAGGCGTTTTCGGCGGCGACGCGGATGTCGGCGGCGAGGGCCAGCGACAGCCCGACCCCCGCCGCGACGCCGTTGATCCCCGCGACGATCGGCTTCTCCAGCCCGCGCATCCGCGTCACGATCCGGTTGTAACCGTCCCGCAGGTGCTCGCGGATCGAGACCCTGTCGGGGTTCTGCTCGCGCATCGCGAACGAACTGAGATCCTGCCCCGCCGAGAAGGCCCGCCCGCCGCCCGTCAGCACGAGGCAGCGGATGGCGGCGTCGCACTCCGCCCGCCGCAGCGCCTCGCCCAACTCCTTGATCACCTGATCGTTCAGGGCGTTCAGCACCTCCGGTCGATTGAACGTGATCGTCAACACCCCGCCATCCTGCGCGAGTAGCAGAGTTTGCGCCATTGTGGGCCTCCTGAGTAGTCGTGGGTCGTGAGTCGTGAGAAAGAGATCGCTGCCATGGACCACTCAGCTAGCAGCGGACCTCCTCACGACTCACGACTCACGACCCACGACTACTTCCCCTTGAACGTCGGCTTGCGCTTCTCGATGAACGCGGCCATCCCCTCGCGCATGTCGTCCGAGGCGAAGAGGAGATAAAAATTCTTGCGCTCGTAGTCGAGCCCCTGCTCGATCGGCAGGTCGAACGACTTAAGGATCGCGTCTTTGGCGAGTTGGACGGCGAGCGGCGGCTTGGTGGCGATCTCGGCGGCCAGCGCCCGCGCCTCGTCCAGGTAGGCTTCGTTCGGCACGACCTTGGTGATCAGCCCGGCCTCCCAGGCTTCGCGCGCGGTGATCGGGCGACCGGTGAGGATGACCTCCATCGCGCGGGCCTTACCGAGCGCGTGCGTCAGGCGTTGCGTGCCGCCCGCGCCGGGGATGATCCCGATATTGATCTCGGGCTGGCCGAAGCGGGCGCTCTCGGCGGCGACGATCAGGTCGCAGCTCATCGCCAGCTCGTTGCCGCCGCCGAGGCAGAAGCCGCTGACCGCCGCGATAATCGGCTTGCGCAGCTTGCGAATCCGCTCCCACTGGCCCAGCTTGGTCCCCTGTTGCATCTCGATCGCGCCGACGTTCGCCATCTCCTTGATGTCGGCCCCCGCCGCGAAGGCGCGCTCATTGCCGGTGACGACCATCGCGCGGATCGCGTCGTCGCGGTCGAAGCGTTCGAGGGCGGTCGTGACCTCGTCCATCAGCGCCCCGCTGAGGGCGTTGAGCGCTTGCGGACGATTGAGGCGCACGATCGCCACGGGCCCGTCGATCTCGGTCAGGATGTGTTCATATGCCACTGCGGCCATCGGCCCTCCTCCTCTCCATGGGGCGCGGTGGGTGCCCGCGCGTCCCCACGCCGCGACATTATGGCGTGAGTATATCGCGCCGCCTGGGGCGCAACGAGGTGCGCGGCGCGGGCGTCATGGCGCGGCGGCGAGTTGTCGCGCCTTGACCAGGCGATAGAGGGCCAGCAGGGCGACGAGGATCGCCGTGCCGAGGAAGTAGGAGGCGAGGGTGTCGGTCGCCCAGTGCTGGCCGAGGTAGACGCGCGAGGGGCCGACGAGCGCGATCAGCCCGAGCAGGAAGGCCAGCAGTCCGACGCGGAGCGGTCGCCAGCCGACCAGCGTGTAGGTGAGGTAGGCGAGGAAGCCGCCGAAGATGGTGTAGGTCAGCACATGCCCGCTCGGGAAGCTGTAGCCGCCGACCGCGAATTGGACGACGATCCCCTCCCGCTCGGCCACCGGGCGCGGGCGCTCGATCAACCCCTTGATCGGCCCGCTGAGGAACCCGCAGAGGAGGGCCAGCAAGGCGAACCCGCCCTCCAGGTGCAGGCGGCGCGCGAAGAGGAACGCGATCGCACCGAAGGTGAGGTAGCCCGCTTGCGGCTGGAACCCGAGCCAACTGACGCCCTGCATCAGCGGCAGCAAGCCGGGCGCGCGGACCCGCTGCCAGCCGAGGGTGGCGCGCACATCGAACGCCGCCGCCCCCCCGAGGACAACGAGAAGCAACACGGACGCGAAGCCGAGCAGGGCGAGGAGCGCGACCGCGAGCGGCCGTCGCCCGCGCCGCTGCGCCCGCCGACCCTCGGGGCCGGTCGCGGCGACCGGGGAGTCGGTAGTCGGTAGTCGGGAGTTGGTAGAGGGCGGGGGGTGAGGCAACGTACTGAGCTTTCTCCGCGACTACTACGGACTACGGACTACCGACTCCCGACTAACGCCTGCTACTGCTTCGCCATATCCGCGTGGACCGGGATACCGTGCGCGACCAGGGCGTCGTAGAGGCCCTTGTCGATAGCCGGGACGCGGTCGGGCAGATGCCCGGCGAGGGTGGCGCGGGCGATCCCTGCCGCGCGATCGGCGGAGCGGACCTGCCCCTCCTCCGAGTAGACCGCCATGTGCGGGCTGAGCATCACGTTCGGCATGGTGAGCAGCGGGTTATCGGTCTCGATCGGCTCGATCTCGGTGACATCGAGGCCGGCGCCGGCCAGGTGCCCGCCCTTCAGCGCGTCGATCAGCGCCGCCTCATCGACCAGCGGGCCGCGCGCGGTGTTGATCAGCCACGCGCCCGGCTTCATCTTGGCGAGCTTCTCGGCGTTGATCATGTGGTGCGTCTCATCCCAGAGGAAGGCATGGAGCAGCACGTAATCCGACTCTTCCAGCACCTCGTCGAGCGGCACCAGCGGGATGCCGAGATCGGCGACCTCGCGCTCGTCCACGTAGGGGTCGGTGGCGAGGACGCGGAACCCGAGCGCCTTGGCGCGGGTCGCAGCGATCCGCCCGATCCGCCCGTAGCCGATCACGCCGACCGTCTGCGCGCGCGAATTGTGGATCAGTAGCCCCGGCGCGCCCATCCGCTCGCGCCAGCGGCCCGCGCGCGTCTCGCGGTCGTAGGCGACGAGCTGGCGATTCGCGGCCATCAGGAAGGCGATCGCCTGCATCGCCACTTCCTCGGAGTAGGCGTCCGGCACGTTGCAGACGAGGATGCCGCGCTGGCTGGCGGCGGGGACGTCGATGTCGTTGTAGCCGACGTAGGGCCGCAGGATCACGCGGCAGGCGAGTTGGTCGTAGATCGGCCCGTTCAGTACCTGCCCGCCGGAGACGAGGACATCGGCCGCCGCGAGGGCCGGGGCGACGCGCCCTTGCGCATCGACGAGCGCCTCGGCGGTCACCTCGGCGTCGATCTCGGCCAGGTGCTTGCCGACGCGCCCTGTGTTGCTCCACCCGGCAAAACCGACGCCGAGCTTCGGGCGACCTTGCCCCGCGTTCTGCCACCGCGCCAGGGCCAATTGGATCATATGCTCATCGGGAGTGCGGTGTAACATATCCCCTTATCCTCTATCGGACTATCCCCGCGATCGGCCCACGCCGACCGGTCCCTCCACCGGGCGCGTGCATCATACCCGAACGCCGCTGCCTAGCAAGCATCTGCCGAGTCGAAGGGCAATTCACCGCAGAGGCGCAGAGACGCAGGGGGCCGCAGAGAGGGAACGAGATAGATAATTCGTCCCCTCTGCGGCCCCCTGCGTCTCTGCGCCTCTGCGGTGAAAATCGTCTTCCCTCACGATGTGGATCGCGCGGGACCGATTGGCAATATCCTTTCCAGCATTTTTAATCGTATAGCTCAGTAGCAGCCTGCCGATGGGTGCGCTGCGGCCGAATTGTTCGGGCTGACTCGGGACCAAAGAGCTAACGGAAACGATCTCGCGCCTTGACCGGGGGTGCTATACTACGTTCGCAAGCTGCTCTCATCGCTGTACGTTCATCGCATCAGCCTACCTTGACGGCGGGGCACGAGTGTACGTCCAGCAGCCGTCCTGCCGTTGATGACCGATGGTGACGAGGGACAAAACGAGGAACAATCCTGGGCCGGTATTGCCGGACGCCGGGGGGGAGAAGACGGATGAGTCGGCATGAGCTGTATTCGCGGCGCTATCCTCTCCTCGCGCTGAAGAATGTTGTCATCTTCCCGCGCAATGTCGTCACCCTCTCCGTGGGGCGCAGCCGCTCGATCAGCGCGGTCGAGGAAGCCTGGGCGCACGGTCGCCGGATCGTCTTCACCGCCCCCCGCAACCCCGAGATCGAAGATCCCCAATTCGAGGATTTGTACCCGATCGGCACCCTCTGCGAGGTCTCGCAGGCCGAGCGCCAGCAGGGTGGCAGCATCCAGGTGGTGCTGGAAGGGTTGGCGCGCGTCCGCCTGAACACGGTGGAATTGGGCCGTCCGTTCCTGGCCGTCCAGATCGAGGAAATCCCGGAGCAGCGGATCGCGTCGCCCGATGGTGCCACCCTCGTCGCCTACGTCAAGAAGCTGGTGGAGCAGCACGGCGAGCAGAAGGGCAAGCTGACGAGCGAGGTGCTGGAGATCATCCGCACGACTGAGGATGGCAGCCAACTCGCCGATCTGCTGGCGACCCAGCTGATCACCGCGATCCCCGAGCGCCAGGCGATGCTGGAAGAGACCGACCCCGCCGTGCGCCTGGAGCGCCTGGCGGTGGGGCTGACTGGCGAACTGGACGTGATGGCGCTGGAGCAGCGGATCAAGGAGCGGGTGCGCGAGCAAATCGACAAGAACCAGCGCGAGTATTACCTGCGCGAACAATTGAAGGCGATCCACGACGAGCTGGGCGGCGAGGGCGGCAACGAGATCGAGATCCTGCGCGAGAAGGTCAAGGGCAAGGGGCTGGCGGCCGACCTCGAAGAGCGCCTGCTGAAAGAGGTCACCCGCCTGGAGCGGATGCCCGCGATCTCCGCCGAGGCGACCGTCGTGCGCAACTACCTCGACTGGGCGCTGGGCCTGCCGTGGCAGGAGCAGAGCGAGGACACCCTGGACCTCGACGTGGCCGAGCAAGTCCTCGACGAGGACCACTACGGCCTCGATCAGGTCAAGGAGCGGATCATCGAGTTCCTGGCCGTCCGCAAGCTGAAGAGCGACCGCGCGGGGGGCGCGGCGGAGGCGAACGCGACGATCCTCTGCCTGCACGGCCCGCCGGGGGTCGGCAAGACCAGCCTCGGGCGCTCGGTCGCCGAGTCGATGGGGCGCAAGTTCGTGCGCGTCAGCCTCGGCGGCGTGCGCGACGAGGCGGAGATTCGCGGCCACCGGCGCACCTACATCGGCGCGTTCCCCGGTCGCCTGATCCAGGCGCTGAAGAATGCCGGGACGAAGAACCCGGTCATCCTGCTCGATGAGATCGACAAGCTCTCCTCCGATCAGCGTGGCGATCCGTCCTCGGCCCTCTTAGAGGTGCTGGACCCGGAGCAGAACCGCAACTTCGTGGATCATTATCTCGACCTGCCGTTCGACCTCTCGGGCGTCCTCTTCATCTGCACCGCCAACGCCCTCGGCCCGATCCCGCGCCCCCTGCGCGACCGGATGGAGATCGTCGATATCGGCGGCTATACCGAGGATGAGAAGGTCGAGATCGCCCGGCGCTACCTCCTGCCGAAGCAATTGGAGGCGCACGGGCTGGAGCGCGATCAGATCGATTTCTCCGAGAAATTGCTGGTGCAGACGATCCGCAGCTACACCGGCGAGGCTGGCGTGCGCGGGCTGGAACGGCAGATCGGCAAGGTTTGCCGCAAGGTGGCGCGCGAGGTGGTGAAGGGGAAGGCCGGACGGATCCGGGTCACCGCCAGCAAGCTCGAAGAGTTCCTCGGCCCGCCGCGCCACGGTTTCGAGCTGGGCCTGGGCGGCACGCAGATCGGCGTGGCGATCGGCCTGGGCGCGACGGAGATCGGCGGGGTGATGATCCCGGTCGAGGTCGCCACGATGCCGGGGCGCGGGACGCTGACGATCACCGGACAGGCGGGCGACGTGATGCAGGAGTCGGCCCGCGCGGCCCTCTCCTACGCCCGCTCGCGCGCCGGGCTGCTGAAGATCGATCCCGACTTCCAGGAGAAGCTGGACCTGCACATCCACCTGCCGGAAGGGGCGCAGCCGAAGGACGGCCCCTCGGCGGGGATCACGATGGCGACGGCGCTGATCTCGGCGCTGACCGGGCGCTCGGTGCGGCACGACGTGGCGATGACCGGCGAGATCACCTTGCGCGGGCGGGTGCTGCCGATCGGCGGGCTGAAAGAGAAGACCCTGGCGGCGCACCGCAACGGGATCCGCCGTCTGGTCGCCCCGGCCGAGAATAAGCGCGACCTCATCCTGATCCCGAAGAACGTCGCCAAGGAAATGGAATTCTTCTGGGTCGAGAATATGGACGATGTGATCGCCCAGGTGCTGCTCAACGAGGGCGAGGTCGAGGGGGTCACGATGGAGATCATCGTGCCGCCCGACGCGCTGACGATCCCTGAGGCGGCGCAGGACTCGGTGCTGTAGGCGGCACAATTTCAGCGTCGGCAGGATGTTGTTCGCCCCCGGAAGCGGTCGCTTCCGGGGGCGTTGCTCGTTGTGGGAGCTTTTTACCCCTCCCCGCCGCCTGCGGGCGGCGACCCTCCCCTGAAGAGGGAGGGTAAGGAGGTGACATAACTGATGTGGGGTACTCAGCGCGCGTGATCGCCGCGTGGGTGGCAAGGGCGGCGGGGCCGCGATCGGGGAGGCTGAGTCCGGCGGCGGTGTTGGCGATCGTGCCGCTCGCGCGCTGTCCCGAACGCCTCGGGTGTTTGTCCGATCAGGATGTGACACCGGCCTCGTGACCGTGGGACAATGGGACGCTATGCTGGCTCCATCGGCCGTTGTCCTCGCGCGAAAGGAGCCTCCCGATGAACCGCCCCCAGTCCTACACCATCGCCGTCGTGTTGCTGGTGCTGTTCTGCCTGCTCAGCCTGCTGTTCGAGTTGCCGAATCTGGCCCGCGGTGCCGCCCCGGTGGAAGGTGCGCCACCGTTCGTCCTCGTGGTCATCAACTTCACCCTCGCCATCCTCGGTTTCGTCACGGCCTATGGGGCCTGGCGGATGCAGAAGTGGGGGGTGGTGCTGGCGATCGTCGTCGCGGCGCTCGGGCTCCTGGCCTCGCTGCCGGCGATTATCTTCGCGTCGCCGTCCCTACGCCTGCTCGGGGGACTCGGGGTCGTGTGGTCCGCCGCCATCATCGTGCTGTTCCTGCGACCGGTGCCGCACCCGGTCTCGGCTTGAGTCGCGCGAGAATGGCGATGACGCCCGCAGCGCCCGACCCCGGCCCGACGCTCGCGCCGCAGCTGGCCCCCCGCCCCCGAGCGCGGCGCGCCACGCCACCCCCATGGAGTGAGGGTCTGTTCAGCCCCGCGCTGCGCTACGGCCTCCTGGCGATCTACGTTGGCACCGTGTACGTGATTGTTGTGGCGTTGGGCGGGGTCAGCCGTGAGCGATTGACCCCGCCCTGGTGGCTGACCCTGATTGCGCTGCTGATCATCGCCGCCACCTTCCTGCCGATGCACACCTGGCTGCGCGTGCGTATCGACCGGCTGATCTACGACTGGCACGCGAATCCCTACGCGGTGCTCAGCGAAGTGCGCCAGCACCTCGATCACGAGCGGGACCAGGCGGTGCGCGCGATCGTGCCAACGATCGTCGCGACGATCGCGGCCACGCTGCGGCTCCCCTATGTGGCGATCGAGACCGACCTGGGCGACGGGGCGCACACGACGACCCACGGGACCCCGCCGCCGCGGGCGGAACTGCTCACCATCCCGCTGGACTACCATGGCGCGGCGATCGGCGCGCTGCGCGCGGCGGCGCGACGGCCGGGCGAGTCGCTCTCAGCGAACGACCTACGGCTGCTGCGCGATCTGGCCGGGCAGGTCGGGATCACCCTCCACGCGGCTCGGCTCTCCGACGCGCTCCAGGTCTCGCGCGAGCAGCTGGTCACGGCCCGCGAGGAGGAGCGACGCCGTATCCGCCGCGATCTGCACGATAGCCTCGGCCCTACCCTGGCGTCGTTGCGGCTGCAACTCGGGGCGGTGCGCCGGGCGCTGCGCGCGCAGCCGGAGACGGCCGAGGCGCTGATCGACGGCCTGCGCGACGATGTGCGCGCCGCGACGGCGGAGATCCGCCGCCTGGTCTACGATCTCCGCCCGCCGCTGCTCGACGATCACGGCCTCGATGGTGCCCTGCGGAGCCTGGCGGCGGTGGCCGCGCCGACGACGCTCACCCTGTAATTGCCCGCCGCGCTGCCGCCGCTGAGCGCGGCGGTCGAGGTGGCGCTCTACCGGATCGCCACCGAGGCGGTGCATAATGTGGCGCAACACGCCGCCGCCGTCTCCTGCGTCGTGCGCCTCGAAGCGGGCGATAGGGCGTGGACGCTGACCATCCGCGACGACGGGGTGGGCTTGCCGGCCGTGCGCGGCGGCGGGATCGGCTTGACCTCGATGCGCGAGCGCGCCGCCGAACTCGGCGGCACCCTCGCCGTCGCGGTGGCACCCGGCGGCGGCACCTGCGTCACGGCGATCATCCCCCGGAGGCACACCCCATGAGTGGCCAGGCGCTGACTATCCTGATCGCCGACGACCACCCGATCTTCCGCAAGGGGCTGCGGGCCTTGCTCGGCGGCCAGTCGGCATTGCGCCTCGTGGGGGAGGCCGCCTCGGGGGTGGAGGTGGTGCGGCTGGCGACCGAACTCCAACCCAATATCATCCTGATGGACTTGCAGATGCCCGGCGGCGATGGCCTGACGGCGATACGGCAGATCGTCGCCGCCAGACCAGAGAGTCGTATCCTGGTCGTGACGATGTTCGAGGACGACGACTCGGTCTTCGCGGCGATGCGGGCGGGCGCGCGCGGCTACGTGCTGAAGGATATGGATGATGACGAGATCACGCGGGCGATCCTGGCGGTGGGCCACGGCGGGGCGATCTTCAGCCCCGCCA
Source organism: uncultured Thermomicrobiales bacterium (assembly GCA_902806415.1). Lineage (GTDB taxonomy): Bacteria > Chloroflexota > Chloroflexia > Thermomicrobiales > CADCWN01 > CADCWN01. The sequence goes on along the minus strand of CADCWN010000195.1, from coordinate 10,479 downwards.
TCGCCGCGCGGATGATGACTTTCTTCGCGGCACGCCCGGCCGGGGCCGCAGCCTTCCCCGAACTCACCGAGAGCGAGCGCGGCGTATTGCGGCTGATGGCGGTGGGGGTGAATAACCACGCCATCGCCCAGCGACTCGGACTGAGCCCGAAGACGGTGCGCAACTATGTCAGCAATATCTTCGGCAAACTCCAGGTCGCCGACCGGGCGCAGGCGATCGTGCGGGCGCGGGAGGCCGGCCTGGAGTGATGCGAGACGATGATCGTGGCGCGCGGGTGTCCCCCTCGCCGCCCTGCGGAGTGGCACGTTGCCGACTTCATCGGCCTGCGGCCCCATCCCGCCGTCTCGCTTGAGATGATTGCGGCCGCGAAATACCCGTGGGGGGCATATTGCTGACGATGGAGATTGGCTCGCCGATCCATTAACTGGCTGCTGGCAAGGATGGGGGACGACGGATCCATCCGGCGCCCCCGACTCATACCGACTTCGGCGGAAAACCTGCGATGCTGGCTGGCGGCTGAAGCCGCGCCTCGCGGGCCTGTGGCCACAAAGCCCTGCTACCCGCGCAAGATACACCCGCCTGCGCGGGCTGGACAGGCAAGATTTTCACCCGAAGTCGGTATCAATCGCCGTGCAGGATTACGGCGGCGATTTCGCGCACTCGCGCCAGGGTAATCCCTTCGCGTTGTTCGATCGCAAGCGGATGGTCGGTCGGCTCCAACTCGATCAATGGACGTTCGCCGAGCGGTTGCGTGTGGACATACGTTTTCAGGTTGAGCGTCGAGGGGTAGTAGGGCAATGCTGTCGAGAGCCAGCCGAAGTAAGGTGGCTCGTTCTCGCGGTCAGGGTCGTGCCAGCGTTCGGCCATCCGCTGGTAGTTAGCGGGGCTGAGCGACACCCAGGCGGTCCATGAGAAATCCTCTACATCGTCGCTGATGGGGAGGCGGATATTGCCCCGCACGAAGAAGTGCTGACCGTCGATCGCGCACTGCTCTTCGCCGAGTTCGGCGCGTTCGTCTCGCTCGGTTGGCGGCACGGCATACCAATAGGCCGGGGCTGCGGCACCATAGCTGAACGGCAGTTCGTCATGCAGTTCCCCACAATGGGGGCAGCGCCACTGGTACGCCGGTCTGTCTACCATCTCTGTTTCCTCGGTCTGCTACGTTCAGCTCGTTACCCGTGCCACCGCGCGCTCGACCGCCGCGCGGTCGACGATGACTGCGGGGCCGCGACCGGCGAGGCTGAGCCCTGCGGCGGCGTTGGCGAAGGCGGCGGCGTCGCGCGACGACTGCCCCTCGCGGAGGGCGACGAAGAAGGCGGCTGCGAAGATGTCGCCCGCGCCAGTATCATCGACGAACGGGTAGGGTTGCGTGCCGACGTGAATCTCGCCGTCGCGGTCGAGGATCGTGCAGCCCGCCGCGTCGCGCGTGATGGCGACGAGCCCGCCGCCCGCGCGCACGGCGGCGATCGTCGCCTCGGCGCGCTTCGCCTCCGTCTCGCTGAGGACCAGGGCGTCGAGGCGGGCGGTCAGCGCGGGCGGCAAGGTCAGGGGGTGCTCGGTGACGTGACCGCCCCCGTCCCAGCGGCGCAGCCAGCCTTGCGGTGTCGCGCCGACGAAGACGTCGGGCGGGAAGGTGGGGAGGTGGGCCGGATCAAGTTCGCGAGCGACCGGCCCGAGGTGGACGAGCCGCGCCGCTGGCAATGTCCCGGCGAGGTCGAGCGGTCCCGCCCACTCCGGCAAGGTCTGACGCCGCGCCGCGCCGACGCCGACGTTGACGAAGACCGTCGTCGATGCCGCCGGGCGGAGGTCGATTTGCAACTCCGCGCGGAACGGCGCGAGCGGCGCGGCGAGTGCGCCCGGATCGCCGGTCGTCACGATCCCCGCGCGCAGGCCGAGTCGCGCCGCCTGCACCGCCGAGAAGAGGACCGTGCCGCCCGGCAGATAGTCGCCATCCGGCTGCCGGTCGAGCGTGATGTGGCCGAGCGCCAGGTAGTCGAGCAATGACTTGTCCTCCCAAAACTACAGCCGCAGGTAGGTGGTGAAAGATGCGCCACGTCGGCGGTAGTGGCGGCGTCGCCAACGCGACCGGGCGATGAGGCGGCGGTCGCCCGGCGACCGGGCCAGGACTAGCACCCACAGCAGACATTGCCCGATTGGGACTTGCGGGCCACGCGGGCGCGCGGGCGATGCGGGGGTGCGGCCCCGCATCGGACCCGCCGCCACCTGTCAAGCGGGAGCACGACAATCAACACCACAGGCTCGGGGGGCCGATCATCGTTGACACCGATGTGCTGCGATCATGGCTGTGCGATCCGCCCGCCCGATGCCTGGTCAACGGACCGGGTGCCCCACACGAACAGGTGCGTCAGGCCGGCCACGAAGCCCCCCGCCGCCACCTCCGTCTCCAGTTCCGTCACCCAGTGCCGCCGCTCGGCCTCGGTGATCGCCCCCACTTGCACCGCTATATTGGCCCAGCGTGTCCCAGCGTTCGTCGCGTAGAAGCCGGCTGGATCCTGCTCGATCGAGGCGAACGCCCGCACGCGGACGTCCACCAGCCCTGCCTGGCGCAGCAGTCGGGGCAGTCGCCGGATCAGCCAGCCGTCGACGGTGCTGTGGTCCGACCCCGCCGCCACGATTCGCCGGGTCAGCGCCCGATCCGGGTGGGCGATGATGTAGGAGTCGTTGTCGCGGTCGAAGATGCCGATTCGTCCGCCCGACCGCACCACCCGCACCAGCTCCGGGACGGCCCGCTCCCCGTCCGGGATATGGCACAGCGCCGTGACCGCGAGGGCGGCGTCGAAGGCCCCATCGTCGAACGGCAAGGCGCGGGCATCGCCCTCGCGCCACGCGATCTGGTCCGCGAGGCCGGCCTCCGCGGCGAGTTCATCGGCGACGGCGAGCAGCGCCGTGCTGGGGTCGAGGCCCACGGCCCGGCCCCCGGGCGCGACGCGGCGGGCGAGGTCGCGGGTGACGACGCCGCTGCCGCAGCCGACGTCGAGCACTCGCTCTCCCGGCATGGGGGCGAGCAGGTCGAGGTAGGCGGCGCGGGCGCGCACCTCATCCTCGGAGCGACCGCGCAGTTCGAGGGCGCGCTCGGCCAGGGTGCGCGCCCGCGCCGCATCAAACGATCGCGGCTCGCTCCACAGGCTGAACCGACCCTGCTGCCCCTCGGCCATGGTGCCCCCCCTCCCGGTGCGCTCGCTCGACTTCGGGCCATGATGTCACACACGTTCGCGCCCTTATGGCCTCCCCAGCGGCGCGGCGATGTAGGGGACGTGCTGCTCGGTCGCGTAGATCACGACGCCGGCGAACGCATTGAGGTCGGTGCCGCGCGGGACGGGGTAGAGATCCGGCCCGCTCGTGCTGCGGAGTTCTCCGAGATCGAGGAAGCCGCGCTCGACCTCGGCGCGGGTGCCGGGGCTCGCCTCCCTGGTGAGATAGACCGCGAGCTTCGCGCCGCCGGTGACGCTGAAATCTTGCCCCAGGCGTACGACGCCAGTGCCGCCCGGCGTCGCGACGACCTCCACGCCGCCCGCGCCATCCTGTGTCTTACGCGCGAAGCGCCCGACCCGCAGCGCGCCGTTGCCCGGCAGGGTGGTGGCGACCGCGCCCTCGCCACGAATGCCCCACTGGCATTCGTGGCGAGGGCGGCGGCGGTCGGTCGCGCCCCGGTGACCGCGCTGCCGATCGCGCTGGGGGCTGCCGTGGCGAGCGCGGCGACAGTCGGACGCGCCTCAGCGATCGTCGTCCCGCTCGCGCTCACGGCACCTGTCGCGGCGGCGGTCGGGCCGACCTGCGTGGCGATGGCGACGCCGGTGCCGGTCACGTTCGAGACCTGCGTGCTGACCGCGCCCGCGCTGCACCCGGCCAACGCCACGAGCAGGGCCAGGGCCAGGGCCGTCACCGTGCGCCATTGCAGTCGCCCGCTCACCGCCCCAAGCATCGGTCCTCCTCGCCGCCCCGATCCGCCCCTCGTTATTGGTGGATACGCGCGAGCGGGCCGATCTGTCACTCGCGCGGGCGGTCGAGCCAGGCAGTCGCGGCTTCCCCCAGATCGGCGATCGGGCCGCGCGTCTCGCTGCACGGTGGCAGGGAGTCGATGAAGCCGCGACCGTAGCGCTTCGAGAGGACGCGGCGATCGAGGACCGCGCAGACCCCGCGATCGGTCGCGCTGCGGATCAGTCGCCCGAAGCCCTGCTTGAAGCGCAAGATCGCGTGCGGCACCGAATAGTCGGAGAACGGATCGTCGAAGCCCTCGCTGCGCGCGGCGAAGACCGGGTCGCTCGGCACCGCGAAGGGCAGGCGCGTGATCGCCAGCACGCTCAGGGCGTCGCCGACGACATCGACCCCCTCCCAGAAGGAGGCCGCGCCGAGGATGATCGCGCGCGGGTTGGCGCGGAACCGTTCGAGCAACTGGCGCGGATTGCCGTCGATCCGCTGTCCCAGGACCAGGATCCCCGCCCGCTCCAGCGGCCCCTTGATCGCCCGATAGGTCGTCTGCAGGGCGCTGTAGGAGGTGAAGAGGGCCAGCCCACGCCCCTCGGTCGCCGTGCAGAGGCCGATCAGCGCCTCGTTGAGCGCCCGCTGGTAGCCCTGCGACCCTGGCTCGGGGATGTCGTCGGCCAGGTAGAGGAGGGCATTGGCGCGGTAGTCGAACGGGGAAGGGACGCGCAACTCGCGGGTCCGCGCGTCGCGCCCCTCGCCGGTCAGCCCCAGGCGCTCGCGGATGAAGTCGAAGCGCCCCTCGGTCGCCAGGGTCGCCGAGGTCAGCACCACCGTTCGCTTCTGGTCGAAGAGGGCTTTGGCGAGGGCCGGGCCGACGTGCAGCGGCGCGGCGTGGAGGGCGACCCGATCGTTCCCGGCGGCGATCCAGTAGACCGCGTTCGGATCGGGTCGCCCGACCGCCGTGGTGCCGTGCAGCCGCAACTCGGCGTTCGCGCGCTGGGCGAGGGTCAGCTCCATCAGCAGATCCTCGCGCCCTTCCATCTCGTCGCCGACCGCGTCGAGGGCCAGCAGCGCGGTCGTCAGCCCCTCGGCGATCCGCAGCAGCGGGCCGTGCAACGCCTCCCACGCGCCGCTCACCGCCGCCCAGTCGTCGCCCGCGCGGAGCTCATCGATCAGGCGCAGGCGCTGGTCGTAGCCGCCACCCGCCGCGCCGTGCTCGGCGATGAAGGCGCTGAGGCGCGCGAAGAAGACCGCGCCCGCGCCGCGCGCCTCGTCGGCCGCGCGCCAGACCGGCTCGACAAGCTCATCGACCTTCTTCTTCGCCTCGCGCGCCGCCGCCCCCTTCGTCACATTCAGCCGGGCGCGCGCCTCGGCCAGCGCGCCGACCGTGGCGCTGCCCGTCGGGGCGCGTCCCGAACCGTCGCCGCGCGCCCCGGCGGGCGGGCGGATCTGGTCGAGGTGGGCGACGAGGCGCGCGGCGTCGATCTCGAAGCCGAATTGGCGGGTCGCCTCGGCCTCCAGGTGGTGCGCCTCGTCGATGATCAGGTGCTGGTAGGGGGGTAGCACCCCGCCCTCGGTCCCGAGATCGGAGAGGAGCAGCGCGTGGTTGACGACGACGACGTGCGCGCTCTCGGCCTGGCGGCGGGCGCGGTAGAGGAAGCACTGGCCGCGCTTCTGGAAGACGCACTGCGAGGAGACGCAGGAACCCTCGTGCTCCGCCAGCTTGTTCCAGGCGCGGGCCTCTTCCGGCAGCAACAGCAATTCCGCGCGGTCGCCGCTGTCGGTCTCCTGCAACCAGGCCATCGTCTTCGCCAGCAGGTGCGCCTCCTCCGCCTCGTGCTGCGGATGCTTGCGCAGCGCGAACCAGCGGCGCAGGCAGAGGTAGTTCGCGCGGCCCTTCAGCAGCGCCGCGCGGAATTCGCCCGGTAGCTGCGCCCGGCGCTTGCCCCCCTCTTCGCCCCCCTCGTCCCCCTCTCCCTTGTCCGCCGCCGACGCCTGCTCCTCGCGGACGATCTGCCCGAGCACGCGTAGCACGTCGGGGATGTCCTTGCGGAAGAGTTGATCTTGCAGGCCGATCGTCGCGGTCGAGATCACGACCGTCTCGCCGCGCTCGACGGCGTGGATGACGGCAGGGATGAGGTAAGCGAGACTTTTGCCCGTCCCTGTCTGTGCTTCTCCCACCAATAAGTGCCCGTCGTTGAACGACTTGGCGACCGTCTCCACCATCCGCAGCTGGCTGGCGCGATACTCGTAGCCGGTGAAAGTGCGGGCGAGTGCGCCGCCCGGCGCGAAGAGGGCGCGGAGATCGGCGGGGGCGATTGGGGCGGTCGAGCCGGTCGGCTCCAGGCGCTCGGGGCGCGCCCGCGGCATCAGGAAGAGGGCGTCCATCGAGCGCTCTTCGCGCAGCCCGCGCCCGGCGATCTGCTGGCGCATCGCCGCGCCGAGCGCGCCGACCGGGCTGTCGAAGCCCGCGCGCGTCTTCTCGCGCGCCAACTCGCGGACGAGCGGAGCGAGCGGCGATTTGGCGGTCGTCAGCAGCCGCGCGATCTCGCCGATCGTCTCGGGGTCGAACTCCAGCAGGCGCTCGACCAGGTGCCGGAAGACCTCGACCGTCACCCCCGCATCGGCCAGCGCGCGGTGCTCGACCGGCAGCGCCACATCGAGGCGCGCGGCGATCTGGCGGAGGCTGTAGGCGGGCAGACCGGGGAGGATCAGCGTCGCCAGCTCGAAGGTGTCGTAGACCGGGTTGGCGAGAGTCAGCCCGGCGGCGCGCAGCATCGCCACATCGAGCCAGACCGACTGCCCGACGATCGGATGGGTGTGGACGAAGGCGGTCAGCGCTGGGGCGACCGCCGCGAATGGCGCGGCGCGGCGCACCTCGTCCCTTGTGATCCCGGTCAGTTCGGTAATCGCGAACGGCACCGGACCGCGCGGGCGCACGGTGGCACTCCATCGATCGACGATCCGCTCATCCGTGAACTTGATCGCGCCGAGTTCGATGATCTCGCCGCGCTCGGGGTGCATATCGGTCGCCTCGAGGTCGAGCGCGACGTAGACCGTATTGCTCAACGTGTAGCCTGTCTCACTAGCACAGTACAATCAATGGCGGGGCGGGGCGGGGATATTAACCACAGAGCGTACAGAGAACACAGAGACGAGGGGAGAGGGACGAGAAGAAGTAGACGATGACGGTGGCGGCGAATCTAAACGGGCCATAGCAGGCGGTTGAATCCCCGTGAAGGGGACAATGACCGCGCCTGGGGGCGGTTCACGCCGCCACAAATCCCCTGACCCGGCAGGGGACCACGACCCGCCTGCGCGGGTTAGGTCCGTCGATAGCGTAGTTACGTTCACCACCGCCATCATCGTCCAGCCCGTATACCTCACTAAATCGTATCTCTTCTGCTGCTCATCTCGCCCTCAAACAGTCACTCTCAAATCGTTCTCTCGTCCTTCTCCCGTCCCTTCTCTGTGCGCTCTGTGCGCTCTGTGGTTAATCCTCGTCACTGACCCCGTTCAACAAGCCCCGCCGTCGCCGCGACCAGCAGGATGAGTTGCTGCATCCCCCGCCCGATCGGTGCGGTCTCGATATACTCATCCAGGCGGTGGGCGTGGCCGCCGCGCGTCAGGCCGATGCAGACGGCGGGGATGCCCAGCGCGAGCGGCACATTGGCGTCGGTGCTGGAGGCGTCGAGGGTCGGTTCAAGGCCGATCTCGCGCAGGGCGGCGATCGTCGCGCGCAGCAGCGGGGCATCGTTCGCGAGCCGCCCGGCGGGCCGATCGCCGATGACCTCGCTCTTGGTCGTGATCTCGCCGCCCGCCGCGTCGCGCACGATCGCGTCCACCTGGCCGACCAGTGTTTCCAGCGCAGCGGGGTCGATCGAGCGGAGGTCGAGGATGAGGCTGGCGCGCGGCGCGATCGTGTTGACCGATACCCCGCCCTCGATCATCCCGACGTTGTAGGTCGTCTTCGGGTCGCGCGGCACCGTGAGGTTGGCAATCGCGCCGATGATCGCGCCGAGGACGTGGATCGCGCTTCCATTGCCGAAGGCGCCCCAGCTGTGCCCGCCCGGCCCCTCGACCGTGATCCGCAGCCGTCGCGAGCCGACCGCCTGGTGGGTCACGCGCCCGAGATTGAGTCCTTCGAGGGCAATCACCGCGCCGAGGTCGTCGCGATGGTCGGCGACCGCTTGCTTGATCCCGCGCAGATCGCCCAAGCCCTCCTCGCCGGTGTTGGCGCAGAGGATGAGGTCGCGCTTCGTCCGCAGCCCCGCGCGATCGAGGAGACGCGGCAAGGTCACCAACGCCGCGACCGCCAGACTGTTGTCGCCGATCCCCGGCCCGTGGAGCTTGCCGGCGCTCTCACGCACGCGCACATCGGTGTCGATCGGGAAGACCGTATCGGTGTGCGCGGCCAGGAGGACCGCGTCGCCGCGCTCTTGCCCCGCGCGCCGCGCGGTGACATTGCCCGCCGCGTCGCCGACCGCGTCCAGCCCACCCGCCTCGAACTGCTCCACGACGAAGGCTGCGCGCCGCTCTTCCTGGAAGGTGGGGGCCGGGATCTCGCAAATCTGTCGCGCCAGCGCCGCTACGTCGCGGGCGTTCCCCTCGGCGGCGGTCAATGCCGCGCGCACCGCCGGGCGCTCCCAGCCGTAACCGTTGCGGTCCCTCGCCACCGTCCCTCCTCCCGACCCGCTACGGCCTCGGTTGCCGCGCCTATTCACGCTCGCGGCGCACCGCCGCATGAAGGGCGAGTATAGCATGGGGCTGGCTGGCGACAGGGCGTTGATGCCTCTTTACGTGGCTCGGCTTGTGCTTTCGATCGGTTGCATCAGGCGTAGGCCACCCAGCCGCGGAAGGCAAACCCAGCGTAGAAGAGGCCGACGTCCGCGAAGCCCGCCCCGCGCAGGAGCGCCTCATCCTGCTCCGGCGTGAGGATGGTCAATCGCGCGTCGATCGCCGCGCGAGCGTTCGCCGCCTGGTCGGGCGCGACGCCGGAGGCGACCGCGAAGGCCGCGTAGCGCGACAGCCAGGGGGCGCGCTCGCCCGCGCCCTGCGGGATGCTCAGGTGCGCGACCACGAACGGCGCGCCGGGCCTGAGGCGACGCCGGACCTCGGCCACCGTCCGCCGCCGATCGTCGAGCGCCACGAAGTGCAGGGTCAGCAGGCAGGTCGCCGCGTCGAACGGCCCTCCCAGCGGGTTATCGATGTAGCCCCGCTGCAGTCGCACGCGCGCGGCGAGTGGCCCCAGCGTCCGCTCGGCCAGCCCCAGCATCTCGGCGGACGGGTTGATACCGTCGAAGGTCCAGCTCGGCTGGGCCTGGGCGAACGCCCGCAGCTCCAGCCCGCCGTCGGCCCCGAGGACCAGCACGCGGGCATCGTCCGGGGCGCGCGCGGCGAGCAGCACCCCCGCCATCCGCTGCAGGCCGTCGAAGCCGGGCACGAGGCGCGGTGGCCCCTCGGCGTACCGGGCTACGGCCTCGGGATCGGTGAAGGGGTCCATCGTGTTCCCTCATGTGCAGCGGAATGTGAATCACACCTGATAATCGGCCATTTCGTTTCACGTGACTCGCTATGTTGCATGAAAACGAAAAAGTCAAGGCGGACGTGTCTATTCCTGCGGTGTACTGCCGGATTCTGGCTTGTGCGCACGCGTAGTGCGCTCTTTCACGTGGTGCGCTGTTTCACGATGAGTAATGGGATGAGGTGCGGCCATTCGCGCGCAATCATGCCCACCTATCCCCACAAGCTTTTGTGAAACGGACCCTTGGGCGCCGACTGAAATCGGCGGCCACGACCTATCCAGATCGCCATTATCATGGTAATGAGTCAACCGCCATCAGCGAACAGAATCTTGGTCAAGTCGCAGCACCTATCGCGGCTCGCCCTTCCCGAATGCCCGGATACCGTTCGGGTCGGCCATTGTGTGGCTCACCATCCGCGCTTCGGCCTCATTATGGCGTTGCAGCGCGTCGCGCTCGTCCGCCAGGGCGGAATCATTAACGGTCGCGTCGGTGCGCTCAGTGCCCGGTCTCCCGAAGCGATATCTCCAGACGTCGTGGATGGAATCGAGAAGTCCCCTAAGCATGATAGCTATAGCTCCTACGAACGCCGCCGATCACCGACGATCACCATGATATACGTGGGATTGATTAGATGGAGTCAATAGGGTGAGCGTAAGCGCAGCCTGCAATTCGATGGGGCAGGGGGAGGATTGTGCATTACTTAACGCCAAGAGGGGCGGGCTGGGGAGAACTCCCCGGCCCGCCCCTCTTGGCTGCTGACGACTGATGACTGACTACCGGCTACTCGCCTAGTAGTCCATCCCGCCGCCCATGCCGCCCATGCCGCCCGGCATCCCGCCGCCACCGGCCGCGGCCGGCTCCGGCTTGTCGGTGATCAGGGCGTCGGTGGTGAGGATCATCCCCGCGATCGAGGCGGCGTTCTCCACGGCGGAGCGCGTCACCTTGGCCGGGTCGATGATCCCCTTCGCCAGCATGTCGCCGTAATCGTTGCCGATCACGTCGTAGCCGG
>CADCWN010000194.1 GCA_902806415.1 uncultured Thermomicrobiales bacterium | reverse complement strand
GGGGCCGATTGCCACGGCTCGCCCTGCGAGACGTAGCCGATGTCGATGATCTCCTGGCGGTTGATCGCGTGCGACAGCCCGATCCGGAAGTCCTTGTTGCCGAAGATCTGCCGCTTGACCGGGTCCTTGTGCGTCAGGTTGAGCGCGATCACGTTCGTGTTCATCACGGCGGGGATAGACTCGAAGAAGCGGTACTGCCCCTTCTGCTGGTTCTCGGTGAAGACCGCCTTGTTGCTGTCGGCGTTAAGGCTGCGATCCTGCATGTCGATCTCGCCGTTGGCCGCGCGGAGGACGAGGGTTTGCGCGTCTTGGAAGACCTCGTAGGTGACGCGGTCGAGGTAGGGGAGCTGATTCCCCTCCGTGTCAACCTTGAAGTAGAACGGGTTGCGCTCGGCGACGACGCGGGTCCCGCTGCCGTAGGGCTGCGTCAGGCTCCAGCCGTGCAGCCGGGGCAGGTCCTTGTTCTGCCAGAGGGCCTGGTACGGGGTGCCGGGGACGCTGGCCCCCTTGAGTTGGAAGAGCTTCACCCAGCCCTCCGCCCCGTTCTCGCGCGCTAGCTGCTCGACCCCCTGCGGATTGTACTTCTGGTGGAACTGTTGCAGATAGTGCTTGGGAGAAGCCGTGGCCGCCGAGAGGACCGCGTCCAGCCCGGCGAGGGTCGGCAGGAAGAGGCCGTTCGGCTGCTCGAAGCGGAACCGGACGGTGTACCCGTCGATCTTCTCGACGGTCGGCGGGTTGACGCCCCGGCTCGGGGTCAGCTCCTTATTGAGCTGGATGGCCTCGTACCAGAAGAGGATATCATCGGCGGTGAACGGCTGGCCGTCCGACCAGCGCAGCCCCTCGCGCAGCCGGAAGGTGTACTCCTTCGCGTCCGCGCTGAAGGTGAACGACTCCGCGACGTTGGGAATAACCTTCGTCCATTCGGGATCCCAGCGGACCAGATTCTCGTAGCCGATCGTGCGGCTGAGCCAGAGGGTGTCCGCGCCGCCGAGGAGGGCCGCGCGCCACTGGCCGCCGTACTTGCCGACCCGCTCGACCGGCGTGATCGCGATCGGGTTCTTCGGTAGTCGGGCCTCGACCGGCGGCAGTTGCCCCGCCTCGACGCGGTCGGCCAGCTGGGGCGCCTCGCGGAAGGCGCGGGGGGTGGCCAACGGGCTCTGCTGCGTCACGATCGTCGGCTGGATGCCGGTGCGCGGCGCGGTCGCCCCAGCGGGCGCGGCGGTCGGCTGCGCGGGCGTCGTGGCGACCGCCGTCGCGCTCGGCACGGTCGGCACCGTCGCGCCGGGTGTGGGCAGGGCGGCCTCGCCGCTGCACGCCGCCGCCGACAGCCCGGCGAGCGCCGTCGCCGAGAGGGGAAGGAATCGTCGTCGCGTGACTGTCCGCCGCGTGCGTGCTGCCTCTGTCGCCATGATACTCCTCCGTTCGGTTGCCCCGATACCGTTCGCCGCGAGCCACTCCCCAAGAAGCTAAATCGTTTTAGTAAAGCGCGACATCCTCCCTGTCGCCGGTGGTACTCACCTCCCCCTCGTCTCTACCACGTCTGACACTGCCCCGCATGATTCGCGAATGTGCAAGCCGATCGGCAGCACCCGCTCGATCTCGGGCGGCGGATGCCCGGCGAGTTGGTCGGCCAGGGTTGCCATCGCCAGTCGCGCCAATTCGGCGCGCGGATGCTCGATCGTCGTCAGCGCCGGGATGGCGTAGCCGCCCAATTCGATGCCACCGATCCCCACCAGCGCCAGGTCTTCGGGGACTCGCACCCCGGCCTCGTGGGCCGCGCGCAGCACGCCGAGCGCTGTCAGGTCGTTGGTGGTGAACGCGGCGGTGGGGCGCGGGTGCGGCAGGGCCAGCAAGGCGCGCAGCAGATTGCGCCCGAGTGCCGGGGTCCCCGGCACGCCCGCCGGCCCCTGCAAGATGAAGGCTGGCTCGAAGAGGATCCCGGCCTCCTCCAGCGCGCGCCGGTAGCCGCGGGCACGATCGGCCTTCGAGGAGCGTTGCTGATCGAGCGGATCGGTGCCGTGGACGGTCAGGAAAGCGATATGGCGGTGTCCCAGGCGGAGGAGGTGGACGGTCGCCAGGTGGCCTACGGCCTCATTGTCGACCCGGAAGGCCGGGATCGCCGGATCGGGGCTGCGATCGAGAATCATCACCGCCGGCAGGCCGCGCCGCACGAGATCGCGCACCACGTCAAGTTCGGCCCCGAGGGTGCTATGGTGGCCGGTGGCGATGATCAGGCCGTCGGAGCCGCCGCCGCGCAACTGCCGCAGGGCCTGGATCTTCACCTCCGGGTCGGAGACATCGACGATGTGCAGCTCGTAGCCCCGCGCCGCCGCCGCCACCTGGAGCGCGGCGGCGATGCCGGTGAAGAAGGGGTTGGCGAGTTGGGAGATCAGCAAGGTGACGACGTTCGTGCGCCGACTGCGCAACGTCCGCGCGGCGTGGTTCGGTTCGTAGCCGAGGCGCGCGGCGACGTCGAGCACGCTTGCCTGGGTCGCCGCGCTGATCGCCACCGCCGACGCGCGATCATTGAGCACAAGCGAGACGGTGGCCTTGGAGACCCCCGCGACCCGCGCGACCTCGGCGATGGTGACCCGACCTGACTGCATCGGACCGCTCCTAAACCGTTTTAGTTGCACCATTTCACCACTATAGCACGGCTTAGGCGTGTGTCAAGAGACCGCGTCTTTCGTCGGGCTCCTCACAGCAGCGCGCCCAACGCCGTGGCTATGACGAGCAGGGCGACCTCGCCGACGAGAACGCCGATGATTCGCGAGCGCAGCCGTCCGATCGGTACGGCGTCGCGCAGATGCGCCTCCAGCAGGACGGTGCCGCCGAGCCAGAACAGCGCCAGGGTCACCGTGACGAGATTGTCGAGCGAGCGCACCTGACCACCTGCGGTGACGGTGTCCCCGGCACGGTCCCGCGCGACGACGAGGATGATCAGCGCGATCACGGCCAGCCGCACTTGCAGCGCCGCCCACAGGCCGAGCGCCGACAGGGCGAACCAGCCGAGATAGGCGACCAGGTAGCGCGGCAGGAGTTCTCGCGGTGATCGGCGGTTGTGGGGGGCGAGCGGGGCGGGGAGAACGGCACGCCGCTCGCGCCATGATTTCACACCCGCACCCCCTCACCGCCCGTGTGCCGTCAGGCGACAACGCTCCCGCCGACGACACCGCGCAACTGCAATTCCTCGGCGTAGTGGCAGGCGGCGTAGCGACCGGGCGTGATCTCGCGCAGCGGTGGCCCGTCGGTCTTGCAATTCTCCTTCGCGTAGGGGCAGCGCGGGTGGAAGTAGCAACCGCTCGGCGGGTTGGACGGGTCGGGCACGTCGCCCTGCAAGATGATCCGGCGCCCCTTGTCGCGCAGCCGGGGGTCGGGAAGCGGCACCGCCGACAGCAGCGCCTCGGTGTAGGGGTGGAGCGGGCGGGCGTAAAGCTCCTCGGTCGGCCCCATCTCCACCAGCTTGCCGACGTACATCACCGCGACCCGGTCGCAGATATGCTCGACGACGCTGAGGTCGTGCGCGACGAAGAGGTAGGTCAGGTTGAACTCCGCCTGCAGGTCTTCCAGCAGGTTGAGGATCTGCGCCCGCACCGACACGTCGAGCGCCGAGACCGCCTCGTCGGCCACCACCAGCCGGGGGTTCAGGGCGAGGGCGCGGGCGATGCCGACCCGCTGCCGCTCGCCGCCGCTGAAGGCGTGCGGGTAGCGCCGCATGTACTCCGGCCGCAGCCCCACGCGCCGCAGCAGCGCGGCGACCCGATCCTCCAACTCCTTGCCGCTGGCGACCTTGTTGACCCGCAGCGGGTCGGAGACGATCTGGAAAACGGTCATCCGCGGGTTCAGCGACGAGTAGGGGTCCTGGAAGATCATCCGGATGTCGCGGCGGTACGGTTGCAACTCCCCGGAGCGCAGTCGCGCCAGATCGACCGTCCGGCCGTCGGGCTGATGGTAGAGGATTTCCCCCCCGGTCGGGTCGTAAGCGCGGATGATCGAGCGCCCGGTCGTCGTCTTGCCGCAGCCGCTCTCGCCGACCAAGCCCAGCGTTTCGCCGGTGCGGATGGAGAAGTTGACGCCGTCCACCGCCTTGACGTGCCCGACTGTGCGCCGCAGGAAACCTTTCTTAATTGGGAAATGCATCTGCAGCTCTTTGACCTCCAGCAGGAGATCGTCCGCGCCATGCCCGTTCGTCGCGCCATTGACGCGGCCATCATGCCGCGCCACCATCCCTTCCCCCGTCATTCCGCCGCTCCGTCTTCCCCGCCGTACAGCAGGCAGCGGACGACTTGGCCGTCCACGGCGACCGGCGGGGGTATAATCCGGTCGCACTTGCCGGGCATGAATGCGTCGCAGCGCGTGTGGTAGGGGCAGCCGACCGGCCGATTGTAGGGGTCCGGCACGATGCCACGGATCGTCGCCAGTTGCTCACCCTTCACCGTCCCCAGCTTGGGGATCGAGCGGAGCAGCGCCTGGGTGTAGGGATGCTTCGGCGCGTGGAAGATCGCGTCCACATTGCCCTGCTCGGCCACGGTCCCGAGATACATCACCGCCACGTCGTCGGCGACCTCGGCGACCACACCCAGATCGTGGGTGATCAGCATGATCGCCATGCCCATGTCGCGCTGGAGCTCGCGCGTCAGATCGAGGATCTGCGCCTGGGTGGTGACGTCGAGCGCGGTCGTCGGCTCGTCGGCGATCAGGAGGACCGGCTCGCAGGCGAGGGCCATCGCGATCATCGCGCGCTGCCGCATCCCGCCACTGAGCTGGAAGGGATAACTGTCGATCCGCTGCTCCGGGCGCGGGATGCCGACGCGCCGCAGCACCTCGATCGCCCGCGCGCGCGCCTCGTCCTTGGTGACGGGGAGGTGGAGCCGGATTCCCTCGATGATTTGGTTGCCGATCGTGTGGACCGGCCCCAGCGAGGTCATCGGCTCCTGGAAGATCATCGCGATGTCCTTGCCGCGTATCGCGCGGATCGGCGCGCCGCGTGGGTGCAGCGCCGCGAGATCGATCGTCTCGCCCGCCTGCCCAGCCTGTCCCTCTCCCGCCCGCCGACGGTGGAACAGGATCTCCCCCTCCACGACCCGACCTGGCGGGCTGACGATCTGCAGGATCGAGCGCGCGGTGATGCTCTTGCCGCAGCCGCTCTCGCCGACGATGCAGAGGGTCCGACCGCGCCGGATGCTCAGATCAACCCCGTCCACCGCCTTGACGACCCCCTCGTCGAGGAAGAAGTGGGTCTTCAGCCCCTTGATTTCGAGCAGCATATCGTCGACCGGCAGGGTCCCGGTCCCGCCCGCCCCGCCCGCGCGCGTCGCGCCGAGCACGAGGTCTCGCTCCACCATTGGCTCACTCCGTTCAAGTAGTCGGTAGTCAGTGGGGCAATAGCAGCGCAGCGCCAAATGGATGGCACGGCGCCCTAGCAAACAACTGACTACCGACTACCCGTCTTACCGATAAGGATCGGCCGCGTCGCGCAGGCCGTCACCCAGGAAGTTCAGCGACAGGACCGCCGCGACCACCGCCAAGCCGGGCAGCAGGAGCCATGGTGCGGTCGCGACGGTGCGGACATTCTGCGCCTCTTGCAGCAGCACGCCCCAGCTGTTGATCGGCGAGCGCAGCCCCAGCCCGAGGAAGCTCAGCGCCGTCTCGGCCAGGATCGTCGCCGGGATCGCCAGCGTCAGCGAGGCGATGATGTGGCTGGCGAACGAGGGGACCATGTGGCGCAGGATCACGCGCATCTCGCTCGACCCGTCGAGCCTGGCACTGAGCACGAAGTCTTCCTCGCGCAGGGAGAGGAAGCGACCGCGCACCACGCGGGCCAGGCCGGTCCAGCCGATGATCGAGAGGATGAGGATCGTGAAGAAGTAGACCCGCAGCGGCGACCAGTTCTGCGGCAGCGCCGCCGCCAGCCCCAGGAAGAGGGGGATACGCGGGATCGAGACCAGGAACTCGATAAACCGCTGAATCAGGGTGTCGACCCGCCCGCCGTAGTAGCCGGAGATCCCCCCGAGGGTGATGCCGAGGACGAGGCTGATTAGCACGCCGATCAGCCCGATCGACATCGAGATGCGGGTACCGGAGATCAGACGGCTGAGGACATCGGCCCCGTTGCGGTCGCTGCCGAAGAGATAGAGCGGTCGCCCCCGCTCGACCGTGCCGATCAGGTGGCGCGTCGTCGGGATGAAGCCCAGCAGCTTGTAAGGCGTGCCCTGCGCGAAGAGGCGGAGATAGATCTTCTTGGTATCGTCCTGAACGAAGGTCCGGCGGAGCGACGTCCGGTCGATCGCGACCGTGTAGTCGTAGACGTGGGGGCGGAAGCTGGTGCCGCCCTCGCCACGGTCGAGGAAGCGGATCCGCTGCGGCTGGGCGTAGGTGTAGGGGACGCTGGTGTTGTAGCCGCCGCGCACCAGGGTCGGGTCGGTCGGGGCCAGGAACTCGGCGAAGATCGCGATCAGATAGAGCAGGATGACGACCACGCCACCGATCATCGCCAGCTTGTGCTTGCGGAACTTCCACCACATCAGCTTCCACTGGGAAGCCACGTAGACCGTCGTGTCCGGCTCCGCCGCGCCGGGTGGCTTGATCGGTCGGTCGAGCACGGCGGTCGCGCCGCCAGCGGCGCCAGCGGACGCGGGCGCGACCGGTCTAATCTCGGCGGTCTCGTTCTGCGTAATCTCGCTGCTCATGGTCGCCTCGCGAGCTATCAGCGATCAGCGGTCAGTGGTCGGCTATCAGCGCTCAACCTGCGCCGGTCGCCGCTAGCTGACCACCAATCGCTCATCGCTCAACTGTACCGAATACGCGGATCCATCCAGGCCAGCACGATGTCCGAGATGAGGGTACCGATGACGGTCAGCACGCTGACCAGGAAGATCAGGCTGCCGGCCAGGTACATATCCTCCGACCGCAAAGCACCGAGCAGTAGCGGACCGGTTGTGGGGAGGTTGAGGACGATCGCGATGATCGCCTCACCGGAGATGATTGCCGGCAACTCCCAGCCAACCGTACTGACGAAGGGGATCAGCGCGACGCGCACCGGATACTTCAGCAGCAGCCGACTCTCGCTCAGACCCTTGGCGCGCCCGGTGACGACGTAGGGCTTGTTCAACTCGTCGAGCAGATTGGCGCGCGTGATCCGGATCAG
>CADCWN010000193.1 GCA_902806415.1 uncultured Thermomicrobiales bacterium | reverse complement strand
TAGGCGCTGTTGAGCAGGCGGTCGAGTAGCCCCTCCGCGAGCACCGGGTTGGGGAAGAGCGGGTAGAGGTCCTTGGGCTCGCGGTTGGTCGTCAGGATCAGCGCCCCCCGGCGGTAGCGTCGCCCGACCAGTTCGTAGATGTCGTCGGTCTGCGGCCCGGTGTATTCGCGCATGGCGAAGTCGTCGAGGATGAGCAGGGCCGGGGTGAGGTAGCGGCGCAGGCGTTGCGCGTGGCTGCCATCGGCCCGCCCGCCGGCGAGGTCCGTCAGCAGGGCGCTCGTCTTGGTGAAGAGCACGCTGCGCCGTTGGCGGCACGCCTGGATCCCCAGGGCCTGCGCGACGAAGCTCTTAGCCTAGTCATGAGAGTGCCCTCCTAAGACGAGACGTTACGGGTGCGGCGCAGCGTCGCCGCCAGTTGTTCGATCAGGACGGGGTCGTCGGCGATGAGGTAGTTGCCGGTCAGCGGGTGGCGCTCGGCGGGGATGAGTCCGCGCCCGACGCGCCGGTCGACCCAGGTGCGCTCGACGCCCAGCCGCCGCGCCAGCCCCAGGATGGTCAGCCGCCCGTCGAACTGTTCCTGCCCGCGGAACTGGGCCAGCACGGTGCGTCGCCCGGCGGCCTGCCGGATCTTGAGCACTTGCTTCTCGGACACGCCGGCGCACCGCGCCGAATGGAAGCCCTCGGCGGTGAGCAGCCGGGCGACCGCGCTGTCGGGGTGCCCCTCGGCGCTCAAGGCGAGGGCGCGCGCGACCATCCGGTCGTAGCCGGCGACATCCCGCTCGCGATGGATCGGCGGGCGGACGGTCACGGGCGTGACCGCGCCGCTGACCCAGACGACCTTGACCGCGATCTGGTCGGGCACCGGACGCGTTAGCACCACCCGCCGGATCAGGGTGCGTAGCAGCGCCTTCTGCTGTTCGGGCCGCAGCCGACCGCTCGCCCACACGGCGGGCAGCGACCGCCCCAGGTCGCGCAATTGCTCCCGGCTCGCCGCGTCCAAGGCGGGCACCGGGGGGGTGGCCGCGAAGCACGCCGCCGCCTCGCGGGCCTCGGCCACCGCCCGCAGCGCCAGTTCCCACCGCCGCTCCAGCTCCGCCGCGACGAGCCGATTGTCCGGGTCGACGGCCTGGTATTGCTTCTGTGCCAGCCGCGCCTCGTACTCGGCGCGGGCGATCTGGTCGGCGTGCTGCTGGGCCAGTTGCGCGTGCCCGGTCGCCTGCGCGGCCAGCACGTCGTCGAGCAGATCGAGTTCCGCCGGGGCCAGCGCGGCGAAGAACGCCTGCACCACCGCCGCCTCGATGCCCGCCCCGTCGAGGTGGAGGCACATGCGCGCCGCGTAGGTGTGGGTGAGCGCCTTGCAGACGTAGCGCACGCGCGGCTTGTAGGCCACGCCCATCTGCCGCCCGCAGCGCCCGCAGACCACCAGCCCGGTCAAGAGCGCCACGCCCTGGCGCGGGGCCCCGCGGGCGCGCTCGGCGAAGCTGCTGCGGTTGTCGGCGAGGCGCTGGCGGTTGGCCATGTACTGCTCCCACGTGATATAGGCAGGGTACACGTCCTGGCGGATGACCGTCCACTCTTCGAAGGGGCGGTTCACCAGGCGACCGCGCTGCCCCGGTCGCCGGTCGGGATGCGGCGCGTGACGCCCATAGACGAAGGCCCCGGCGTAGGCCGGATTGTGCAGGATCTCGTAGATGGCGTGCTCGCTGGGGCGGCGCCAGAGGAGCTGGCCGGCGTGCAACCCGGCGCGCTGCCGTCGCGGGAGGAGGATCGCCTCGTCGCGCAGGGCGCGCAGCACGCGCTGGCACGTGCCCAGGGCGACAAAACGCGCGAACACCAGCGCGATGGCCCGGTGCACCTGCTGATCGGGATCCTGGACCACCCGTCCGTCCGGGAGGCGGACGAGGCCGGTCGGGAGATGCTGACGATAGGTCCCGTCCGCCACCTGCCGCAGGCGCCCCGCATCCATCCGCAGGCGCAACAGGCGTAACTCGGCCTCGCTGAGCATCCCGCGCAGGCCCAGCAAGAGCCGGTCGTTGTAGTCGCGCGGGTCGTAGACGCCCTCGGCGTCGGCGATGAGCGCGCCTTGGCTGGTCGCGAGGTCGAGCAGGGTATACCAGTCGGCGTTGCTACGCGCCAGGCGGCTGGCCTCGTAGGCGAGGATGAGTCCCACCCGGCCGAGCGAGACGGCCCCCACCAACTCCTGGAAACCGGGGCGCTGGCCATCCTGGCCGGACTGGCCCAGGTCGTCGTCGATGAGTTGGATACGTTCGGGGGGCCAGCCGAGGGCGCGCGCCCGCTCGACCAGGGCGTACTGGTTCGCCTGACCCGCCAGATTCGCGCGCACCTGCTTCGGGGAGGACTGGCGGACGTAGACGTAGGCGCGGCGTTCGCGGTGGCGGGCGGCGATCTTGTCAGCGCTGGCGGTCATCGGGGTCCTCCTGGAGGATCTGCAGGATAGCGGCCCGGATCTGCGACCGGGTCGCGGTCGGCAGGGTGCGCCAGACCCGGTCGGCCCGCACGGTGGCGAGATCCGGTGGCAGGATCGGCGCGGACGGTGCCGTCGCGGGCGGGAGGGGCAAGGGCAGCTGGCGCGGGGATCGTGGCGGGTCGGGCATCGGCATCCTCCTGACGCATCATTGCCAGGGACGCTACCACGGCCAGCAGGTCGCGGAGGGCCGGGACGGTCAGGCGACAGCGGGCCGGCGCGGGGACGAGGCCCGCCAAGCTGGTCGCCGCCACCGGGATGGTGCGCTCGACGCCGGGGTGGAGCCAGACGACGCAGACCCGCTGGTGCTGACGCTTGGTCGTGATGCCAACGAGCGGGAGGGTCAGGCCGTAGAGGGGGTGCGCGGGGTCGACGACCTCGACGGTGTCAACGGGGAGAACAGTCAGTCCCAGTGGGGCATCCTGTGGGGAAGGGTTTGCCGACGCCGGGGTTGCCGACGAGCACGACGTTCTCGCGCTCGCGCACGAAGGTGCCCTCGGCGAGCGCGAGGATCTTGGCCTTGTTGAGGGCGGGCGCGGTGGCGAACTCGAACTCGTCGAGGGTCTTGGGCCAGGGGAAGAGGGCGGCCTTGGCCCGCCGGGCGAGTTGGTTCTGCTCGCGCTGCCGCACCTCCTGCTCGCAGAGCGCCTTGAGGAAGTCGATGTGGCCGAGGTTGCCCTCGGCGGCCTCGCGCGCCGCCGCCGGGTAGGCGCGCGCGATGGTCGGCAGCCGGAGCTGCTTGAGGTAGCTGTCGAGCAGCAGGGAACTGCGCGCCTCGCCGCTAATGCGCCACCCCCGCCACGCAGCTGGTCGTAGGCGGCCGGGGAGACCGGGGCGAGCGCCACCGCCGGGAGGTCGGGGTAGCGCGCCGGATCGAGGGGCGGCGGGGGGGTGTCCGGGGTCAGCCGCTGGTCGAGCAGCTGGAGGATGGCGTCGACGTGGTAGGCGCGGCGGGCGACCGCCTCCTCCACCGCCTGCGCCACCAGCGGGAGCGGGTAGCGCAGCGCCAGCTCGAGGACGCGCACGAAGGCGTGGTTGCCATCCGCCTGGCGCGCGCACAACTCCCGGCGCAGGTGCTCGAAGGCGGGGGGGACGGCGCCCGGCTTGCGCGCCAACGCGGGCAGACAGTGCCGCCAGTCGCTGACCCGCTCGTGCCGGCCGTAGCAGCGGGGGTGCTCGGCCACCAGGGTCGCCCCGTCGTAGATCCGCACCGTCTCCACATCCGCCTTGAGGGTGAGCGGCCGGTGCGCCTGCGCCGTCGGCACGTTGTAGCGGTTGGTCGCGAACGCCACCTCCGCGGTGCTCGTCGCCCGAGCCGCCACTCGCCGCGCGCAGTCGAACGGCCGGGCCGGCAGGGGCAGCAGGTGCGCGCGCTCCGCCTGCCACAGCGCCGCCACGCTCGCCCCCGCGCCCGGTCGCGTCGCCCGCCCCTCCCGGTCGCAGCCCGCCAGCAGGCGGGCGTTGAGTTCCGCGAGGTCGCGCACCTCGGGCATCGGCGACAGGTAGCGGCGGCGGATCGTGCCGACGAGGTTCTCGACCGCCCCTTTCTCGTGCCCCGCCGCCGGGGTGCAGAAGATCGCCTCGTACAGGTAGTGCATCCGCAGACCGACGAAGGCCTCCTGCTCCTCGCGGCGGTGCCCCGTCAGCACCCGCCGGACGGCGGTGGCCAGGTTGTCGTAGACCACGGACCTGGGCACGCCGCCCCAGCGCTCGAACGCGGCCCGATGCCCGGCGAAGAACGCCTCCTGCCCCTGGTGCGGGAAGGCCATCACGAACGGCATCCCCGAATGGCGCAGCCGGGCGCAGAAGAGCGCGATCTCGGTGACGCGCCCAGCCAGGACGACCTTGGCGGCGCCCCACTCGACCTCGGCTCGCTCGCCGGGGGCGAAGGCGCGCGGCACGAAGACCGGGCGCCACTCCCCGCGCAACTGCCGCACCGCCACGCGGATCGTCGGCTCGCCGCCGGCGAAGCCGTACTCGTCGCGCAACTGCTCCCACATCCGGTGCGCGGTGCGCCGCTGCTTCGGCGGCTGCTGCTCGTCATCCGCCAGCCACTGGCGCAGGAGGGGCAGCACCGGGTCGAGCACCGGCCGCGCGCGCGGCTGGCGCAACCGATAGCGCGGCGCGCTCCCCGCCTCCGTCAGATACTTGTGGACCGTCTCGCGGTCGTGGCCCAGCTCCCGCGCGATCCGCCGCTCGCTCCACCCCTGCGCGAAGTGCAGCCGAGGGATCAGCTCCTTGTCGATCACCCCGAGCATCCCCTTCCCCTCCGGTAGGCTGTCGTCGCGGACGACGACAGCCTACCGGAGGACCGCGGGGTGGCGGGTTTTTCGTCGATCAACCCGGCCCAGTTTGGCTGGATTTTAGCCTATCGAACACAATCCACACCGAACACGATTTCTTGGGCGGGGAGATAGCCCCGCCGACAAATAGGGGAAGAGAGGGAGTGGACAAGGGTCGCTGCACGTCCGATCCCAGGACAGGGGTGCCGGTTTGCGGGCTGAATTTTTCGGACGGTTATGCCTCTGACACACGGGCGCAAGGGGCGGCCACCGGTGCGAGGGGGGAAGCGCCGGTGGCCAGGGTTAAAGGGGGGAATGAGGGAAGGGTGGGGAGGGAGGGAAGTGCTCGATCAGGACGAGGCCGCCGAACATCGCCCGCTGCGCAACAATCGCGCGCGGGACGTGCTCATCCCTGAGCGGGTACTGTCAGGTAAAGTCGTGTTGGCAGGGCTGGCGGGGAACGAGGGCGTACTGGAGGAGGGTGGCGCCGCTGGTCAGGTTATCGCCGGGGTGCCGGCGGCCGCCCGCCAGGTGGCGAAGCGCTCGGCACGGGCCTGACGGTAGGCGTCGGCGGTGAGGCGGTGGCGGCGCGGGCGGAAATGGTCGGCGATCGGGCCGTAGGCGGCGAGGAAGCGCTGCGCGTGGCCTGGGTCCTTGAAGCGGCGCATCCGTCGCTCCCGCTCGCGCGTGGCTTGGTGCGAGTTTTCCGCCCGGTTGTTCAGCCCCTTGTGCCGCCGGTGCTCCACGCTGGGCAATATCTCGCGCATGGCCGCGCCGTAGCTCGCGAGCTTGTCCGTGATGACCACCCGCGGGACGTACGCCAGGCTCGTGAGCAACTTCCGGAGGAAGCGCACGGCCGCGGGCTTGTCGCGCCGGGGCTGCACGAGGATATCGAGCACATTCCCGTCTTGGTCAACCGCCCGCCAGAGATAGTGCTGTACGCCATTGATGCGAATGAAGACCTCGTCAAGGTGCCACTTGTCGCCGGGCTGCGGGCGACGGCGGCGCAGCGCATTCGCATACTGCTGGCCGAACTTGCGGCACCACTGACGGATCGTCTCGTAGGTCACCAGCACGCCCCGCTCCGCCAGTAGCTCTTCGACGTCGCGGTAGCTGAGCGCGAACCGGAAATACAGCCAGACCGCGTGGCCGATGATCGCGGGCGGGAAGCGATGGCGCGTGCAGTTGAGAGCGGCGACTCTTTCATTCAGGCCCAAAGTATCGCACGTCTGGGCAGCCGATCTTTACCTGACAGTAACTTCCTCAAGGGGTTCGACGAGGCGATCCTGCCGTTCGCTCGCGGCGAGGCGACGCGCTTCCTCAGCCCCTCGAAGACGCTCGAATACATGGCGGCGCACAAGCCGATCGTCTCGGTGCCCCTGCCCGATGTGGTCGCGCTCTACGGAGAGGTGGTGCGGTTCGCGTCGGATTCCGACGCGTTCGTGGCGACCGTGGAGGCGGCGCTCGGCGAGGGGACGCGTGAGCGCGAGGCACGGATCGTCCGCGAGGCCGCCCTGCTGGGGCGCTACGCCTGGGATCGGCTCGCCGGGGAGATGGCGGCGCTGATCGCCGACCGGCCTGGCCCGGAAACTGGGGTGACGAGGGACCCTGAGCCGCGAGCACGCGGGCCGGCAGGCGACGTCACGCCATCCCTTGCGCCGCCCTGGCCGGCGACTTTGACGCTCAGAGAGCACCGGTCCGCTAGTGCCACGCCGGGTTTGACTACACGGGGGACGGGGGCGGCTTACGCCGGCCGACGCCACGCAGTCATTTTCAAGCGATAACGATGAAAACACCGATAGCCCCGGACGGGCTCGAACCGTCACTCCTGAAGGAAAGGGACTTTAAGCTCCGCGCAACGCCCGCTACGGGCCTCCACACAACGCCACATTCCCCATCGTGGCGAGGAATGTTGCCGACCCGCACCCCGCCCGCTTCCACCGGATTCCACCGGCTTGGCTGCACCGTCGGCTGCACCGGGAGGGCGAGGCGATATGCGACCGCGTCTCATGTCACACCCCACCAGCACCCGGGCTCGGGCACGCGTCGGGCTGACGTGCACGAGGACATGGTGAGACAGGCGAATACAACCCACGGGTTCCGGCCATCCCCGGGGGACGGCCTCGGGCGCGGGACATAGTCGTTCCGGCGGCGAGGTAGCGCTGCCTGTTCGGCCTGGTCGAGCCGGATGGTGGCTCCGCGCGGGGTCCCGGCTCGCACACATCATTCGCCGCGCACGCCGTGGTGTCCAGGTCGGGAGGGCGGAAACGAGCCCTCTCTATCCCGTCCGATGGGGTTTGCGCAGCTTGCGACGGCCACGACCGTCGACCGCCGGGCGTCAGGGGCGCGGCTCCCGCAGCGCTGCCTGTCCAAGGAGGCGCTCCCGGGCGACGCGATCGAGGTCGGCCGCGCCGTCGAGGGACTGGGCCACCAGGGCGCGGAAGGCCTCCCGCCCGAGCGCCAGCACGGTCGTCGGCGCGTCCGCTTGCACGGTCGCGGTGCGCGGCGTGTCGCCCACGAGCGCCATCTCGCCGAAGAACTGGCCGCGCCGCAGCGTGGCGATCCGACGGCTCTCGCCGTTCTCCTCGCGCAGCACGGCGACCGCGCCGTCGAGCACGATGTAGAATTTGTCCCCCGCGGTGCCCTGGCGCACGATCGCCGCCCCCGTCGGGAACGCGAGGCGTTCCATCGTTGGTAGGGGGAGGACCGGTCGTTCCGGCGGCGCTGGCCGCTCGGTTTCCGGGGATGCGGCGTCAGCCGATCGCGCCGCGCGCGACCGCCCCCCCAGGATGCCCGCGGGGACGCGGAGGGCGCCGGTCGCGGCGTCGATGAGCCCGTTGCGCTCGTCCTCGATGTCGGTCGCCTGCGTGTAGACGTCGCCGGCGAGGCCGTGGTCGCGCAGCGCGCGCTTGAAGGCGCGGATCAGCCGCGCCCGCCCGGTCGCCGCCGCCGGTCCCCCGTACAGCGCGAAGCCGAAGCCGCCCCACTCGCTGACCACCAGAGGCACCTGCCCGGCGTAGAAGAACGGGTCGCCGACGACCAGCGGCTGCACCGCCACGCGGTCGTGCTCGCCCGACACGAGCCGGTCGAGCGTGTCGCGCCAGGCGTCGAGCGCGGTGGCGTAGATGTGCGCCGTCAGCAGGTCGCTCTGCAGCGCACCCTCGATCGAGACGTGGTTCCAACCGTCGTTGTCGATGATCAGCACCTGCGGGTGGTGGCGCAGCAGCTCAGCGCGGGCGCTGGCGATGTAGGCGCGCGTCGCCGCGCTCGCGGCGATGTCCTCCGCCCCCCAGTCCTCGTTGTACAGGCTCCAGATCGCGACCGACGGGTGGTGGCCGACCCAGGGCAGCAGGCGCAGGAGCTCGGCGCGGTGGTTCGCCCGGCTGCGCTCGGTGGAGGAATGCGGACTGGGCACCTCCACCCAGACGAGCAGCCCCAGCTCGTCGGCTAGCTCGTAGATGCGCGGGTCGATGCCCGCGATGTGGATGCGGACGAGGTTGCAGCCGAGATCCTTGATCGCCCGCAGGTGCCGGCGCATCTCCTCGTAGGTGGCGGTGCCGGGCTGGTAGAGGATGCCGTCGAGGTA
>CADCWN010000192.1 GCA_902806415.1 uncultured Thermomicrobiales bacterium | reverse complement strand
TGCGGCGGGGCATACCCGTATCCAGGGACATTAACCATGATCGAGAAGACGTTACGGGTGCAGGACGACACGAGCATCCACGTCGCCCAATTCTTGCAGGAAGGGGTCGGGGCGACGCGGCAGGCGCGGATCGTGCTGGATCAACTGCCGCTCGACGACGATCTGACCGCTGGACAGGTCGAGTCAGGGGTGAAGCTGACGCGGATCCCCACCGGGATCCTCGCTGGCGGTCAGGTGGACGCGCTGGTGACGATGCAGTGCATCCGCTGCCTGGAAGATGCCGAGACGACCGTGAGCGCGGAGTTTGCCGATGAGTATCGCCCGTCGGTCGATATCCTCACCGGGGCGGTCGTCGATCTCGGCGAAGGTGGCGAGGGCGAGGACGAGTACTTCACGATCAGCGCGCACCATCTCCTCGATGTGCGCGAATCGCTGCGCCAGGCGATCGTGCTGGGGCTGCCGATGGCACCGCTCTGCCGCGAGGATTGCCCCGGGCTGCCGGAAGCGGTCGAGTTGCAGAATGAGGTCGATGCCCGATTGGCGATCCTCGGCAACTTGCTGAGCAGGAGCGATGCGGATTCAGGGGGTACGACGAATACTCCACCCGATCGACGCTCACGGCGGCGCGCGGCCGCGAACGATTAAGTAGAGGCGAGGGCCGCGCAGGGCGTTCGCACAAGCAGGAAAGGGAGGTCGCCACGCCATGGGAGCGTTACCGAAGCAACGAGTCACCCGCGCGAAGCAGGGGATGCGGCGGATGGGCCACGCGGTGAAGATGCCGCAGTTGATGACCTGCCCGCGCTGCCGCGAGAAGAAGGTCTGCCATCAGGTCTGCCCGACCTGTGGCTATTACAATGGCAATCAGGTCTTCGAGATCGAGGACAAGTCGCAGCGCAAGGGTCGCCAGTAAGCCCCCTTAACAGCGATTAACGAAGGGCGACCATCAATAACGGTGGTCGCCCTTCGTTGCGCCTTTTTCGCGGTAATGGACGGCACTCAGCGCAACGCCTGCGCCGAGGTGACTGTGCGCGCCTGGGGGTCGAAGTAGAGGCGGGGTTTCACGTTCGGGTCGTGGCCGAAGAAAACTAACTCCCAAACCGGTGCACCGTCAGCCCCCTGCTGACTGTGGATATCGCCGGGCGTGTCAGCGAAGTGGACCATATCGCCCGGATCGAGCAGGCGCTCGTATTCTAACTCGACCTCGGCATAGCCCTCGCGCGTGCCGTCGTCGTGCCGTTTCCAGGCGAGATAGCGGTCGCGACCCGCTACCACAACCACCACGCCCCAGGAATGGTGGTTGTGGATCGGGGTCTCCGACTCGTGTGGGAAGCGCGCCAGCATCAGCGCCAGGGAGCCATCCGGCTCCTTGTGCAACTCACCGCCCCGGATGTCCATCCCGTGCGTCCCCTGCCGGGCTGTCGCCCCTCCCGTGCGCGCCAGGATCTCCGGGTCGCGCGCCAGCCGCCGCAGCAACCCGCCGATCGCCGTCCGACCCTCCGGCCCCGGATCGTCGCCCCCCGGCGGGACAATCCCTCTCACCTCGGCGATGAACTCCGCGACGCCATAGCGTTCACTTGCTTGCCCACTCGTCATCGAGCCCTCCCGCCTGCGGCGCACTAGTGCGCTCGCCCTTCCAGCAGCGCCAAATAGTCGCGCAAACCGTCCACGGTGGCCCCGCGCGCCGCCAACTGGTCGAGCGCAAGACGCGTGCGCGCGTGATATTCGTCGGCGCGACTCTGGCAGTAATCGGCGATCTCGTGGCGGTCGAGCAGCCCAATAATCGCCGCGACCGCCGCTTCATCGAGCGGCGGCTCGCCCGCATAGAAGCGGCGCAACGCCGCACGCGTGGCGTCGTCCGCCCGCTCATCGAGCGCGACGATCGGCAGGCTTTGCTTGCGCCGACGGATGTCGTCGGCGGCTGGTTTGCCGGTAACACCCTGCGCCCCCCAGATACCGAGCATGTCGTCGCGGATCTGGAAGGCGAGGCCGAGGGTCAGGCCGAACTCGCCGCAGGCCGCGATCGTCGCGTCGTCGGCCCCGGCAATCGTCGCCCCGGCGCGGGCCGCGAAATCCATGATCGCGGCGGTCTTCCCGGCGATCATCTCCAGATAGCGCGCCTCGCCGCCGCCCCACTCCCCCTCCTGGCTGAGGTCGAGATGTTGCCCCTCGACGATCCGCAGCGCCATCCGATCGAAGTCGCGCGCCAGCGTCAGGACACGCGCGGGGGAGAGATTCGCTGGCGGCTCCGCCAGGGCGTAGAGGGCGTCGTGCGCGATCGCGTAGAGCGCGTCGCCGACATTGATCGCGGCGGCGGCCCCCCAGCGGTGCCAGATCGTCTCGCGGTGGTGGCGATAGGCGCTCTCGTCCTGCACATCGTCGTGGACGAGGGTGAAGTTGTGCAACAGTTCGATCGCGGCAGCGGCCGGCGCGGCGGCGACCGGGTCGCCGCCACAGGCGATGGCGCAGCGCAGCAGCAGCAACGGCCGCAATCGCTTACCGGTCGGCATCATGGCCGGGGCGAAGTTGGCGTCGGCCCAGCCGAGGTGGTACCGCACCATCCCGTAGAAATCGCGCAGATCATCCGCGCCCGGGCCGGCGATCGCAATCCGGTCGAGCGGCGCGCGCATCGCCGCCTCGATCGGCGCGAGGCCCTCGGCGGCGGTCAGCCGACCCGCGCCATTGGCGCTCCCACTCGTCATCACTCCCCTCTTCGCGTCGACGCGATCACTCGCCGATCGCACTCTGGTATGATAGCCGTTGCGCGGGCTCGTCGCTACGCGCCCCCCGCCATCCGGCAGGAATGCGGGGAGTGGACCGGCGTTAACATAGATGACCGCACCGTGGGTGGCGTGACGACGCAACCGATGGACCGCACGTTGCGTAGATGATGGTGTGGCCCTCATCGGGGGGTCGTGCCGGTTGATAGCGGGATACGCCAGGCAGGAGTGCTGAGCATGTTCTTCGATCTTAATTACTTTCTCTTCGTCCTCATTCCCGGCCTGCTGCTGATGGGGCTGGCGCAGTGGCGCTTGCGCAGCACCTTTGCCAAGTATCGGCAGATCGCCAATAGTCGCGGACTAACCGGCGCGCAGGCGGCGGAGGCGGTGATGCGCGCGGCGGGCGTCTACGACGTGGGGATCGAGCCGATCGCCGGCGAACTGACCGACCACTTCGACCCGCGCGCGAAGATGCTGCGCCTCTCCGAACCGGTCTACAGCGGGCGCTCGATCGCCGCGATCGGCGTGGCGGCGCACGAGGCCGGGCACGCGGTGCAGCAAAACGTTAGCTATGCGCCGATGTCCCTGCGCTCGGGGTTAGTGCCGGTCGCGAACCTCGGCTCGGGGATCGCACCTTTCATCATCCTCGGTGGGCTCTGGACCCAGATCACCGGGCTGGCCTGGATCGGCGTGATCCTCTTCGCGGGCGCGACGCTGTTCGCGCTGGTCACGCTGCCGGTGGAGTACAACGCCAGTGCGCGGGCGCGCACCCTGCTGGCCGAGTCCGGTCTGGTGACGCGCGACGAGTACGGCGATGTGCAGAAGATGCTCAACGCCGCCGCGCTGACCTACGTCGCCGGTTTCGCCGCCTCGGCCCTCCAACTGCTCTACTACGTCATGCTCGTCACCGGGATGGGCGGTCGGCAGCGCGACGAGTAACGGCAGCAGACGCGTCAGAGAACCAAGGAACGCCGCGCCCCCGGGGGCGCGGCGTTCCTTGTGTGGCACCCTGATCTTTCCGAACCGGGGCGCGGTTATCGAGCCAGCAACTCGCGCGCCGCCCGCAGGTCGGACTGCATATCGAGGCGCGCGAAGATCTGCGCCGCCCCCTGAAGCATCACCGTCGCCCCTTCCGGCACCGGGCCGTTCCCGGCGGCCGACCAGGCGTGCCACATCGCCGCGAAGTCGGCCAGCGTCCGCCCGAGTTCGTACTGCGCGTCCACGGCGGTGTAGAGTTCGTGCGCCAGGCGGAAATGTCGGTCGGCCATCGGCCAGTTCTGCCGCCCGGCGGCGAGCCGTCCCATCATCCGGTGGGTCAGGCCGAGCGCGAACTGGTGACCCAGGCGCGTCGCCAGCAGGAAGGCGATCTGCTCCTCGTGCGCGGCACCCGCGTCGTCGCCCAGCTGTCGCCGCGCGTCGGCCAGCCGCAAACGCCCCTCAGTGAGGGTTAGCGCGCCCTCGATCGCCTCGGCGATCACCACGCCACGCTCGAGATGTTGCAGCCCTGCCGCGTCACCCCGGTCGACCAGGATAGCGCCAAGCGCGATACTCGCCGCCGCCGTGACCTCGCGCGCGCCGATCCGGTCGGCCTCGTTGGTCGCCTTGCGGAGGTAGCCGAGCGCCCGTTCATACTCGCCCTGACGGAAGAGGAGGAGCCCGATCCGATAGCCGATCTGCGCCATCCCCCAGCGATCGCCGATTTGCTGCGCGGCGGCGAGACCGCTGCGATAGTACCGCTCGACCGGGGCGAGTTCGCCGCTGGCGTCGCCCATCGCCGGCAGCGGCGTCTGCAAGACCAGATCGCGCGCCTGTCGCCGGTGGGCGAATTGGTCGGCATCAGTGTCGCCAATCCCGAGGCGCAGCATCGTGGTGATGCCCACCAGATGCTCGAATGCCCGCTCGATCTGCCCGCGCGACCAGTAGAGCGCGCCCAATTCGTGGTAGCTCTCCTGCATCCCGGCGGTATCACCAAGCTCCTGCCGCAACAGGAGCGCCCGCAGGTGCTGGTCGATCGCCTCGTCCACGCCGCCCCGCGCGTATGCCGCGAGGCCGAGGGCGTGCCGCGCGTCGGCGTGCGCCCGACCCGGCGCGCGCGCAGTCGGCGCGAGCGAGCCTCGCGGTGACGCCGCGAGGGCGGCCTCCGCCATCTGGACCGCCCGATCATATTCGCCGAGCATCGCATGAGCGCGCGCCGCGGACGCCTGTAAGTGGATCAACTCATGCGGCGCGGCACCATTTAGCAGGCCAAGCCCCTGCTCATACGACCCGAGCGCCCGCCGCCCCTCGCCGCGCGCCTCCCAGAGTCGCCCGAGCTTCTGCCAGAGCCGCGCGCGATCGATCAGCGGCGTCCCGACCGTCGCCAGCCCCGCCTCGAACCGTTCCTGCGCCCGCGCGAAATCGCCTTCCGTCAGGTAGAGGCCGCCCAGCGCCTCGTGGGTGCGCAAGGGCAGGGTCGGCTCCTCGGCCAGCTCGTGCGGCGCGAGCCCGCGCAGTTTCGTCAGCGCCTCCTCGAATTGGGCCAGCGCCGTACTGTTGGCGAAGAGGCGGCGGGCTCGCTCGCCGGAGAGGAGCAGATACTCGACCGCTTTGCGCCGGTTCGCGCTTCGGTTGTAGTGGTAGGCCAGCATCTCCAGTTGCTCATCGGTCCGCTCAACGCCGATCTGCTCCAGCGCGTCGCCGACCTGCCCGTGCAACTCGCGCCGCTCGCGTTCGAGGACGTTGTTGTAGGCGATCTCCTGCACGATGGCTTGCTTGAACCGGTATTCCGGCTCGCTGGCGAAGGCGTCTTCGACGATCAATTCGGCCCCTTTCAGCCGGTCCAAGCTCTCTTCCAGCGCGTCGTCCAGCCCGGTCACCAGTGCCAGCAGGCGATAGGTGAATGAGCGCCCGATCACGGCGGCGCGTTGCAGGACGCGCCGATCCTGCTCCCCGAGGCGGTCGAGGCGCGCCATCATCAGGCCGACGAGGGTCGAGGGCATATTCATCGCCGAGAGATCGGCGGTGAGGGTCCACCACCCGCCCCGCGCGACCAGAACCTCGCGGGCTCGGAGCGCGCCGACCGTCTCCGCCAGCAAGAGCGGGTTCCCGCCGCATTGGGCGATGATCCGCTTGGCAACCCCGTCATCGAGTTGCGCGCCGCCGAGCAGGCTGCGCAGGAAGAGGCGGCTCTGCTCCGGCGTCAACTCGGCCAGGTTGAGCTGTTGGTAGAAGGAGCGGCCGCCCCAGGGGTGGGTCCACTCCGGTCGATAGGTCAGGAGGAGGAGCAACGGCACGGTGGCGATCGCCTCGACCAATTCGTCGAGCGCGTCGGTGCTGGCTGGATCGGCCCACTGCATCTCTTCCAGGGCAATCGTCAGGGGGCGTGGTTGGTCGGAGCCATCGGGGAAAGCGCGGCGACGCACCAGCGCGCGCACCATCGACACCAGCAGCTTGCGCCGCACGCGCGCGTCCATACCGATGATCGCGCTCGGGTCTACCCGCACCCCGAGGAGTTGGCCGACCAGCGCCAGATATTCGGCGCGGGTCGCTTCTTCCGCCCCTGGCAACGCCGCCGCGATCGCACCGGTGAGCGTGGCGCGGTCGAGCGATTCCTCGCCGTCGAGGCCAAGGAGCGCCCGGATCACGCTACCCAGGAGTGCATACGACGCCGCCGATTCGTAGGAGATGGCGCGCGTGACGATCCAGTCATGATCGGCCATCCCGCCCGCGCCATCGCTCGACTGTGGCATCCCCTCCGGGGCGGACTCCGCACGGCGGAAAGCCGCCAGCAATTGCGACTTGCCGATCCCGGCATCCCCGACGATCGCCAGCAAGCGGCCCTGGCCGGCGCGCACGTCGTTGAGGGTGGCGCGCAGTTGCGCCAGCTCGGTCTCGCGCCCGATCAGGTAGTCGGTGGCGACAGACTCCTCCAACAGCTCGGTCGAGCCGCGCTCACGCACGACCTCGTATGCCTGGACGAGGCCGCGAATCCCCTTGAGTTCCTGCGGCGGGAGCGGGATGAAGACGAACGAGCGCCTGGCACGGGTGTAGACCGCCTCGCTGACGGTGATGTGGCCGACCCGCGAGGCGTGTTCCAGGCGCGAGGCGAGGTTCACCGATGGCCCCATCACGTCGAGCCGCCGGAACTCGCCACCACCGACCTCCCCATAGACAACCTGGCCGCTGGCGATCCCGACGCGCATCTGGATCGCCAGCCCCAGTTGCCGCCGCAGTTGCCCATTGATCCTTTCGAGCGCGCGCAGCATCGCCAACGCCGCCTTCACGCAACGCTCGGGGTCATCCTCGTGGGCGCGCGGCGCGCCGAAGATCGCCATGATATTGTCGCCCGCGAACTTGACCACCCAGCCGTCGTAGCGCACGATCTCGGCGGTGAGCGCGTCGAAGATCTTGTTGATGATCACCGTCGTCTGCTCAGGATTATTCAGCCGTTCCGAGAGGGCTGTGGAGCCGCGCATATCGGCGAACAAGGTCGTGACCTCGCGCAGATTGCCGCGCGGCGCGGCCCCGTCGCCGCCGAGCAGGTCGAACAAACTGGTGCGCGAGCCGCCCGTCAGCTCGAGGCCGACCCCCGAGACAAATCCGGTCTCGCTGGGCGTCTCGCTGAGGGGCGCGAGGATGAAGCGCAAGGTCGAGTTGCCGATCTCGATCCGGTCGTTATCACGCAACTCGCGCGGGGTCAGCACCGGCTCGCCGTTCACGCGCACGCCATTGGCGGAGCCGAGATCAGAGATGATATAGACGGTATCGAGATGACGGATCGTCGCGTGGTTGCGCGAGACTTGCGAGTCGTCTTCGAGCGTGATGTCGTTCCTCGCCGTGCGCCCGATCCGCGTTTCGGCTTCGAGGAGTCGCCGCTTGCCATCCGGCAGTTCGAGCCAGCCGACGATCGGGCGCGGCAGATTGAGGGTCGTGGTGGCATCGAACGTCAACCCGGTGGCGAGCAATACATCGGCGACCGGGTTCGGACGGATGAACGTCAGGGAGGCCGGCCCGATCGCGATCTGGTCACCGTCGTGTAAGACCACCGGCTCCTGCGGCGCGACCGGGCGACCGTTGAGCAACGTCCCATTGGCGCTCCCGAGATCGGTCAGGGTATAGTCGCCGGAGTCGGCGGGGGCGATGATCGCGTGGCGGCGGGAGATTTGCCGCTCGGGATCGGGGAGGGCCAGCAGATTGCTGGCGTGCCGCCCGATCGAGATCGGGCAATCGATCGGGCGCTCCTCGGTTCGCCCGGCGTCATCGGTCCAGCGCAGGAGCGCCGGTGTCGCACCATCACGCGGTGCCGCCGACGCTGCGGGAGCGGGCGGGTGAGAGAGGTCGTTCGTGTCCCGGCTCATCGTCGTCCCCCGTGGCGCGCAGTCGGCGGCGGGCGGCAGCCGACCGCGCTGGCGCGTGGGAAGGTTGACCAGGCGATACGGTCGGGCGACGCCGCGCGGATAGTGATCATGCGCCGGAGTCGGGTCGCGTTCTCTTCATGGGTGAAGTATGACCGGGAAGCGTGAATGATGTCAACGAAACGGGCGCGCGCTGCAACCGTCGTCGCGCACGCCGCGGTGCCGACACCGCTCGGTGAGGCGCATCTCTTCGGCACCGCGCACGGCCTGCTGACGATGGCCCTGCCGCATGAGCCGTACGCCGCCGCGCTGGCGCTCGCCGGACGCCTCGTCGGCCCACTGGAACTCGTGACCGATCGCGCCCTCCTCGGCGTGGCACCCGCACAGATCGCCGCGTACTTCGCTGGCGACCTGCGCAAGTTCACCCTGCCGCTCGACCTGCGCGGGACGCCATTCCAGCGCGCGGTGTGGCTGGGCACGCTGGCGATCCCCTACGGCGAGACGCGCACCTACAGCACGCTCGCGGCGGGGATCGGGCGTCCCGGCGCGGCGCGGGCCGTTGGCGCGGCCAACGCCGCCAACCCCCTCGCGCCGATCGTCCCCTGCCACCGGCTGATCGGCGCGGATGGCGCGTTGCGCGGCCATCGCTCCGGGCTCGCCGCCAAGCGCTGGCTGATCGAGCACGAGTGCCGACACCGCGAGGAGCAGGCATCTCCGCCCCTCCCGGGAGAGGTGGGGCGCTGAATGGGCAGGGAATGGGATGCCGATGTGCAGCTTACTGCCGAGGAAGCGGCGGCGCTGATCGCGGGGCAGTTCCCGGCCCTCGCGCCGGTCAGCCTCGCCCCGCTCGGCGTCGGCTGGGATAATGTCGCGTTCCTGGTGAGCGAACGGGCGGTTTTCCGTTTCCCGCGTCGGCGGATAGCGGCGGGCTTACTGGCGCGCGAGGCGCGCATCTTGCCCCTGCTCGCGCCGCATCTCCCGCGCCCGATCCCCGCCCCCGAGTATATCGGTGCGCCCACGTCGCTGTATCCGTACGCCTTCGCGGGCTACCCATTCCTCCCAGGGCGAACCACAGACCGACGTCCCCCGGCGAGGGGGGCGCGGATACCGCTCGCCCTCGACCTGGCGACGTTCCTCAAGGCGTTGCACGCGATACCGCTCGACGCGGCGACGCGCCGCTGGGCACCCGGCGACGAGATCACCCGCGCTGATATGGTGCGCCGCGCCCCCCAGGTACAGGCGCGCCTTATCGCCAACGCCGCCGCCCTCGCCCCCCCTGCGGTCGCGGCGTTGTGCGCGACCATTGACGACCTCGCGACCACGCCAGCCGCGCGGGAGCCCTGCTGGGTGCATGGCGACCTGTACGCGCGCCATCTGCTGCTCGACGAAGCCGACCGCCTCGCCGGGGTGATCGACTGGGGCGATGCCCACCTGGGCGACCCGGCGCTCGACCTCTCGATCGCCTACAGCTTCCTCCCGGCGGCGGCCCGCCGCGCGTTCATCGCGGCCTATGGCGACGCCGACGCGGCGACCTGGCGGCGGGCGCGTTTCCGGGCGATCCACTACGGCGCGATCCTCGCCGAATATGGCGCGGCGGTCGGGGATGGGGCGATCAGGACACTCGGCGTGGACGCGCTGTACTTCGTCGGCGAAGGCGACTGAGCGTTATCCGGGGCGAGACAACCCTGTTATAGTGCGCTTGGGTGGCGATAGATGTGGGGAGGCGCGAAGGTGCAGACCGCGAAGGGGAATTTTGCCGAGGGCGCGACCCTGCTGGCGCTCGATATCGGTAACACGAACGTCGCCTTCGGCGTCTTCCGGGACGCGGAGTTGGTCGGCACCTGGCGGCTGGCGACCGAGGCGCAGCGCACCGCCGACGAGTACGCGGCGAGCCTGCTGACCCTCCTGCCGGGCAGCGGCCTCGATCTGGCGGCGATCGACGGCGTGGTGATCGGCAGCGGCGTCCCGCGCCTGCAAGAGACCTTCACCGAGATCGCCCGCCGCTATAGCGACTGCGAGGCGCTGATCGTCAACGGCACGATGCGCACCGGGATCCGGGTCAATATCGACAACCCCGCCGAGGCCGGTCCCGACCGGATTTGCAACGCGATCGCCGCCCGCGAGGCGTACGGCAGCCCAGCGATCGTCGTCGATTTCGGCACCGCCACCAATTTCGACGTCGTCTCCGCCGAGGGCGATTATATCGGCGGGGCGATTGCCCCCGGCATCGAGGTCGCGGCCGACGCGATCTTCCGGCGCGGCGCGCGCCTCTTCAACGTCGGGCTGACCGCCCCGGAGCGGGCGATCGGGCGGAACACCGTCGCCGCGCTCCAGTCGGGGATCGTCCTCGGCTACGTCGGGCTGATCGAGGGGCTACTCGCCCGTATCCAGGCGGAACTCGGCGGCGCGGCGCGGGTCATCGCCACCGGCGGCCTCGCCGAACGGATCGCGCCCCAGACGAGCAGCATCCACACCATCGATCCGCACCTGACCCTGACCGGACTGCGGTTAATCTATGAACTCAATCAGAGTGACGAGTGACGAGTGACGAATGACGAATGGGGCCGGGGAGAGCCTCTCGCAGTACAACTCTTTCTCTCGTCGCTTATTCGTCATTCGTCACTCGTCACTCCCCGGAGGGACTGATGGACCCGTTGCACAACCGCCCGATCGTCCTCGGCGTCAGCGGCTCGATCGCCTGCTACAAGGCGGTCGATCTGGCGAGTCGCCTCGTCAAGGCGGGGGCGCTGGTCGATGTGGTGATGACGGCGAACGCGACGAGGTTCGTGACGCCGCTCTGCTTCAAGTCGATCACCCATCGCCCGGTGGTGGACGACTTGTGGGACACCAATGCGGAGATGGCGATCGAGCATGTGGGGCTGGCGAAGCGCGCCGCCGCGATCCTGATCGCTCCGGCGACGGCCAATCTGCTCGCCAAACTGTCGCTCGGTTTCGCCGAAGACGCCTTGCAGACGACCGTCCTCGACACCCGCGCGCCGATCGTGATCGCCCCGGCGATGGAGGGCGATATGTACGGCGCGACGACGACGCAGGAACACATCGCCCGACTACGGGCGCGCGGCGTGGTCTTCGTCGAGCCGGAGTCGGGGCGACTGGCCTCCGGCCTCAGCGGTCGCGGGCGGCTGGCCGATGCCGAGACGATCCTCGGCACGCTGCGCGCGACCCTGGCACGGGGCGGCGACCTCGCGGGGCGGCGGATCGTCATCTCCGCCGGGGGGACCCAGGAGCCGATCGACCCGGTGCGGATCATCACCAATCGCTCCTCCGGCAAGATGGGCTTCGCGCTGGCGGAGGCCGCGCGCGACCGTGGCGCGCGGGTCACGCTGATCGCCACCCCCACCACCGACGCGCTCGCGCCGCCGATCGGGACCGAGTTGGTACGCATCGGGACGGTGATCGAGATGCACGAGGCGGTCAGGGCGGCGACCGCTGAGGCCGACGCGCTGATCATGGCCGCCGCCGTCTCGGACTATCGCGTGGCGCATCCCGCTGAGCAGAAGATCAAGAAGCGCGGCGCGGCGGCGAACGGCCTGACGATCGAACTCGTCGCCAACCCCGACATCCTGACCGAGACGGTTGGCGACTTCGTGCGCGTCGGCTTCGCCGCCGAGAGTGAGGATCTGCTGGCGAACGCCACGCAGAAACTCGACAAGAAGCGCCTCGACCTGATCGTCGCCAACGACATCACCGGCGCGGGGAGCGGCTTCGGCAGCGACACCAACCGCGTCATCCTGGTCGGGCGCGGCGGGGTCGCCGAGGAGTTGCCAACGCTGCCGAAGCGCGAGGTCGCCGACGCCATCCTCGATCGCGTGGCGGCGATCCTCGCAACGCGGCAGAAGGGCGAGCGATAATTGTCGGCCCGAGCGGCATTGCGTCTGTGGTCCTTTGGTTTGCGCGTTTCCTGACGGCATATCGAACGGGTAATTGGTTGGCGATACCGTAGAGGCTATTCCAAAACCGGGAGAACACAGTGGCTACTGTACGCCGAGCTGAGTTAGAACGAGATGACACTCTCCTGACTAG
>CADCWN010000191.1 GCA_902806415.1 uncultured Thermomicrobiales bacterium | reverse complement strand
GATCGCCTGGAAGGTGCCGCTCTCGATCTCCCCCGCGACCGTGCCGACCGCGGCGAAGATCGTCATCACCCCGGCCAGGAAGTTGATCGTGTAGAAGCCGAGCCCGACCAGGATCATCGAGACGAAGTCGAAGGTGAGGATCTCGCCCTCCGGCGAGAAGTCCGCCCGCACCACCGTGTAGCCGAAGTAGTAGACCCCGACGAAGACGAGGCTGAGCAGCAGCACGCCCCAGATCATCCGCCGACGCAGCGCCTCGCGAAAGGTGAATTGGGCGATGACGAGGGTTTTCATCGGTCACTCCAATGCGGAGCGCGGAGCGCGGAACGCGGAACAGGGTACGGGGCAGGCCACCGCGCCGGTCGGGCCACCGCCAACCAAATTCCGCGTTCCGCGTTCCCCGTTCCGCACTCATTCTGTTCCGCCCTCGACACTGCCGAGGAAGACGTCCTCGAGTGAGCGACGGTGGGGGGTGACGCCGTAGACCGCGACCCCCGCGCGCACCAGGGCGTCGACCAGGCGCGGGACATCGGCGAAGTCATCCATCTGCACGCGCACCTCGCCGTCGTCGCGGCGGCCATCGCCCGCGGTGGTCTCGATCGCGCCATAGGTCTCGATCAGGCGCAGCGTGGCGTCGTCCAGCGCGCCGAGGGTCAGGTCCACGTCGAGCGATTCGCGCAGCAGGTCGTCGAGTGTGCCCTGCCGGACGACCCGGCCCCGGTCGATGATCGCGACGCGGTCGCAGACCGTCTCGACTTCGCTCAGGAGATGGGAGTTGAGGAAGACGGTCAGGCCGCGCGCCTTCAGGGCGCGGATGATGTCGCGCACCTCGCGCCGGCCGATCGGGTCGAGCGCCGAGGTCGGCTCGTCGAGGAAGACGAGCGCCGGGTCGTTGAGCAGCGCCTGCGCCAGCCCGACGCGCTGCAGCATCCCCTTCGAGTAGGTGCTCAGGCGGTCGCGCCCGCGCCCCGCCAGCCCGACGAGATCGAGCACCTCGGGGATACGGCGGCGGCGCGCGGCGCGCGACAGGCCGTAGAGGCTGCCGTGGAGGTCGAGGAACTCCTCGCCGCGTAGCCACTCGTGGAAGCGGAACTGCTCGGGCAGGAAGCCGATCCGGCGCTTCGCCTCGATCGCGCCGAGCGGGTGGCTGAGGAGACGGGCGGTGCCGCCGGTGGGGAAGGCCAGCCCCAGCAGCATCTTGACCGTCGTGCTCTTGCCCGCGCCGTTCGGCCCGAGGAAGCCGAAGACCTCCCCCTCCGGCACGGCGATCGTCACGTCGTGGACGGCGACCTG
>CADCWN010000190.1 GCA_902806415.1 uncultured Thermomicrobiales bacterium | reverse complement strand
TACGCCCGCGGTCGCGGGACGGCAACGGGGCTGTCCCGGCTGCCGCGCCCATCCGCACGGCGCCCTCGCGCTTGCGGGCCGCCCGGATGGCCTCTCGCCGCGCGTGCTGGAGGTGCTGGCCCTCCTGGCCGGCGGGCAGGGCAACCACCAGATCGCCCACGCTCCCTTCCTCAGCCCGCGCACGGTGCGGCGCCACGTCGCCAACGTCTACCTTCAAGCTCGGGGCGCACAACAGGGCCGACGCCACCGCCTACGCCCTCGACCACGGGGCTGCGTAGTCGCACGCCTAGTGCTATTATGTAAACCGAAAGACATGGACGTTCAGTTGTCCTGGCCGTTTAGCCCATCCGGGTCGCAATACCGACACTCTTGCATCCCGACCGCCGGAAAAGCAGGCCAGAGAGGCTCAACGGCCAGGACAGGTCCAGGCACGCGCGTCGCACGCTGCCGACGAAGCGCTCGCACACGGCACGCGCTCGCGGGGAGCGCACGGTCCATTCCGTCGCGCGCGGCGTTACGGGCAAGTCAGCTGTCCGTTCCAACGCCGAACGTCCCCGGCAAGGGCCGATAGTCCACCGCATAGCCGAATGCACCCGGCC
Source organism: uncultured Thermomicrobiales bacterium (assembly GCA_902806415.1). Taxonomy (GTDB): domain Bacteria; phylum Chloroflexota; class Chloroflexia; order Thermomicrobiales; family CADCWN01; genus CADCWN01. Next base: position 1,356 of record CADCWN010000190.1, on the reverse strand, counting down.
CGACGACCGCGAGTGCCGCTGGGGTGCGAAGCAACGCCGGAGCGGGGACACCGAGCACGGTCGCGCGCAAGCCGTATCGCAGCACCTCGGTCGTGACCGGTGCCCCGGTCTCGCTGTCGACGATGCAGATCAGGTCCGGCACGGCGGCGACGATCTCGCCCCCGGCAGGGTCGGCCCCCTTGCGCGCGATCAGGTTCTCGTTCTGGAACTCGATCGTCAACGTCTCCGCGCGCCACGCCCCCAAGCCATCGAGGCGCACCGCGCCGCGCGCAAAGCCCGCGGCCATCCGTCGCTCCACATCGGTGATCTTCCCGGCGAAGAGGCGCTGCCCACCCACGATCCCGAGCACCGCATCGAGCGGGTCGGTATGCTCCCGCCTGGCGCGCAACACCGCAGCACCGAGGTCGCGCGCGAGGGTCATGGTGTGCGGGATAACGCAGCGCTTCAGCGCCGCGCCGGCCATGGGCACGAAGGCGTATCCGGCGTGCCCCCCCATTTGGATCGTCACGGCGCGCGCGTAGCGCTCCAGGGTGGCGGTGTCGGGGAGATCGGGGAAGATCGCCGTGTTGTGGCGCACGTCGCAGAGCGCGGCGGGGGTCGCCTTGACGCCGTAGATCGAGAAGGTCTTCATCTGGAGTTCGGGGAAGGCGCGTCCCATCCCGTCGCCATCGATCACCGGCAGGCCGGTCTGGATCGCACAGACGAGCGGGCGGGTCGCGTTCGCCCCGCCGATCTCGCCCGGTACCAGGTAATCGGCCCGCCGCCCCAGATGCTTTTCGAGCGTCCGCAGCGCGACCGTCCACTCGTCGCCGCGCGCCAGGCGCTCGATCCCGACGGTCGGCGCGCCCATCCCCCCGACCGTCACGATCAGTGCGTCGTCCGGCACCTCGTCCGGCGCGACGACGGTTGGTGGTGCTGCCCCCTCGCGGAGGAGGCGCTGCAGGTGGAGCTTCCCCAGGTAAGGATTCCCGCCGCCGCCGGTCCCCAGAATCCCCGCCCCGACCGCGATCGCCTCGGCCGCCGCTGTGTCTACATGCCACATGGCCCCTCCGGGGAGTAGGCAGTAGTCAGAAGGGATCGCTGCTGGCGCTGTGCCTATTGGCCCTCCGCTACTGACTCCTGCTTCAACCTACTGCTTCAACCGTACTGCGCAGGACCCGATCGCCCATCCGCGCGCGGGAGCGCTCTGCCGGCGCGGCGGGTCCGAAGGGGCCGCGCGCGATCGCTGCGTACGGCGGCGCGGCGACCATCCCTCGCCGGTCGGTCCCACGACCAGATCGCCGCGCAGGGCCACATCCTCGGTGCGCGGGTCGCGAGGCATCGATCCCCCCTTCTCTCTACTGCGGGGCGACGCTT
>CADCWN010000189.1 GCA_902806415.1 uncultured Thermomicrobiales bacterium | reverse complement strand
CTAGTAACCGCTCGCTAGGTCAACGGACCAATCTCCGTTAACCGCCAGCCCCTCGCTCACCCCACCGGCCCGACCCACGTCTCGCAGAACGCCAGGAACGCCGAACTCTGCGGGGCATCGCCGTCGCGCTGCGCGCGCACCTCGCCGGCGACCGCCTGCCCATCGACGGTGAGGGTCGCGGAACCGCAGGGGCAGAGGACGGTCGAGAGGTCGAAGCGCCGCTCGCCGCAGGGGAAGCCGGGGAAGAGGAACAGTTTGCGGTCGAGGATGTCGCGCCAGGTCAGCGCGATCGTCCGCGACCCGGCGTGGCAGACGGCGCGATGGGAACCCTCGCCGGGCGACTCCCAGGAGAAGCGTGCCGGGAGCGTTTCGAGCCGGTCGAACCTGAGCGCCTTGTACTCCTGGAAGTGCTGATTAAACACATCGACGATGTAGCGGGCCATCGGCGGATTGTCGCTATAGATCGCGTGCGGCGCGGCCTCGCCCAACCCGGAGCCGACCGGATCGGCCCAGACCAGGATCGCCTCGCCCTCGCCGTGCGGCGAGTAGACGCAGCGCCAGTAGCCCGCCACCGCCACGATCTCCTCCGTCCCCGGCCGGTAGAGGGTCAGCGCCGGATTCTCACCGCAGAGGGCCAGCGGCTTCTTGCTCTCGGCCATCGTGCTTGTCCTCCCCAAAAAGCTGGCTCAATCAAAATAGACTGTCCAGCGGTGCTGCGGCCCGGCGAGCGGGGCCGCGAACGCGAGCCGTGTCGCCTCTCTCCCTGCCGGGCGCAGCCACAGGATAGCAAGCCCGATTCGCGATCTCAATAGGGGGGATAGACCTGTTCGATCGGGCGAACGACGCGCTCGGCCATCCACGGGGTAGAGCAATTACGGAATGCGAGAATACAGCGTTCGCGTTTCAGCATCACCCCGTCGCTTGATGTTATAGTGCCACCATTATCATCATGAGCGTGACCGCCCGTATGGTGCCGACGCCGCCCGAGGTCAATATGACCGGGGCGCGATAGCGCCGAGGGGGGACGAGGAATAGGGCGATGTCAGGGCGAGAACAAGGACACGAACAGGGACAAGAACGCGCCGAACTCGAAGCATTCCTGCAAGAACAACTGACCCCACTGCGCGGCCGCTTCAAGGAGGTCGCGATTCGCCTCACCCCGCCGGAGGGGGTCGAGATCGTGCCGGGCGCGGCGCTGCTCGATCGCGAGGCGCTGCGCGAGCGGATCGCGCGCTTCGGCGAGCGGATCGGGACGACTGATCAACGGATCGCCGGGGTCCACTGGGCCGGGCAACTCGGCTACGCCCTGCTCCCGCCGATCGAGATGGCGATGACCCGCGCCGGGATCGGGCTCGACGCCTCGCTCGGCAATATCGGGATCATCCAGCCCGACGGCCAGCCATCGGCGATCCTCATCCGCGACCTCAGCGGCACGGTCGTCCTCCCAGGGCGCTATCGCGGCGCGCTCCCGCTCGAGGCATTCGGCCGACCGATCGGCTCGGCGGAGGAGTTGCGCCGCTTCGTCCTCGACGGCCTGTTCGGGCGCACCTTCCTGCCGCTGCTCGAGCTGATCCACGACCTCACCGGCGTCTCGCCGCAAGTCCTCTGGGGCCAGGTCGCCTACGAGGCAGATCTCTTCTTCGGACAATTGGTGCGCGTCACTCCCGAGGCGGCCACGGCCGATTTTGGGGAAGATCGGGCGGCCTTCTTCGATCGCCGCGAGTGGCCCGTCGCCCCCGGCCCGAGCCCGCTGTTCGGCCCCACGCGCACCCTGACCACGCTCGACCCGGCCAGCGGCGAGCCGACGAGTCGCACGCTCCGCTCGACCTGCTGCCTGATCTACCAGGTCCCCACCGGGAAGATGTGCGGCGCCTGCCCCCTCGCGCCGAAGCGCGACACGGTCGCGGAGAAGCGCGCGACGGCGGGCGAACGCCGTGCGGCGATGCGCACCCCCGCCGGGACCGCCTGAGGCGACGGGCGGCTTCGGTCGCCCGCCGCTACTCGATAATCACCACCTCGTGATCGAGCACCGACGGCACGGCGACGACAACGAACCCGTCCTCAACGGTCGTCTCGGCCACCCCGCCCGCGACCAGTAATCGCGCCTCGGCCCCCGCGCTCCCCTGCGGCAAGGCGAGGCGGACCCTGAGCGGCCCGACCGGGATCAGCTCGTGGATCGGCGCGCGCCAAGTCCCTGCGCTGGTCAGGTTGACGAGGTGCAGGATCAGGCGATCGTCCTGTCGGTAAAGGTGGCAGTCGATCAGCCCCGGCCCCTCTATACCCAACGGCATCTCGTCGCGCGCCGCCCAGCGGGCGAGATTTGCCAACAGATCGGCGTGGTCGGGCTGATTGTCGCGCCCGTAGCAACGATCGATGTCGGCGGGGAAGTAGGCGACGCGCGCCCCCTCGGCAGTCTCGCGCACGATCAGCGCCGGGATGTCGGTGCGCGGCTCGTCCATGTAAGAGATTTCCGGCGGGAAGATCGGGAACGGCGGCACGAAGGTCAGCGGCACCGTCGCCCCGGCACCGGCGCGCACGATCTCAATCCGCCCGCCGAACGGGAGGAGGTCGGTCTCCTCGAAGCCGCGCAGGGCGGGGTGGCGCTCCCCATCGATCGGGGGCTCGTCGCCGGTCTGCGGCCCATCGACCCCCGCGCGCAACTCCGGGGCGAGGCGCAGGTAGGTGTGCCGCGCCCAGGCGTCCCACGGGCCATCCACCGCGCCCGCCGCGCCGCGCTGCTCGCCCGTGGCGTGCGCGCCGAGGAGATCGGCGAGCGCGAAGTCGGGTCGGCGCTCGCCCCACTCGTCGTAGAGGCTCGTCTCGCCGGTGGCGACCAGCCCCCCGCCCGCGGCCACGAAGGCGCGGATGGCGGCGCACTGCTCATCCGTGAGCAACCCGACGCTCGGGAGGATGAGCGCCTTCAGCCCATACGCCTCTACGTCGCGCGCGATATGGTCAGCGTGGACCATCAGATAGGGGATGCGCGCCCGGACCAGCGCCCCGGTCAGCCCGCGCTGGGGGAGCGCGACCCGCTCCTCGGCGTTGTCGCGCCCGTAGAAATCGACATTCTCCTGGGTCCAGACGACGCCGACAGTCGCCACCGGGGTGCGATCGACGAGGAAACGTTCGTGCTCCTCATGCCAGCGGAAGAGCGGTTCCGCCGTGCGGTACTGGCGGCGATCCTCGTGGTAGGCACCGATGTGGTGCCACCAGGGCTGGATCCCCCCGGCGAACCCTTCGAGCGCCCACATCCGTGCCTCGGCGGGCGGCTTGCTGGCGACCCGGAAGCTCGGCTGCCCCGCCCCGTACATCGCCATACTCTCCGGGATGAGCGCGTCCCAACCGAGCAGGCCGTGGATGAGCTTGCCCATCTCGCCGTTACTCTGGAAGCCGCGCGCGTTCTGACGGGATTGCGAGTCCAGCATGATGACCGGCGTCCGCTCGCAGATCGCCTTGTAGTCGCGGAACCGCTGCGCCTGGCTGGTGAT
>CADCWN010000188.1 GCA_902806415.1 uncultured Thermomicrobiales bacterium | reverse complement strand
CTAGCGCTGGCGAGTAATCGGTAGTCAGTGAGGACGAAACAGGAGACATGGAGGCACGGAGGGGGCGGGGAGCGGAGAAGCACGAAGCACCCATACGGGCATCGATGCGAGGTCGGAAGTACGAAGCGATGATAGAGACGAGTGGCGATGCGCCCCTGGCGGCTCCCAATTCCGGGTGCTATCCCCCACTCAGCAACGCCCCCACCCCCCTCCTCGGATGGGGAGTGGGGTGGGGGCGTTGCTGAGTGGGGGTGAGGGCAATAGCCCCTCCACGTAGCACCCCCAAAACGCGGTACACTGCCGCCCATGCGCCGGGCTGCGCTGCGGTCGTCGTTGCAGTAGGAGGAGGGAGCAATGTTCGCGATCTGGGTGTCGGTCCACGTCAAGCCGGACCGGAAAGAGGAGTTCCTGAAGGCGATCGAGGAAGACGCGCGGGGATCGCGGGAGGACGAGCCGGGGTGCCTGCGCTTCGATGTCTTGCAGGCCCAGGACGACCCACACCACTTCTTCTTCTACGAGGTCTACCGCGACGAGGCGGCGCTGGAGGCGCACCGGGCCGCCCCGCACTACCAGGTCTGGGCGGCGGCGGTGGCGAGTGGCGTGCTGGAGCGCCCGAGCGAGGCAACGCACACCCAGTCCGTCTTCCCGCGCGATGCGGAGTGGCGCTGAAAAAGCCGTCAGTCGTCAGTCGTACCCTGAAGGGCATGAATCAGTCGTGAGTGGACGAGTGGGCCAGTAAGGGGCCAGGTTCCGGCCCCCGGTGCTGGGAGGCAGGATACTATGGGATCATCCCGCGCCTCCTGATAGGCACAGCAGTCGGGCGTAGGGGCGTATGGCATACGCCCGCACGTCGTCCCGCCACCCACGGTTGTAGACATCCTCGGCGTGGGTCGGGCGAAGGCAATACGCCCCTACGCCCGACCACCCTACCAGTTCACCTTGTCACGTGCTGTCCCCGACGCGCGGGAGGCCACGTCGCTCCCCAGATGCCACCCCAGCGGTCAGGACGTAAGGGCGTATTGCCTACGGCCTTACGTCCCCGACCAATCCCGCTCCCCACCCCCCTCCGTGTCTCCGTGTGTCCTGTTCTATCCCCATTCGTCATTCTCCCCTGACACGGCAGGGGACCACGGTCACTCGTCATTCGTCACTCGAAAGAACCCGATCAACTCTCCATTCACCCGCCCCGCCGCCTCGTGCTGCACCCAATGCGTGGTGTCCAGCATGACCAGTCGCCCATCGTCGCAGCGCCGCAAGCTCTCCCCCGCCAGCCCCGCTTCGAGGAATGCATCGTGCCGCCCCCAGAGGATCAATGTCGGCACCATCACCCGCGTCGAGCCGCGTCGCAGCGGCGGGTAGCGCACCAACGCCCGATACCAGTTGACCATCGCCGTGAACGCCCCCGGTCGCGACCACGCCTCCCGATAGCGGTCGAGATCGGCGTCGCTGAACGTCCCCGGTCGGCTCGACCCGCGTAGCGCGCGGGTCGCCGCGCGCCAATTCGCCAGTCGCGTCAGCACTTCCGGCAGCCACGGCAATTGGAAGAAGAGGACATACCAACTCCGCAACGCCTGGCGCGGGTGCCGCCGCATGTAGGGTCGGATCGTCGCCGGGTGCGGCACGTTGAGGATCGCCAGCCGCGCGACCCATGACGGGTGCCGGATCGCGACCCACCACGCCACCACCGCGCCCCAATCGTGGCCCACCACGTTCGCCCGATCCCGCCCCTGCGCCGCGATCAGGGCCACCACATCGGCAGCCAGCCGGTCGAGCGCGTAGGCCCGCACCCCGCGCGGCTTCGCGCTCAGGTTGTAGCCCCGCCCATCCGGCGTGACGACCCGGAACCCCGCCGCCGCCAGCGCCCCGATCTGCCCCCGCCAGCCATACCAGAACTCCGGGAACCCGTGCAGCAACACCACCAGCGGCCCGTCGATCGGCCCCGCCATGATCGCGTGCAGCCGTACCCCGTTCGCCTCGAAGAAGGTCGATTCCCAGCCGGTCTCCATCGGGCCTCCGTGTTCAGTTGGCAGTCGGCAGTCGGCAGTGGGCGAGTGGGCCAGCAAAGGGAACACCCATGCGCTCACGGATCATTAACAGCGGTGGGTGATGTAGGGGCGTATTGCATACGCCCACCCACGCCAGGGTTGCTGTAGGCATTCGTAATAAGGCGAGATGGAGAGGTTGTCTCCGCTCGGCACTCGGCCTTCTTCACTGCCGACTCCCAACTCACGGCACCTCCTCACCTGTCAGCGCGTCGAGGAGTCGCCGCGCCGCCCGGCTCAGATACCCCTGGCGACGGTAAATCAGCGAGACCGGGATCGTCACGTCGAGCGCGGCGAGCGGCAGGGGGCGCAGCGTGCCCAGCCGCAACTCCTCCTCGACGCCGCTCGCCGGTAAGAGTCCCAGGCCGAAGTCGGCCTCGATCAGGCGCTTCTGCGCGGTCAGGCTGTCGGCGACGACAATCTCCGCGCCCTCCAGCCCGCAGCGGAGCAATTGCCGTTCCAGCACCCGCGCGAATGGCTCGCCGGATGAGCCGCCGCCGACCGGGAACGTGACCCAGGGGATCCCGGCGAGGGCCGCCGGATCGTCAGGGCTACCGCGCACCAGGGCCGATTGTCCCGCGCAGACGACCATCAGCGCCTCCTCCCGCACGAGGCGCGAGGCGATCTCGGGCTGCGGATCGCCGAAGTACCGCAGCCCCAACTGGACCTCGCCGGCCACCACCAGCGCACTGACCTCGTCGCTCCGTGCGGTGCGCAGAGCGAGGCGTATCTGCGGGTGGGCCTGGCGAAATGCCTGGAGCTGGGCGGTGAGCGGCGTGCTCGCCAGCGTCCCGACCAGCGCCAGTCCGACCGCCCCCACTTCCTCCGTGTCGACCGCGCGCACCGCTGCAGTGCCATCCCGCGCCGAGGCCAGGATACCCCGTGCATGGGGGAGCAAGGCCCGCCCTGCATCGGTCAGGCGCACCCCGCCGCGCAGCCGCTCGAACAGCGGCGCGCCCAATTCGCGCTCCAGCAACTCGATTCGCCGACTGATCGCCGGTTGCGAGAGGCGCAGGGCGATCGCCGCGCGCGTGAATCCGCTCGCATCGGCGACCGCGACGAACGCCTCGATCTCGATCATCTCCGTGCTATCAGTATAGCTGATGAGTACAGAAAGATATATGCATTAGACAGATGGAAAAGCCGCATCTATGCTGGATTGTGAGGGAGTCAAAGGATCTCAATCCCTCGGATCGCCCGCGCTCATCGAAAAAGGAGACGCAACATGCGCCCGCCGCCCGACCCGATCGCGGCCGCGACCCACCCCGATCCCTACCCCTACTACGCGGAGTTGGTAGCGCGACGACCGTTCTACCGGGACGACGTGCTCGGCCTCTGGGTCGCCACGGGCGCGGGGTCGGTCGAGGCGATCCTGTCCAGCGCTCTCTGCCGGGTGCGCCCGCCGGGTGAACCGGTCCCGGCCCACCTGCTGGGCTCCTCCGTCGCCACGATCTTCCGGCAACTCGTCCGCATGAACGACGGCGCCGACCACTGCCCGGCCAAGCGCGCGGTCGTGGCGACGCTGGCGACGCTCGACGCGCGGCGGATCGCCGTGCGGAGCGCCACCTGGGCGCGGGCGCTCGCGGACGGCTGGGTGGCGTCCCCCGCCGCCGCCGACGTGACCGATTTCGCCTCCCGGCTGCCAACATACGTCATCGCCAGCCTGCTCGGCGTCCCCGCCGACGCCCTGCCGCGCGTAACGACGTGGGTGGACGATCTCGCGTGGTGCCTCGCGCCGGGCGGCGGGGCCGCGCATCTGGCGGCGGGCGCGGCGGCGGCGGACGGACTCCTCGCCACATTCCGCACCGTCCTGGACGATGAGCGTGCCGGACAGAACGATAATCTGCTCGCCGCCCTCGCGCGCGGGGCCCGACGCGTCGGGCGTGACGACCCGACAACGATCGTCGCCAACGGGATCGGCTTCCTCTGGCAAGCTTACGAGGCGACCGCCGGACTGATTGGCAACACCCTCGTCGCGTTGGCGGCGCACGACGCTGTCCGCGCGGGGGCGCGCGCCGACCCCGCGCTCCTCCCCGCGATCGTCGCGGAGGTGCTGCGCCACGACCCGCCGATCCAGAACACGCGCCGCTTCCTCGCCGCCGATGGCCCCGTCGCGGACCGGGAGGGGTATCAGGGCGACGCGATCCTGGTCATCCTGGCGGCCGCGAACCGCGATCCGGCGGCCAACTTGGACCCGGCACGCTTCGACCCGGCGCGGACACACCGGCGGGACTTCGCCCTCGGGGCCGGTGTCCATGCCTGTCCCGGCGGGCCGATCGCGGTCACGATCGCCACAGCCGGAATCGCGCAGCTGCTCACGTCGGGCGTGGAGCCGGCACGGTTCGTCGAGACGCACACCTATCGCCCATCCGCCAACGCGCGGATCCCCCTCTTCGCGGAGGCGTGAGCCGCGCGGCCCACTCCGGCGATCGGGACGAGAATCATCACATTGAGGAAAGGGAGGTGGCGCGATGCTGGCCGTGATCTTCGAGGTCTGGCCGGGGGCCGGGCGCGAGGGGGAATATCTCGACATCGCGGGGCAGCTACGCCCGCTGCTCGACGAGATCGACGACTTCATCTCGATCGAACGGTTCACGAGTCTCGCCGAACCGGGGAAAATCCTCTCCCTCTCCTTCTGGCGCGACGAAGAGGCGATCGCGACCTGGCGGCGGCGAGAGGCGCATCGCGCGGCGCAGAACCGGGGCCGCGCGACGATCTTCCGGCAGTATCGCTTGCGGATCGCCGGGATCGTCCGGGATTACGGGATGGACGACCGCGAGCAAGCTCCTGCCGATAGCCGCATGGCGCATGGCTAGCACCCGCCCCGCGCGACGATCACTCGCCCCTTGTCTCTTTCCACCAGCACACCAGCCGTACCCCCCGCGTTCCCCAGCACGCGGGCGCCCATCGCCTCGCCCAATCCCCGCGCACCGTCCGTGGCTCGTCACCGCTCGTGCCTGGCTCGCCGCCCTCATGGTACTTGGCTCTTACGGTCGGCTCCGTACTGGAGTGCGCCCGTATGCGCAGGCTGCGGGGCGAGTCGCCCCTTCCCGATGGGTGCGTCGGCATCCTCGAACGCGGCGGGCGGGCGGTAGTCGGGGCTCGCGCGGGGGCGCTTCGCGGTGTACCCGTCGGTGCCGAGTCGCGCCGGATCCGGCCGGGCCTCGGCGGGGGTCCGCTCGCCATGGCGGCGCCCCCCGCGTTCCGGGGCCTTGCGAGAGCGCCCCGCCCTGGCCTACCGCCCCCCCATGCGGTCAGGCTACCGCCACTGGAGAAGTCGGCTCGCTGCGCGGTCCGGCGATCGGGGCGCAGTCCAAGTTCAACCGCCACCCACACTATGTTGAGGTTCGCTATCGCCATCAACCGTCGACACGACGACTGCAACGTCCACCCTTTCCCCTCGTCTCTGTGCGCCCTGTGCGCTCTGTGATTCAACTTGTTTCCCCATAGCAGCGACGAGGCGCGCGATGAGGAAAAGTTCAGCGCTTCGGCAGGAACGCATTGGTGTACGCCTTGTCGAGGTCGAAGTCGCCGCCGAGGAAGCCGAGCCTCTTCAGCAGATCGCGCGAGGTCGCCCACGAGGCCGGGTCGCAGTACCCCAGGCCGTTGGTGCCGGTCTGCGCGCTCTCCAGGAGCGGCAGGGTGGCGGCGAGGACCGCGCGCAACTGCTCGCGCTTCTCGGCGGCGCCGGGGATCGTCGGCATCGACAGGGTCACGGCCTCGTCGGGGTTGGCGAGGGTGTCCCGAATGCCGCGCAGGATCGCGCGGGTCACGGCGCGCACCAGCTCGGGGTCGTCGCGCTGCGTCTTCTCGTCGGTGATCAGGCCGTTCGACACCAGGCTGACGCGGTCGAAGACGTTGATCGTGGTGATCGCCTTGCCGAGCGCCCGCAATTGCACCGGCTCGTTGTTGGCGTAGCCGACGACCGCCTCGACCTGCCCCTGCGTCAGCGCCTGCACCTGGTTGAAGCCGACCTCGCGCAGCTGCACATCGGACTCCTTCAACCCGGCGCTATCGAGCAGGGCGCGCAACCCGATATAGGTCGCGCCGTAGCGCCCGGGGATCCCGATCGTGCGCCCTTTCAGATCCTCCGCGCGGCGGATGTTGGCCCCTTCCAGCGCCACGACCGTGATCGGGTACTTCTGGAACCAGGTCCCGACGTAGACCAGCGGCACCCCCTGGGAGCGGGCGATCATCATCTCGTCGCCACCGGCCACGCCGAAGTTCAGCGCCCCGGTGCCGAGCAGCTTCAGCACGTCCGTCTCGAAGCCCTGCTTGAACTCGACCTCCAGGCCCTCCTCGCGGAAGTAGCCGCGCTCCTTCGCCACGTAGAACGGCGCGAACTGCACATCGGGGATATAGCCCAGGCCGATCGTCACCTTCCGCAGCGCCCCGCCCGACCGCGACGGCGTCGCCGCAACCCCGCCGCCCGCACCCGCCGTCGGCGCGCTACTTACCCCGGCAGTCGGCGTCGCCGCCGCCCCGCACCCCGCCAACGTCAGCAGCAACAGCACCCCCAGGGCCAGATTCATCACGCGCCGCATCGCAAACCCTCCTCAATAATAAGTCGTCAGTCGTCAGAACAACGTGCCGAGTGCCGAGTAGAAAGTGACAAGTGGCGAGTGCTGTGGAACCAATCATCAATGGCGGCTTACACCAGACTCGGCACTCGGCACTCGGCACTCGGCACTCACCACCGCACCACCACCCGCTCCAACAGCGCCACCAGGCCGTAGGCCAGCATCGCGATCCCCACCAGCGTCAGCAGCGCGACGAAGAGGAGCGGCGTGTCGAACAGCCCCTTGGAGACGTTCAGCAGCAGCCCGAGGCCGCGATCGGCCCCCATGAATTCGGCGATCGTCGCGCCGGTGACCGCCAGGGTGAAGCCGATCCGCGTCCCGCCGAGGATGGTGGGCAGCGCCAGCGGCACCTCCACGTAGCGGAACGTCTGCCAGCGGTTCGCCCCGTAGACCTGCGCCACCTCGCGCAGCGCGGGGTCGATCCGGCGCAGCCCGCCGATCGTGTTGATCAGCATCGGGAAGAAGACGACGATCGCCGCGACGATCACCTTCGGCAGCAGCCCGAAGCCGAGCCAGAGGAGCAGGATCGGCGCGATCGCCACGACCGGCAGCGCCTGACTCGCCGCGATGTACGGCGAGACGAGCCGTTCCAGCAGCGGCAGGTGCGCCAGCAGGTAGCCGAGGATTGAGGCGACGACGAAGCCGAGCGCGAAGCCGAGCAGACTCTCGACCAGCGTCACGCTCGTGTTGGCCCACCAGGTCCCGTCGGCGACCGCCGCGACGAAGCGCGTCGCCACCCGCCCTGGTGGCGGCAGGATGAAGACCGGGATGTCGCGCGCGGTCACCAGCCACTGCCAACCGATTAGGCCGAGGATGAGCGACAGCGGCACGACCAGCCAGCCCAGCGCCTCGGAGCGGTATTGGCTGCCGCGCCGACCACTCTCCGTCTGGACCGCGACACCATCACGACGCGTCCTCTCGACAGCGCGCCCGCGCTCATCCGGCGCGGCGTTGAATGCGGTCATCGGACCCTCCCCCCCAGGCACGATCGCGGCGACCGGGCGCGGGCAACAAAAAACCCGAAGGTCGTTGACCTTCGGGGCATTGACCACGGTATGCCACAGCGCGGGCGCGGCCCCGCATCGCACCAATGGCAATGCGCGGCGACGCCGGCACACAGGCGTGTTACCGGGCGACCTTCTCCCATCCGGACTGTACCGTCGGCCCCGGCATCGCACCGGGTCAGCCGCATCGCGGCTCGCGGGCTCGGCGTCACTCGGGACGCCATACCGCCGGTCGGGAATCGCACCCTGCCCCGAAGGTCACCTTAACTGTACGCGCCGAGACGGGTGCTGTCAATTCTCTCCGCGCGAAGGTGCGGGGAGCAGGAATGGAGTAACCACAGAGCGCACAGAGCGCACAGAGAGAGGGACGAGAAAAGAATTCGGGAGACAAACTAACATGAGCGTATACCAGATGTAAGGATGATCGTTCACAACCCCAGTCCACTTCAGTGGACTTCGTGGCCGCAGGCCACTTAGCGCCGGATTCATCCGGCGGCACCACGTCGGCAACGCCCACCGGTTACCGGATTCACCAGTCAATCTCCATCGACAAGCGCCCCTCACACACCCACGCTCCCGCCAACACTTGCTCCCACTAGCACCATCCCTCGCCCCGCGCTATACTTGCATCCCACAGACCCTAATAGACCAGCGCACCGTCCTCCATTCGCTCGTAAGGAGTAGATTGCCCGTGAGCCCACTGCGTCTGTTCGCGCGGTTCGCCCTCGCCTGGGCCGTGGTCACCGCCGCCCTCAGCTTCGGCACCCCCGCGATCACCCTGGCCGATAACGGCGAGCGCGTCTCCTACACCGCCCACGCCAGCCTCAGCGAGCTGGCCCTCAGCCCCGACGGCGGGCGGGTCTATCTCGTCTGGTTCGATTTCGTCAACGCACAGGACCAGGGACTCGGCGAGGTCTACTTCCGCTATCGCGACGCCGCGGGCTGGCACCCCGCGCTCGACCAGCCGCCGGTCAACATCTCCGGCAGCCCGGATACCCACAGCGAGCAGCCGACGATCGCGGTCGATACGAACGGCGGCGTCCACATCGCCTGGGGCGAGGGTCGTCCGCGCACCCTCTTCGAGCGCTACCTGCCGCCCGGCGCGGACCCGGCCAGCGCCGGGGTGTGGGGCGATCGGATCCTGATCAGCAACGAGGACGATGTCCAGAACGCCAACATGGCGGCCGACCAGGCCGGCGGCGTCTGGATCGTCTACACCATCCGCGCGAACGACACCTATGACGTCTTCGCGCGCCACCGCTCGCCGAGCGGCTGGGAAGGCTCCCAGAATGTCTCGCGGGCGGGCGGGCGCGGGGCGTTCGTCGGCAAGGTCGCGGTCGATCCGGGCGGGGTCGTCAGCGTCCTCTGGTGGGAGCGCGGCGCGCTCCGCTACGCCGCGCGCACGGGCGACTGGAACGCCCCCGAGACGGTCGCATCCTCGGCGACGCAGCAGAGCGGGATCACCGTCGAGACCTCCGGGCGGATCCATGTGATCTTCACCGAGGCAGGCGGCGGCGGCGACAGCGACCGCCGGATCGCCTACCGCACGCGCGCCGCCTGGAACGCGCCCTGGTCGAATACCGACATCCTCTCGGAGACTGGCAATATGCTGGAGCCGCGGATCGCCTGGGCCAACGGGCGGATCGTCGCCGCCTGGAACGATCGCTCCAGCGCACCGGCCCGAATCTACGTGATGCAGAACTTCGGCACCGGCTGGCGCGACCGCCAAGCCTGGACCGACGGCTTTAAGGCGTTCTCCCCCTGGATCGTCCAGGGCGCGAACACGGTCGCCTACCTCAGCTTCCGCAACGCCGACACCGATCAGATCCACTTCTCGATCTACATTAGCAACAGCGGGCAGCCCTCGACGCCAGCACCGAGCGAGCCCCCGCTCCCGCCACCGCCACCGCCAGGCCCCAACCCGGCCCAATCGACCGCGCCGATACTCGGGGCGTCGTACTTCCCCGAGACCGGGCACAACCTCGGCGGATCGTTCCGCGCCTACTGGCTGGCGAACGGTGGACTCGCGACCTTCGGCCTGCCGATCACCGAGGAGTTCACCGAGATTGGCGGCGACGGTAAGCCGTACACCGTCCAGTATTTCGAGCGCAACCGCTTCGAGTTCCACCCGGAGAACGCCCCGCCGTACGACGTACTGCTAGGCTTGTTGGGTCGGCAGGAGTTGGTAAGCCGGGGCTGGTTGCTGCCGTAGAGTACGGCCCTCACCCCCGGCGCGCAGTCGCGCGCAACCCCCTCTCCCCATTCGAGGAGAGGGGGTCCAAACCATATAAATAACTGTAGACACGGTGTACCTCATAACCCAGCCCACTTCAGTGGGCCGTGGTCCTCTGCGTAGTCAGAGGGTTCGTGGCCGCAGCCCTTAGCCGGGACTTCAGTCCCGGTCTGGTCACAACGCCCCGCGCGCCGCCTTGGCCGGCACGCAATCAGCGAGTGCTCCCCCGCATGGCACCCCCACCCGCCCCTCGCTATACTCCCCACCGACGCGATACCGCAAGAGGATGGGCCACGATTCGCGCGGGTAGGGGGGGATGGCGGGGGCGGTCGGGACGACGAAGCGACGCGCGCGACGCCACACGCGCCCGAGCCAAAGGCAGCGCTGGGGGCAATGGCTCCACCAGGAAGCCTGGGGGAGCGATGCGGACGCGACGGTCGCAGCACCGGCAGGCCACGACTGGTCCCAGATCCTCCGCTGGCATCTCGGGCCGCTGGCGCTCTACCTCCTGCTCGCCATCATCGCCACCTTCCCGCTGATCCTCCACCTCGACACCCACGTCCCGAGCGATGGCGGTGACGCGCTGATGAACTATTGGGGCTTCTGGTGGGTCGGCGAGGCGCTCGGCTCGTTCCGCAACCCGTTCGAGATGCCGCTGGTCTACGCCCCCTACGGCGCACCGCTCTACCTGCACACACTCAATCCCCTCAACGGCCTGATCAGCCTGCCGATCCAGGGGCTTTTCGGGCTGACCCCGGCCTACAACTTCGTCGTCTTCGTTTCCCTGAGCCTGGCTGGGTATTTCGCCTCCCTGCTCGTCGCGCACGTCAGCGGCGATCGGATGGCCGGGGTGGTCGGCGGAGTCGCCTACGCCTTCAGCGCCTACCACCTGATGCACCTGCTCGGCCACGCCAACCTCCTCTCCTCGCAGTGTATCCCGGCGTACCTCCTCTGCCTCCTCCGCGCCCTGGAGACGGGCGGGCGTCGCCGCACCGGCTTCATCGCCCTGGCGGTTGGCGCGCTGATCCTGCTGACCCTCACCGACTGGCTCTACGTCGTCTTCGCCGTCCTGCTGACCGCGATCGTCGCCGCCTGGTTCGCGGTCGCGCGGCGCACGGTAGCACCGCTGATCGTCGGCGCGGCGATCGGGCTGCCGTGGGCGCTCTTGACGCTGCCGCTCCTCCTGGCGACGGCGGCGGAGGTCCGCAGCGGGATCACCGACCTGCCGAGCCTCGGCACAATCCGCAACTACTCCGCCGACCTCGTCTCGTTCGTGATCCCCAGCACGCGCCACTGGCTCGTCGGACCGCTGGCGCTGCGGGTCGAGCGCCACAGCTCCGCACCGTTCGTCGAGGGTGATGTTTTTCTCGGCTTCGTGCTGCTGGCGCTGGCGGGGTGCGCTCTCTGGCTGGCGCGGCGGCGCGCGACCCTCTGGCTGACTATCGCGGCGATCTTCATCGTCCTCTCGCTCGGCCCGACCCTGCACGTCGATGGTCGCTGGCGCTTCGGCGCGAACGCCTGGTCGCTCCCCCTCCCCTACAGTATGCTGATGGAGGTTCCCGGCCTCAGCGTCGTCCGCACGCCGGTGCGGATGGCTCTTGGCGGCACCCTCGGCCTCGCCGTCCTCAGCGGCCTAGGCTTCGCCGGGATTAAGCGCCGCTGGCCGGGGCTCGCGGGCCGTCGCGCCCAAACGATCTTCGCCGCCGCCCTCATCGCGCTGATCCTGGCCGAGCAACTGACGGTCCCCTTCCCGCTCGAAGCGACGGCGGCCCCGGACTTCTATCGCCAACTCGCCGCCTCGTCCGAGCCCGGCACGGTCCTCGAACTGCCGATCTCCTACAAGCGCGCCCGCTCCGACCTCTACCAGACGGTCCACGGTCGCCCGATTGTCGCAGGATATGTCGCACGACGCCTCGATTACCCCTACCGCTCCCTGCTGCCGGTCGGCGGCTACGCCCCGGTCGGCGCCGACATCATGGCGCGGCAGACCGCGCCGGAGGTCGCCCCGCTGGTGCTGGCCTGGGCAGGGGTGCGCTGGATCGTCGTCTACCCGGACGACCAGAATTATGACGAGTACGGGATCGGTCGCTTCTTGGAACTCGCCGCCGACGGCGGGCCGATCCACGAGGAGCCGGGGCTGCGCGTCTACCGCCCGCGCGCGGCGGTCGGCGACGGCAGCGCCCTCGCGCTCGGCGACGGCTGGTACGACCTGGAGCGCCTCTCGGACGGTAAGACCGACATCCGCTGGATGGCCCCGTCGGCCAAATTCCACGCCTGGTACTTCGGCGCGCCCTCGGGCAACTTCGCCCTGCGCTTCGACGCGATCAGCTTCAACAACCCGCGCCGCCTCGAAGTCCTGCTCGACGGTCGGTCGCTCGGCCAGTGGCGCGTCACCGAGACGCAGCGCTTCGACATCCCCCTGACCCTCACAGCGGGGCAGCACACGATCGAACTGCGCGCCCTCGACGCGCCGGTCAGCCCCGCCAGTGTTGGCCTTAACCCCAAGGACACCCGCCCGCTGACATTCGCGATCGGCGGCGTGTATTTGCAGCGGTGAGGCTTGCACGGCCCTCACCCCGCCGCCGACGGGCGGCACACCTCGCCCCATTCTAAGGAGAGGGGGCGAGGTTTCAGTCCGTTACATTTCCTCTAACCGCTCAGTTATAGTATCGATAGAGTATGTGTCGGTTATTGTCAGTCAAAAACCAGATCGGGGAGACGATGGCACGACCGAAGAAAGCGAAGACCCTCGACCGGCGCGTCTCCGTGCGCATGAACGAGCAGACCCATGCCGCCTACGAGCGGATCGCTGGCGCGCTCGATGTACCGATCGGCCAACTGCTGCGCCAGGTGCTCACGCAGGAAGTGGCCGAGCTCGAACTGTTGGTCTCGGCCTTGCAAGGGCGCGGGGGCAGACCACCGTTCGCCCTCTATAGCGGCCCGGTCAACGTCACCGAGAGCGACTTGGTCGCCAGGATACGCGAGGGTGGCGCGCTGGGCGGCGGCCTGACCGTGCGACTGCGCCAGGAAGCAGTGCGGCAGCAAGGCGTGGAACGACCGAAGCTCATCCCGTAGCAGCGGAGAATTGCGACTGCGGAGATTCATGGCGACGATCACCCTCCGCGAGATCAACCGGCACAACTGGCGAGCGGCGCTGGCGCTCACCGTCCGCCCTGAGCAGCAGCGGTTCATCGCCGACCACGCGCCGATCGTAGCCATCGCGCTCGCCAAGGCGTATGTGCGCCCCGGCGACCTCACCTGGCTCCCCTACCTGATCCACGCCGACGAGCAGCCAGTCGGACTCGTCGAACTCGCCTACGCCCCCGGCAGCCCAGATCGCTACTGGGTCCACCACTTCTTCATCGACCGGTCGCAGCAAGGCCAAGGCTACGGGCGGCGGGCGCTACGGGCGTTCATCGCCCTGGTCGTCGCGCAACACCCCGCCTGTCGGCAGATCAACCTCACCGTCCACCCCGACAACGACCACGCACAATGGCTCTACATGAACGCCGGGTTCCGGGCGACGGGCGAGGAGCGCGATGGCGAGCCGGTGTATCGGCTTGTGATAGCGGGCGGCTGAATGTTGGAGTCGCTGATTAAAATTGGCGTTAAGTGGCCTGTGGGCCACGAAGTGCATTGAAGTGGACGAGATCCGCTCTATGCCCGGTGCTTTTCGGATCGGCAATTCCTCACCATGAATTTAGTCCACTGTAGTGGACTTCATGGTCGCAGCCATTAGCTGGGACTTCAGTCCCGGTCTGCCCGCAACAGCACCACGCCTCCAAACCGCCTCTCAACCCCGCCCGATCCCCCCATACAACGCCACCAGCGCATCGGCCACGTGCCCGGTGCGGCAGGCATCGGCCAGGCGGATCGCGCCCGCGCTGGCCCGCTCCCAGGCGGCCCGGTCGGCGAGGAGGTCGTTGATCGCGGTCGCCAGCGCGACGGTGTCGCGCGAGGGGACCGCGCGGCCCGCGCCGTAGTCGCGCACGAAGTCGGCGATCCCTGCGCCGGTGCTGGCGACGATCGGGGTGCCGTGCGCGCCCGCCTCGATCCCATGCCGGTTAAAACCGTCGAGGGTCGAGGGGATCACCGAGAGGTCGGCGGCGGCGAGGAAGCGCCCCTGGCCGTCGAACGGCAGGGTGCCGAGGAAGCGTACCCGCTCGGTCAGGCCCAGCGCCGCCACCTGCGCCCGCAGCGCGTCGGTCGTCCCGCCGCGGTCGGGGCCGTAGAGGAGCAGGTACGTCGTCGGGTGCGCCGCGAGGACGGCGGGCAGCGCGTCCACGAGGATATCGAAGCCCTTGATCGGCAGCACCCGCCCGCTGGTGATCAGCAGGCGCGCGTCGGCGGGCAGCCCCAATTCGACCAGGGTTGCCCGCCGCGAGGCCGCGCGCAATTCGGCCAGCGGCCCCGTCGGGTAGAAGCCCTCGCTGACATTCAGCGGCACAACGGCGATCTTTTCGGGTGGGCAGCCGAAACCCGCCGCCGCCCGCGCCAGAATCGGGGCCATCGGGCGCACGCGGCTGAACGCGGCGAAGACGCGGCGCAACTCCCGCCGCGCGGCGGGCAACCCGGCGTAGCCATACGCCGAGCCGTCGTCGGGCCACAACACATCGCCGCCGTGCAGGGTCACGACCGTGCGCGCGGGCGTCCCGCCGAGGGCGCGGCGCACGACCGCGCCGAGCGGGAACGCCATCTCGACTTGCAGGATCAGGTCGGGGTCGGCGGCGAGGCGGGCGCGCAGCCAGGGGCGCAGGTAGCGCGCCGCCGTCAGCAGGTAAGGGTAGCCGAGCCGGGTCCGCGCGTAACGATTCGCCAGCCGGTCGCGCAGGCCGCGCGAGATCGCCACCCGATAGACTGGCAAGTCGCCATCCGGCACGTAGGCGATTGGTTCGCGCTGGCCCGGCGGCGCGAGAGTGACGATCGCGCTCGGGTAGCCGCGCTCGCCGAACGCCGCCAGCAACTCGGTGTGGACCGGGATCGCCATCGAGCCGGGGCGATAGGCCGCCGTGAAGTAGAGCAGCTTCGCGCCGTCACCAGCCGCGCTCATCGCCACCTCACAGGAACCGCAGGATTCTGGACGCCAGCGGCAGCCGCAGCTCGACGATCCGTTGCCGATCTTCGGGGTCCAATCCGCCGGTCAGCTTGAACACACCCAGATAGACGAGCGCCCCGACCCCGCCGATCGCGGCATTGCCGAGCAGATAGAGCGCGCGACTGGTCTTGTCGAGGCTCACGCCGGGATCCCAGGGCAGCGTCGGCTTGAGGAAGTGCAGCGCGAATGGCGCGATGACCACGGCCATCGCCAGGCTCGCCAGGGCGACTCGCGCCACGAAGCGGAGCGGGTAGCGGATCGGGAACTGGCGCAGCGCCAGGGCCATCGCCAGCCCGTCGCAGAGGAGGCGCGTCCCGCCCATCACCAGCGCCGCCGCGACGATCCCGTAGCGCGGCACGACGAAGAAGACCAGCGGCAGCGCGACGACCGCGCAGCTGCGCGAGATCAGCATCGGGCGATACCGCTCGTAGGCCATCAGCATCGCCAGCGGCACGCTGATCGCGGCATCGAGGCAGAGGGTCAGCGCCAGGATGCGCGCGGCCCCCGCCGCGTCGACATACTTCGGCCCGAGCAGGGCGAGGATGTTGTAGACCAGCAGAGTTAGGCCGACCGCCGCCGGGATCATCACCGCCGCCAGGAATTTGGAGAGGATGCTGTACGCCTCGCCCAGTTGCCGTTCGCCACCGCGCGCGTGGAGGCGGGAGAAGAGCGGAATCTGAATCCCGGCCAGCGGCGACCACAGCGCCCCGAGGATCTGGTTGATCAGCGAGTGCGCGACCTTGAAACTCGCCACGGCACTCGCGCCCGGCAACGCGAGGAGGACGAAGTCGAGCGCGTAGAGGTATTCGGTCAGTTGCTGCAAATAGCTCAGCGCCGAATAGGAGACGAAGCGTTGCGGCAGGCGCGCACCTTTGCTCTCCAAGGTCGGCTCGGCGATGAGTTGGCGCTGAATTCCCATCGTCTGCCAGGCGGCGAGCGCCGTCGCCACGAGTGGGATGGTGACGAGGACGCCGACGAAACCGAGGATACCCCACCCGATCACCACCACCACAAGGCGCAGGATCGGGCTGAGGACTTGGGCCACGAAGCCGATCGCCCCCGAGGCGCGCTGCTTGAAATAGGCGGTGAGCGTCTGCATATAGACGTCGAAGACGGCCCCGAAGAAGACGAGCGCCATCAGCGCCCAGAAGAACGTCAGCCGATACCGATCGAGGATCGCCCTGGTCTCCGGCTCATCGACCCGCCCCGACCAGTAGGCGAACAATCGCTCCCGGAAAATCAGCGCCAGCGCGACGATCAGCGCGACGACGACGAGCTTCTGCGCGATGACCACTTGCAAGGTGCGGCGAACGCCCCGACCGCCATGCCGGGCCTCGACCTCCGGCAAGAACTTCGCCAGGCCACGCTCGACGCCGAAATCGGCGATCAACCCCAGGGTCCCCGCCATCGCGCTGATCGTCGTGACCGTCCCATACCCGTCCTTCGAGAGGAGATTCGCGACGACGATGAAGGAGACGAACCCCGCGAGCAGCTTTGCGGCCTGCCATGCCCCGTTCCAGAGCATCGCGCGCGATACCTGGCCGGACAAATTCGGCTTCGCGGCGGGCGCGGGGGCAGGTGCCACGGTCTGATCGCTCACGACGAGCCCCACCCTCCCCGCGTCGGGGAGGGTCGCCACTGGGGCGGCGGGGTGGGGTCATCCCCCACCCTCACCGCCATCCCGCCCCTCACGCGCGGCTCGGCACGGAGTCGGGGCGGATGAGGAAGTTAAAGCGGCTGCGGACGGCGGTGAAAAAACTCATCCCTTCGAGCAGCACCAGCGAGAAGGTCGGCTGCCCGCGCCGCACGCGGATCAGATCGCCGCGCTGGAGATCGGGCGCGTCCTCGATCTTGCCGTCAAGGTAGAGCCAACTCGGTCGGTCGTTGACCATCACCAGGTCGATCGTCGATTCCTCCTCCACGACGAGCGGGATACGGATCGGCGAGTGCGGATTGAGCGCGATGATCACGAAGCCGCGCACCCCGCGCGTCAGGATCGGCCCGCCCGCCGACATACAGTAGGCGGTACTCCCCTGCGGCGTGGAGACGATCATCCCGTCGCCGGGGTAGATGTTGACGTACTGGCCGTCCACGTAGAGCTCGACCTCGATCAGCTGCGGCCCCGCGCGGATGACGGCGTCGTTGATCACCCAGCCGGAGGCGACGGTCGCGCTCCCGCGCAGGACATCGACCTGCAACGTCGGGCTGCGCTGGACCCTGTGCTCGCCCGCCAGCGTCGCCTCGATCGCCGCGCGCCAGTCTTTCCGCTCCACCATCGTCAGGAAGCCGACGTGGCCGAAGTTGATCCCTAGCAACGGCACGTCGGGGAACATCCGCGCGGCGCGCATCATCAGCCCATCGCCGCCGAGGACGACAATCGCGTCGAGATCGGCAACGCCGTCGCGCACCATCGTCGCCTCGTCGCGACAACCGACGCCGCGCGCGGCCAGCCAGGGGGTGATCTCCCCTTCCAGTTCCTTCGCCTGCGGCTTGTTGAGCGCGGCGATGATGCCGAACGTCTGCGCCCCCCGCGCCTCGCCCATCCCCCACCCTATCCTTGATTCGGGCGCGCCCGACGCGCCCAGTTCCAGCCACCAGTACGCGCGATGACTATGGCACCGCTGCCCGAACGCCCTCAGAGGCGCACCGCGCCGAGCGTCGCAACTCACGACTCACGACGCACGACCCACGACTCACCCAAGCCGCACCGCGCCGAGCGCCCCATCGAGCGCCGCGACAATCTTCTCGACCTCCGCCTGGCCGATGATCAGCGGCGGCGAGATCGTGATCGTGCAGTCGAGATCGCGCACGGTGGACGAGTTCTTGCCGAACAGCACCCCGCGCGCCTGCGCCTCGCGCAGCACGGTGTTAACGTGTTCCCCGGCCAGCGGTTCGGTCGTCCCCGGCACGGCGAGTTCGACGCCCCAGAGCAGCCCCTTGCCGCGCACCTCCCCGACGATCGGGTGGTCGGCCATCAGCTCGCGCAGGCCATCGCCGAGCGACGCGCCGACCCGCGCCGCGTTCTCGACCAGCCCGTCGCCCTCGATGACCGCCAGATTCTCCAGCGCGACCGCGCAGGCGACCGGGTGTCCCCCATAGGTGCTGAGTTGGTTGAACTGCACATTCTCGGCGGGGTCGCCCTTAAAGGCGTCGAAGACGTTGGCGGTGACGGCGGTCGCGCCGAGCGGCACATAGCCGCTGGAGATACCTTTCGCCAGCGTCATGATGTCCGGCACGACCCCCCAATGCTCGGAGCCGAACCATTTGCCGGTGCGCCCGAAGCCGGTGATCACCTCGTCGTGGATCAGCAGGATCCCATGGCGGTCACAGAGGGCGCGGATCGCCGGCCAGTACTCATCCGGCGGCACGATCACGCCGCCACCGCCGATGATCGGCTCACCGATGAAGGCGACGATCGTGTCCGGCCCCTCGAAGCGGATCACGTCTTCCAATTCGCGCACCAGTTGCGCCGCCGCCTGGCTCGGCGTCAGCCCGGCGAAGAGGCGGAAGAGATCGGGCGGGCGGACGTGGATATGCCCGGCGAGGGTCGGCTCGAACCGCGCCTTGCGGATCTCCTGGCCGGTCGCGCCGAGCGCCCCCATCGTCCAGCCGTGATAGCCGCGATAGCGCGAGATGATCTTGTGCCGATTCTCCTTCGGGAAGCGCAAGCGCGCGTATTGCCGCGCGATCTTCAGCGCCGTCTCGACCGCCTCCGAGCCGCTGTTGACGAAGACGACGTGGTTAAGATCGCCCGGCAACAGCCCGGTCAGCCGCTCGGCTAGTTGCATCGCGGCGGGCGCGGGCCGGGTCAGCGGGGTGTAGGGCAACTGGCGCATCTGCCGCGCCGCCGCCTCGACCAGCCGCTCCTGCCCGTAACCGACGTTGACGCACCAGAGCCCGGCCATCCCATCGACATACTCGTTGCCGTCGGCGTCGATCAGCGTGGCCCCGCGCCCCTCGACCATCACCATCGGCGCTTGCCGGGCGGCGTGCTGCGTGAACGGTCGCCAGAGGGCGTCGAGCGCCAGCGTATCGAGGCTCATCATCACTCCTTGCCGCAGGGTGGCACAGAACGGTTGTAGGGGGGACGATACCACAGCGAGTCCGTAGTCGGTAGGCCGTAGTCCGTAGAGAGGCAATACCAACTCTTCGCCACACGTTCAGCAAAGTGCCGCAACGAGGTTCTACGGACTACGGCCTACCGACTACGGACTATTCTCCTACTGGTCCGCCTCGCCGAACGTCACCTGCACGCTGAAGCGATCCTGGCCGCGCGCGATCGTCATGGTGGCGGTCGCGCCGGGGCGGTAGCCCAGCAGGAGAGTGTTGTAGCTCACGTCCTTGTTGATCGCCTTGTTGTCGATCGAGACGATCACATCTTGCCGCTGAATCCCTGCGGTCGCCGCTGGGCCACCGACCAACAGGTCGATAATCAAGGCCCCTTCCTGCACCGCAAGGTTCTCTTGCGCGGCCATGCCGGGGGTCACCGGCATCGTCTTAATCCCCAGGCCGGGGCGCGCGATCGTCCCCTCGGCGACGATCCGCTCACTGACCACCTTGGCGACGTTCGACGGGACCGAGAAGCCGATTCCCTCGGCCACGCTCCCGGTACGACCCTGGCCGGACTGGCGGATCACGGCGGTGTTGATCCCGATCACCTCCGACTGATCGTTCAGTAGCGGCCCGCCCGAGTTGCCCGGATTGATCGCCGCGTCGGTCTGGATCAGCCCCTCCAGGATCGTGCCATCCTCGCGCTCCAGGTCGCGGTGCAGCCCGCTGACGATCCCGGTCGTCACGGTGTTGGTGAATTCGCCGAGCGCGCTGCCGATCGCCACCACCGGCTGCCCCGGCTCCAGCCTGCTCGAATCACCGAACGCGGCGATCCCCGGCACCCCGCCGTCCATCTTCATAACCGCCAGATCGGTCGCCGGGTCGGTGCCGACGACGGTCGCCGGGCGGCGCACACCGTCGGCGAGGATCACCTCGTACTGCTGCCCGCCCTCGACGACATGGTTATTGGTGAGGATATGGCCCTGGCGATCGAAGATAACGCCGGTGCCGAAGCCGGTCCCGCGCTGATTGCCGCGCACGACCCTGGTGACGATCGTCACCACCGCCGGGGAGACCTTGCGATAGATCTCGCGTGGCGTCGCGGCGCTCGGCGTCGGGGTCGGCGGGATCGGCGTCGCGGTCGGCGTCGGGGGGATCGGCGTGGCCGTCGGGGTCACTGTCGCGGTCGGCGGCACGATCGGGGCGGGGGTCGCCGTCTGGACGGTCGCCTGTCCGGGCAGGCTGCACCCGGCCAGCGCCAGCAGCCCGACCAGCGCCAGCGCCAACATCATCATCTTGGGGCGTCGTCGCCACAGCATCAGTCGCTCACTCCTTAACACACGGATCGGACTCCCACCCCGAAGTATAGCGCCCTCGCGCGGGCCACCCCACAGGACGGCGACACGACGACGCACGCGGGGGCGCTCGCATGGGGTTAACGCCGGGGAAGGGAGAAGGCTCCCGGGGGGGGGCTCACCCCCGGCTCGCATCCGCTCGCCACCCCCTCTCCCAATGCTAGGAGAGGGGGAAGGAGGCATTGCAGGGGAGCGGTCCCCACCCTCCCCGCGTCGGGGAGGGTCGCCGCCGGGGCGGCGGGGAGAGGTCATCCCACGCTCCCGACAGTCCGAAGCACCGCAACACCCCTCCTTTCTTCGCATCCAAGGAGCGGGAGGACGCTACGAATATTTGCCAGGCGCGGGAGTCTATAAGGGTAGCGCAAGTGAGGGCTACCGTTAGACGGTATACCGCGCCAGATCGTCCGGCACGGTGACGGGACCGGAGAAACCCTCGACCGCCTCAGCGCGGATATTGTCGGGGTCGGCGAAGCGGCCGATATGGACGAGGGCCAAGGCACCGGCACCAGCAGTTGTCGCCATCGCCGCCCCCTCGCGCGCGATCGGGTGCATCAGGCGGCGCGCGTGCTCGGCCCACCCCTCGCCATCGCGCGCGGCGCAGATCGCGTCGCAAATGAAGAGGTCGGCGTCGCGGGCGCAGGCGACGAGGGCGGGGCAGGGGAGGCTATCGGCGCTGAACGCGAGGGTCTTGCCGCCGTGGCTGACGCGCACCGCCAGCGTCGGGACGCGATGCTCGACCGCGAAGAATTCCACCGCGAAGCCGCCGATCCCCCGCCGCTCGCCCGCCGCAATGACCGGGCGCGTGACGCCGGACTGCGGCGGCCACTCCGGGTAGGTCGCCGCCAGCAGCCCGTCGAGCCCCGCCTGCGTGTCCTCCGAGCCGTAGAATGCCAGCGGCAGATTCGCCAGCAGCAGTGCCGGGACGCCGCCGCTATGGTCGAGGTGCCGATGCGTAACAACCACGTTCCGCAGGTCGGGCAGTGCGAACCCCGCCGCCACAACCCGCCGCGCCAACTCGAACCCGCCGCAGGTATCGAGCAGCAGCGGCTCGCACCCCGGCGCGGTCACCAGCAGCCCCGTCGTCGCCCGCCCCGGAGCCAGCGGCGCCCCCGTCCCCAGAATCGTCACATCCATACGCTGTGCCTCTACAAGTCAATGAACGGATCACCGCAGAGACGCAGAGAAGAAAACGAGATAGTTATAGGACTTACGCAGTTGGGCATGGATTCGCACCGAAATCGCGTCTAATTCGTACTCAACTGCGTAAGTCCTAAGTTAATTCGCCCCCCCTTACGCCGGGGCGATCTCGGGCGCGCAGAAGAGGTAGAGCAGTTCCTTGACGTGGACCTTGGCGTCGCTGAGGCGCACACTCTCGTTCGCGCCGTGCGCCTTGCTCTCACCCATCCGCCCGAGGCCGACGGTGGCGATCTGGTCGGTGCCAAGGGTCTCCGCGACGTTCGCCATGTCGGTCGAGCCACCGGAGCCGGTGCGGACGAAGTCGGCGTCACTGTAGCCGTGCAGGTGCTTCATGATGCTGACCAGCTTGTGCGCCAGCGGGTGATCGGCACTCTGGTGGTAGGCCGGGTACGCCTTCATGAACGAAACTTCGACATCGAGCGCCCGGCTCTTCTCCATCCCCCGATCGACCGCCTCGCGGACCTCCCGCTCGACATCCTCGTAGCGCTCCTCAGGGATGAAGCGGCGGTTGACGACCAGCGTGCAGGTCGCCGGGACGATGTTCGACTTCACCCCGGCGTGGATGATGTCGAGGTTGAACATCGGGCGCAGATGGTCGGGCGCGCCGGGCGCGGGGGCCAGCGGCAGGGCCGAGCGCCGCGCCTCGACCTGACCCTTCAGTGCCAGCAACTCGACCATCACCGGCACCGCCTCCTCGATCGCGTTGACGCCGAGGTAGTTCGCCCCCGAGTGGCAGGAGCGTCCCTTGACGGTGATCGTCACATCGACCGCGCCGTTCGAGCCGAGGCGCAGCACCGGGTCCTGGCTCCCCTCCATGCAGAGAACCGGCGCGACCACGTAGCCCTCCTTGGCGAGGTGCCAGATGCCGGGATAGACGCCGATCTCCTCGTCGGTGCAGAGGCAGGCGACGAGGTCCCAGACCGGCTCCAACCCCAACTCATCCATGATCTCGGCGGCGGTCAGCAACGAGGCGATCGTCCCCTTCATGTCCGCGACGCCGCGCCCGTAGACTCGCCCGTCGTGCAGCTCCGCACCGAACGGATCGTAGTCCCAGCCCTCCTCGATCGGCACCGTGTCCATGTGGGCGTAGATCGTCAGCGGCGGCTTGCCGCTCCCCTTCTTCGCGACGAGGTTGACCCGCTCCCCCTCCAGCGGCAGCGGGATCGCGCGCCACAACTCCTCGGGGATGACGACCCGCTCGGTCGCGAAGCCGTACTGCTTGAACTGCGGTTCCAGCAGATCGACCAGCGTATCGTAATTCTTCCCCGGCGGGATGCAGTTATCGACCCGGATGATCCGGCGCAGGCGCTCGATCAGCGCCCCCTCCTTCGCCTCCACCAACGCGAAGACGGCATCCCAGTCGATCGTCCCACCAGTCTTACTCACCTCGGTCGCCATAGTGTTACTCCTGTTCAGGGCGAAGGGTGTCTAATTGCCACGTCTAACCGATAGCAAGTCAATGTTGGATCGGCGCAGTTCCGCGATGCTAGCATGAAGCAACCGCAACAGCAATT